>JAQVJI010000011.1 GCA_028695255.1 Chromatiales bacterium | reverse complement strand
TTCGTATTACTACTCGTCGGATGTAGTAACAAGGCGGTGTATGACAATATTCAGTTTAATAGTCGTAACGAATGCAATAAGGTTCCTCCATCGCAATATGAAGAGTGTATTGATCGAGCGAGTAAACCATATGATGAATATAAGATTGAGCGTGAAGAGGCTATTGTGAAGTAATATGCAATTCTTAAATTGCCGGCCTTAAATGCGTTTCACGTATGTCCACATCGTTTTCCGATCATTTTTCGAGCGTCGCGGGCGGTTATGCGAGCCATCGGCCTGGTTATCCCGCGGCCTTGTTCGAATGGCTGGCGGGTCTGGCGCCGGCGCGCGGGCGGGCCTGGGACTGCGCCACCGGCAGCGGGCAGGCGGCACGCATGCTGGCGGAGCACTTCGGGCACGTCGTTGCGACCGACGCGAGCACGGCGCAGCTCGCCGCGGCGGGCGCGCATTCGCGCGTGACCTATCACGGTGCACTGGCCGAGGCGAGCGGGTTGGCACCGGGTTCGGTCGATCTCGTCACGGTCGCGCAGGCGTTGCATTGGTTCGATCCCGAGCGCTTTCACGCCGAGGTGGCGCGCGTGCTGGCGCCGGGCGGGGTGTTGGCGGTGTGGACCTATGGTCTGCATCGCTTCGGCGAGCCGGGCATCGATGCCGTGATGTACGACTTTTACGAGGGTGTTCTTGGGCCTTACTGGCCGCCCGAGCGGCGTTTCGTCGAATCGGGTTATCGCGACCTGCCGTTTCCCTGGCGGGAGATCGAGGCGCCGCCATTCGCGATGACGGTGGATTGGTCGTTGCCCCAGCTCATGGGTTATCTGCGCACCTGGTCTGCGCGCAACCGATATCTGGAAGCGCACGGCGAGGATCCGGTGGATGCGCTGGAGCGCGAGATGGAAAAGCTGTGGGGCGACGGGCCGCGCCGGGTGGAGTGGCCGCTGGTGCTGCGCGTCGGCCGTTGACGGCCGCAGCGGGAAACGGGTCCGTCAGAAACGGATGCTCAGGTTGTCTTCGGATTGCTGCAAGGCCTTGCGCAGGGTGTCGGCGAGCGCGTCCTGTCTGGCCGCGTCGGTGAGCGGGCGGTCGTCGAGATCGGTGATGTAGAAGATGTCGTCCGCCTGTTCGCCGGCGGTGGCGATCTTGGCGTTGTGGACGCGGATGCCGCATTCGGTCAGCACGATGCCGATGCGCGACAGCAGTCCCGGCCGGTCGCCGGTGGTGATGCTGAGTACGGTGCGGTTGAACCGCGGCTGCGGCGCGAAGCGGATGTCGGTGCGCACGTCGAAGTGCTTGAGTTGGCGCGGCGTGTTGCGCTTGACCGGCACCGGGCGCTGGTCGGGGTCGCGCAGGCGTCGGCGCAGGGTGTCGGCGATCTCTTCCAGACGCCAGGACGAGTCGATCGGCTGGCCGGTGTCTTCCAGCACCAGGAAGGTGTCGAGCGTGCGGCGGTCGCGGCTGGTGATGATGCGTGCATCGACGATGTCGAGCCCGAGCTGGGCGAGCGCCGTGGTCGTGTGGGCGAACAGGTTGGGGTGGTCGTCGGCATAGAGGAATATCTCGGTGCTGCCGCGCGCCGCCGACTGGCGGATCAACACCAGCGGCAGGTCTTCCGCGCGTGCGCGCCGGATAGCCGCGGTGTGCCAGGCGATCTCGTCCGCCGAGTGGCGCAGGAAATATTCGTCGTCGAACGGGCTCCACAGGCGCCGGCAGGTGTCGGCATCCACGCCCTGTGCCGTCAGCAGTTCGAGCGCATTGGTCTGAACCTCGCCCACCAGTTCATCGCGGTCCGGCGGATTGTCGACGCCGCGGCGCAGCACGCGCTGGGTCGCGGCGTAGAGCGAGGTCAGCAACGATGCCTTCCAGGAGTTCCACAGGGTCGGGTTGGTACCGCGGATGTCGGCGACGGTGAGCAGGTACAGGTAATCCAGGCGCGTGCCGTTGCCGACCTGATTGGCGAATTCCAGTATCACCTGCGGATCGGAGATGTCGCGCCGTTGCGCGGTGAGCGACATCAGCAGATGGGTCTTGACCAGCCAGGCCACCAAGTTGGCGTCGTAGCTGCTGAGGCCATGGTGCAGGCAGAAGGTGCGCGCCTCGTCCGAACCGATCTCGGAGTGATCGCCGCCGCGGCCCTTGGCGATGTCGTGAAACAGGCCGGCCAGGTAGAGCAGTTCCGGCTTGGGTATCTGCTTGAAGACGTGGCTGCAATGCGGCAGTTCGTCGGCATGTTCGGGGATCGCGTAGCGGCGCAGGTTGCGGATCACGAACAGGGTGTGTTCATCGACGGTATAGATGTGGAACAGATCGTACTGCATGCGCCCGACGATCATGCCGAAGGCCGGCAGATAGGCGGCCAGCACGCCGTAACGGTTCATGCGCCGCAACTGGCGGGTGACGCCGTGCGGTTGGCGCAGGATCTCCATGAACAATGCGCGGCAGGTGAATTCGTTGCGGAATCGCTCGTCGATCAGGTGGCGGTGGCTGCGGATGAGCCGGATGGTGGCGGCGCGCACGCCCTTGAATTCCTGGTGCTGCTCCAGCAGCAGGAACACCTCCAGCAGCGCGGGCGGATACTGCCGGAATACCTGCTCGCCGGTGACTTCGAGAAAGCCGCGGCGGGCCTGGAAACGGCGGTTGATCGGTACCACCTCGTCGTCGCCGGGCTCGGACAGCAATGCCTCCTGATAATGCTGCAACAGGATTTCGTTCAGCCGTTCCAGTTCGGTCACGGTGCGGAAGTAGGCCTGCATGAACTGCTCGACCGCGAGGTCGTCGCCCTGGTCGCTGTAGCCGAACTGGCGCGCCAGTGCGCGCTGCTGATCGAACAGCAGGCGGTCCTCGCGTCTTTGCGTGATGAAATGCAGCGCGAAGCGCACGCGCCACAGGAAGGCCTGACCGTGCATCAGGGTCTCGTATTCGTCCTCGGTGAGGAAGTCGTGCTCGACCAGTTCGTGCAGGCTGGAGGCGCCGAAGTGGCGCTTGGTGACCCAGCCCACCATCTGGATGTCGCGCAGGCCGCCCGGTCCTTCCTTGAGGTTGGGTTCGAGACGATAGGCGGTGTCGCCGAAGCGATGGTGACGCGCCTTCTGCTCGGCCAGCTTGGCGGCGAAGAACTCGCGCGCGGGCCACAGCGTGGCGGGTCCGGTCTGCGCCTTCATGCGGGCGTACAGATCCTCGTCGCCGGCGAGCAGGCGCGATTCCATCAGGTTGGTGGCGACCGTGACGTCGGCCGCTGCCTCCTGCAGGCAGGTGTCGATGGTGCGTACGCTGTGGCCGGGGTGCAGGCCGATGTCCCACAGGAAGGTGACGAGGCGCGAGACCTGTTCCTCCTGCACGGTCGTGAGCGGCCGGCAGTGCAGGATCAGGATGTCGACGTCGGAGCCGGGGTGCAGTTCGCCGCGACCGTAGCCGCCGACGGCGACCAGGCTCAGGCAGGGTTGCGGCACCAGACCGAAGCCGCGCCAGGCGGCGATCAGCAGGCGGTCGATCACGGCCGCACGGCCGCGCACCAGATCGTCGACGTCGCGCCCGGACTGGAAGGCCTCGCCCAGTGCCGCGTCGGCGCGCGCCAGGCATTCGGTGTAGCCCTGGATGTCGGTGCCGTGCTCGAGCGTGACGTGGTGGCAGGCGGGCCAGCCGACCGCGGCGTCGAGAAAATCCGGCAGCGGGATCAGGTGCGCCATGCGACGGAGCCGGTTTTCAGATGACCTCGCCCTGGCGCAGCGTCAGCACCTCGTAACCCTCGGCCGTCACCAGTACGGTGTGTTCCCACTGCGCCGACAGGCTGTGGTCCTTGGTGACCACGGTCCAGCCGTCTGCCAGCAGGCGCGTGTGGCGCTTGCCGGCGTTGACCATGGGTTCGATGGTGAAGGTCATGCCGGGCACCAGTTCGATGCCGGTGCCTGGATCGCCGTAATGCAGCACCTGCGGCTCCTCGTGGAACTGGCGTCCGATGCCGTGGCCGCAGTATTCGCGCACCACGCTGCAATGCTGCGCCTCGACGTGGCGCTGAATGGCATGGCCGATGTCGCCCAGACGCGTGCCCGGCCGTACCGCGCGGATGCCGATCAGCAGCGCTTCGTGCGCCACGTCCACCACGCGCTGGGCGGCCAGCGGCACCTTGCCGATGACGAACATGCGGGAGGTGTCGCCGTGAAAGCCGTCCTTGATCACGGTGATGTCGATGTTGACGATGTCGCCCGCCTTGAGCCTGCGGGAGCCTGGAATGCCGTGACAGACCTGATGGTTCACCGAGGTGCAGATCGAGCGCGGAAAGCCCTTGTAGTTGAGCGGGGCCGGGATCGCCTGCTGCACGTTCACGATGTGGTCGTGGCAGATGCGGTCCAGCTCGTCGGTGGTGACGCCGGCCTGGACGTGTGGCTCGATCATTTCCAGCACCTCGGCCGCCAGGCGGCCGGCCACGCGCATCTTGTCGATTTCTTCCGGGGTCTTGATGGTGACGGTCATGGGGTGTCGTTCCGGCGCGGGGCCGGGAATGGTCCGGTTGATGGAGCGACAGGTGAGTTTGGCGCGGGAAAGGCGTTTATGGTATAAAGCGCCCGCGTTTTGCGCAAACGAAACCCCAGATTTTCCACCGGCTTACGGTTTTTGAGGGAAATCCGGGGTTCGTCAAATCCACACATGCGTCGGCACGGCCAGCGGGGTGCCCCGGCAACGGGGTCGCTGTCCGGGACGCATGGAGGCCCAACCCATACAATTCGGAGATTCACCTCATGGCAAGCGTCACCATGCGCCAGATGCTGGAAGCTGGCGTGCATTTCGGTCATCAGACCCGTTACTGGAACCCGAAGATGGCTCCTTACATCTTCGGCGAGCGTAACCGCATTCACATCATCAATCTGGAACAGACCCTGCCGCTGTTCGGCGATGCCGCCAACTATCTCGGCAAGCTTGCATCCAACGGCGGCAAGATCCTGTTCGTCGGCACCAAGCGTTCGGCCCGCGACACCATCGCCGAAGAGGCGACCCGCTGCAAGATGCCCTACGTCAACCACCGCTGGCTGGGTGGCATGCTGACCAACTTCAAGACCGTGCGTCA
Source organism: Chromatiales bacterium (assembly GCA_028695255.1). Taxonomy (GTDB): domain Bacteria; phylum Pseudomonadota; class Gammaproteobacteria; order Ectothiorhodospirales; family Ectothiorhodospiraceae; genus JAQVJI01. Next base: position 27,267 of record JAQVJI010000011.1, on the reverse strand, counting down.
GTCCATCAAGCGTCTCAAGGATCTGGAGGCGATGCGCGACGACGGCACTTTCAACCGTCTCGGCAAGAAGGAAGTCCTGATGCTGACGCGCGAGATGGAAAAGCTGGAGCGCAGCCTGGGCGGCATCAAGGACATGAACGGCCTGCCCGACGTGCTGTTCATCGTCGACGTCGGTCATGAGCGCATCGCCGTCAGCGAGGCCACCAAGCTCGGCATTCCGGTGGTCGGCGTGGTCGATACCAACAACTCGCCCGAGGGCGTGGACTACGTGATTCCGGGCAACGACGACGCCATTCGCGCCGTGCAGTTGTACGTGTCGGCGATGGCCGATGCCGTCAGCGAGGGCCTGGCCCTGGCCCGCACCGGTCCGGCCGGCGACGAGTTCGTCGAGGTCGACGAGGGTTCGGACAAGCGCAAGGCGACGGTGAGAAAAAAGGGCGCACCGCGCGCCAAGGCCGCACCGGCCGAGCAGGCGGGGGCAGAAGCCGCGGAATGATGCCGCGCACATGAAGCAAGCGCCGGCCAACAGGCCGGCGCTTCGTATCTGCCGCCCGACGGGCGGCGTTGGACATTGAATTCGCGACCGGCCGGCGGCGTTCTTGCCGGAACGGCGGGTCGCCCAAGTTTCGATCATCGAGGAGTTTTTTCATGAGTCAGATTTCAGCTGCAATGGTGAAGGAGCTGCGCGAGCGCACCGGCGCCGGCATGATGGAATGCAAGAAGGCGCTGACCGATGCCAACGGCGACATGGAGGGTGCGATCGAGATCATGCGCAAGTCCGGTCAGGCCAAGGCGGTCAAGAAGGCCGGGCGTATCGCGGCCGAGGGCCGCATCGTGGTGGCGACCTCCGACGACGGCAGCCGCGCCGCCATCGTCGAGGTGAATTCCGAGACCGATTTCGTGGCCAAGGACGAGAACTTCGTCGGTTTCGCCGACGGCGTCGCCGCGCGCGCGCTGGAGGCCGCACCGGCCTCCGTCGAGGCGCTGATGGAAGGTGCGCTGGAAGAGGCGCGTCTGGCGCTGGTGGCCAAGATCGGTGAAAACATCCAGGTGCGCCGCTTCGAGTGCCTGTCGGCCGCCGGCGGCATCATCGGCAGCTATCTGCACGGCACGCGCATCGGCGTGCTGGTGGAGATGCAGGGCGGCAATGCGGACCTGGCCCGCGACGTCGCGATGCACATCGCGGCCAGCCGTCCGGTGTGCGTGAGCGAGGAGCAGGTGCCGGCCGATCTGCTGGCCAAGGAAAAGGAAATCTTCACCGCGCAGGCCGCCGAGAGCGGCAAGCCGGCCGACATCGTCGAGAAGATGGTGGTGGGCCGCATCAAGAAATATCTGGCCGAGATCACGCTGGTCGGCCAACCCTTCGTCAAGGATCCGGACACCACCGTCGGCAAGCTGCTGTCCGCCGCCGGTGCCACGGTCACCCGCTTCGTGCGCTACGAAGTGGGCGAGGGCATCGAGAAGAAGAGCGAGGATTTCGCGGCCGAAGTCGCGCAGGCAGCCAAGGGCGCCTGACGTCGGGTCGGTCCGGCGCGAGCCGGCAACAAGGCGCCGGCAAGACCAGGTTTGGACTTGTCGGCGGGCAAGGGAATGCGATCGAAACGACAAGGCCCCGGCCGTGCCGGCCGGGGCATCCGTGACTGCACGAGCCGACATGAGCGAAGAAAAACGTCCTGCATACAAGCGCATCCTGCTCAAGCTCAGTGGTGAAGCCCTGATGGGCGAACAGGACTACGGCATCGACCCGGCGATCATCCGCCGTATCGCCACCGAGATCGCCGAAATCAGCCGTCTGGGCGTCGAGGTGGCGGTGGTGATCGGGGGTGGCAACATCTTTCGCGGCGCGGGTTTGGCACAGGGCGGCATGGATCGCGTCACCGGCGATCAGATGGGCATGCTCGCCACCGTCATCAACAGCCTTGCGCTGCAGGACGCGCTGGAGCGGGTCGGCAAGTTCTGCCGCGTCATGTCGGCGATCAAGATCAATCAGGTGTGCGAGGACTACATCCGCCGCCGCGCCGTGCGTCATCTGGAAAAGGGGCGCATCGTGGTGTTCGCCGGCGGTACCGGCAATCCGTTCTTCACCACCGACACCGCCGCCACCCTGCGTGCGATCGAGATCAATGCCGACCTCATGCTCAAGGCGACCAAGGTCGACGGCGTGTACGACGCCGATCCGATGAAGAACCCGGACGCGGTGCGCTATGAACGCCTCACCTACGATGAGGCCCTGACGCGCCGTCTGGGTGTGATGGATACCACCGCCATCGTCATGTGCCGTGACAACGACCTGCCGCTGCGCGTGTTCAACGTCTTCCACGAGGGCGACCTGCTGCGCGTGGTCACGGGGGAGCCGATCGGCACTTTGGTAGAAAGGGGATAAGCGAGATGACCGACAACATCAAGAAGGATGCCGCGACCCGCATGGGCAAGAGCATCGAGGCGCTGCGGCACGAGCTGGCCAAGATCCGCACCGGCCGCGCCCATCCGAATCTGCTGGATCACGTCACTGTCGATTATTACGGCACCGAGACCCCGATCGGTCAGGTCGCCAACATCGCGATCGAGGACGCGCGCACGCTGACCGTGACGCCCTGGGACAAGTCGATGGTGGGCAAGATCGAGAAGGCGATCCTGACCTCCGACCTGGGTCTGAATCCGGTCACGATGGGTACCGTGATGCGCGTGCCGATGCCGCCGCTGACCGAGGAGCGCCGCCGCGATCTGGTCAAGGTGGTGCGCCACGAGGCGGAGAACGCGAAGGTGGCGATCCGCAACATCCGGCGCGATGCCAACAACGATCTCAAGAACCGCCTGAAGGACAAGGCGATCTCCGAGGACGACGAGCGTCGCGGTCAGGAGGAGATCCAGAAACTGACCGACAAATACATCGCCGAGGTCGACAAGGTACTGGCCGAGAAAGAAAAGGAATTGATGGAAGTCTGAGGCGTCGATTCGCAATGACGGCGCTGACGGATACGGCGACTGCGCGCATCGTGCCGCGTCACGTCGCCATCGTGATGGACGGCAACGGGCGCTGGGCCAAGGCCCGGCACCTGCCGCGTCCTGCCGGCCATTGGCAGGGGCTGAATGCCACCCGCCGCGTCGTGCGCCTGTGTCACGAGCGCGGCGTCGAGGTGCTGACGCTGTTTGCCTTCAGCAGTGAAAACTGGCGTCGTCCGACTTGGGAGGTGGGCATCCTGATGGAACTGTTCGTCACCGCCCTCAAGCGCGAACTGACGGAGCTGGTGAACCGTGGCGTGCGCCTGCGCTTCATCGGTGACCGCGCGGCCTTTTCCGAGCGTCTGCAACGCCAGATTGCCGAGGCCGAGGCCCTGACCGAGGCCAACACCCGCATGCAACTCGTCATCGCCGCCAGCTACGGCGGCCGCTGGGACATCGTGCAGGCGGCCCAACGCATCGCTGAGGCGGCCAAGGCCGGGCAGATCGATCCGGCCGCGGTCGACGGTGCCTGTTTCGAGCAATACCTCTCCACCGCGGGACTGCCCGATCCCGATCTGCTGATCCGCACCGGCGGCGAGAAGCGCATCAGCAACTTTCTGCTGTGGCAGCTCGCCTATACCGAATTCTTCTTCTCCGACAGCTTCTGGCCCGATTTCGACGCCGCCGAACTGGACAGCGCCTTCGAGTCCTACGCCGCGCGTCAGCGCCGTTTCGGACGTACCGGCGATCAGGTGGCATCGCGTGCTTAGACTGCGCATCATCACCGGGCTGCTGCTCGCAGCCGGCGTCACCGCGGCCGTGTTGTGGTTGCCGAACCCGGCCTTTGCCGCGTTCACGCTGCTGGTGATGCTGATCGGCGCCTGGGAATGGGCGCGTCTGGTCGGGTTCGAGGCAGCACCACGCGCGGCGTTCGTCGTGGCGTTCGGACTCGCGACGCTGGGCGTCGGCTGGCTGGTGTTCCAGCAGGCCCAGCTCTGGCCGGTGGTCGTGGGCGCATTCTGGTGGTGCGTGGTGCCGGTGTTGCTGGCAATGTATCGCCCGCAGGGTGCGCCGTCCTTCGCGGCGCGCCGCAACGGTCTGCGCGTCGCCGCCTTTCTGACGCTGGTCCCTGCCTGGTGTGCCCTGGTGCTGCTGCACGCCGAACGGCCGGTGCTGGTGCTGTTCCTGATTCTGCTGATCGCCACTGCCGACAGCGCGGCCTATTTCGCCGGCCGCCGTTTCGGTCGCGTCCGGCTGGCGCCCGAGATCAGTCCCGGCAAGACCCGCGAAGGCCTGCTGGGCGCGCTTGCGGCGGTGCTGCCGTTCGCGCTCGCCGGTGCCTGGCTGCTCGACGTCGAACTGCGGTTGTGGGCGTATTTCGTGCTGTTGTGTCTGCTGACCGCACTGCTGTCGGTGGCCGGCGATCTGTTCGAGAGCGTGCTCAAGCGCGAGGCCGGCGCCAAGGATTCGGGCGCGATCCTGCCCGGCCACGGCGGCATCCTGGATCGTATCGACAGCCTGACCGCGGCGGCACCGGTGTTTCTGGTGGCCCTGTCGTGGGTCGGTTTGGCGGTGCGCTGAGATATGACGATCTCCAGACTCATCGGCGTGACGGTGCTCGGCGCCACCGGTTCCATCGGCGTCAGCACGCTGGACGTGCTGGCGCGTCATCCCGAGCGCTACCGCGTGGTGGCGTTGACCGCGCACTCCAATGTCGAACTGCTGTTCGAACAATGCCGGCGCCATGCACCGCGCTGGGCGGTATTGAGCAACCCGGATCTCGCACCGGCCTTCGAACGCCGCCTGCGCGATGCGGGTCTGCCGACCGAGGTGCTGGCCGGTGCCGAGGCGCTGGCGCACGTCGCGGCATTGCCGGAAACCGATTACGTGATGGCGGCGATCGTCGGCGCCGCCGGCCTGCTGCCGACGCTGGCGGCGGCCGAGGCCGGCAAGCGCGTGCTGCTCGCCAACAAGGAAGCGCTGGTGATGTCGGGCGCGCTGTTCATGGAGGCGATACGCCGCGGCGGTGCCGAACTGCTGCCGATCGACAGCGAGCACAACGCGGTGTTCCAGTGCATGCCATATATGAACAGTCGCGCAGCGACACTTCGTCCTTCTCACGACTCTGCGGCTGAAAGCCACGCATTCGTCCCTTCTCCCTTTGGGAGAAGGTGGCCCGAAGGGCCGGATGAGGGCCGGGGTGAGGGGGGCGTTGGTTTTCCAAACGGCGTCGAACGCATCCTTCTCACCGCCTCCGGCGGACCCTTCCGCGACGCCGACCTGTCGCAACTGCACGCGGTGACGCCGGAGCAGGCCTGCGCCCACCCCAACTGGGTGATGGGGCGCAAGATCTCGGTCGATTCGGCAACGATGATGAACAAGGGCCTGGAGGTGATCGAGGCCTGCTGGCTGTTCGATGCGCCGCCCGAGCGGGTCGAAGTGGTGATCCATCCGCAGAGCGTGATTCATTCCATGGTGGCCTACGCCGACGGCTCGGTGCTGGCGCAGCTCGGCAACCCGGACATGCGCACGCCGATCGCCCACGCGCTGGCCTGGCCGGAACGCATGGCCTCCGGCGTCGCGCCGCTCGACATCATCGCGGTCGGCCGGCTCGACTTCCAGCGGCCGGATCCGGCGCGCTTTCCCTGCCTGCGTCTCGCCTACGAGGCACTGACCGCCGGCGGCACCGCGAGTGCGGTACTCAATGCGGCGAACGAGGTGGCGGTGCAGGCGTTTCTGGAACGCGAAATCCGTTTCACCGACATCCCGCGCGTGATCGAACGGACGCTGGAACGGGTGGACACGCGCGAGGTCTCAAACCTTCAGACGGTGCTCGATGCCGACCGCGAGGCGCGGGAACATGCCGCCGCCTGCATCCGTGACCAACTGAAACCTGCCTGATGTCCGCGCCATGAGCTTCCTTACCAGTGCCATCGCCTTCGTCGCCGTACTTGGCATTCTGATCACGGTGCACGAGTTCGGCCACTATTGGGTGGCGCGCCGCATGGGCGTCAAGGTGCTGCGCTTCAGCATCGGCTTCGGGCGTCCGCTGTACACCCGCATCGCCGGCGCCGACCGCACCGAATACGTGCTGGCGGCGGTACCGCTCGGCGGCTATGTGCGCATGCTGGACGAACGCGAGGGCGAGGTGGCGCCGGAGGACGTGGAGCGCGCCTTCAACCGCAAGCCGCTGGCGCGGCGTGCGGCGATCGTGGCGGCCGGTCCGGTGTTCAATTTCCTGTTCGCCATCGTCGCCTACTGGCTCATGTTCATGGTCGGCGTGAGCGGCATGGCACCGCTGATCGGCGAGGTCGCTCCGGGTTCGCCGGCGGCACGCGGCGGTTTTGAACCGCAGGACCGCATCGTCAGCGTGGACGGCGTGCCAACGCCGACCTGGGACATTGCGGCCATCACGCTGCTCGATCGCGGTATCGGACGCGATGGCCTGGACGTCGTCGTGACCACCGCGGCAGGTGGAGAAACCCTGCGCCGCCTGCCGCTCGGCAGCGATCGTGCACTGCTGGACGAAGGGCATCTGCTCGACAAGCTGGGCATCACGCCCTGGCGCCCGGTTCTCGAGGCCGTGATCGGCGACGTGGTGGCCGCCGGGCCGGCCGAACGTGCCGGTCTGCGGGCCGGCGACCGCCTGATCAGCGCCGATGGTGAGCGGCTGGAAGACTGGGCCGCGTGGGTGGCATTCGTGCGCGCGCGACCCGACCGCAGCTTCGAGGTCGAGATTGAACGCGAAGGGCGGCGCGAGTACCTTACGCTTTCGACCGAGGCACGCCGCGACGGCGAGCGCGTGATCGGCCAGGTCGGCGCCTATCCCTGGATCGATCGCGAGGCGCTGGAGGCCTTGCGCGTGACGGTCCGTTACGGGCCGGTGGCGGCGGTCGGCGCGGCCGTGACGAAGACCTGGGATATGAGCGTGCTCACGCTGCGCGTATTATGGCGGCTGGCGCGTGGCGAGGCCTCGCTCAAGAACATCAGCGGGCCGATCAGCATCGCCGAGTATGCCGGTCTGTCGGCATTGGTGGGAATGTCGGCCTTTCTTGCCTTTCTGGCCGTGATCAGCGTCAGTCTGGGGATACTCAACCTGTTGCCCATACCGGTGCTGGATGGCGGTCATCTGTTGTACTACCTGATCGAGGCGGTCAAGGGGAGTCCGGTTTCGGAGCGGACCGAGGCGATCGGTCAGCGCATCGGGTTGCTGCTCATCGGCGCCCTGATGGTGCTGGCGTTCTATAACGATTTGACGAGGATTTTCGGCTGAACATGAAACGTCGAATGAGGGGTCGGGCCGGCAAGGCGCTGTTGGGGGGCATGCTGGCCGCGTGGATGCATACGGGCACCGCGGAAACGTTCACCGTGCAGGACATCGAGGTGCAGGGGCTGCAACGCATCACGGCCGGCACCGTCTTCACCTATCTGCCGGTCAAGGTCGGCGATGCCTTCGACGAGGCGCGCAGCGCCGAGATCGTGCGCGCGCTGTATCGCACCGGCTTTTTCTCCGACGTGTCGCTCGACCGCCGCGAGGGCGTGCTGGTGGTGACGGTGGTCGAACGGCCGGCCATTTCCGACATCCGCATCTCGGGCAACACCGACATCAAGACCGATCAACTGCTCGAGTCTCTGGCCAGCGTCAACATCGCCCGTGGCCGCGTGTTCGATCCGTCGGTGCTGGAACGCATGGAAAACGAGCTGCGCCAGCAGTATTTCGCGCGCGGCAAATACAACGTGCGCATCGATACCCGCGTCGAGGATCTCGAACGCAACCGCGTCGACGTGATCATCGACATCGGCGAGGGCAAGCCGGCGGAGATCCGCCAGGTCAACATCGTCGGCAACGAAGGCTACGACATCAAGAAACTGCTCAAGCTGTTCGATTCCGGCGTCGCGCGCTGGTACGACTTCTTCAGTAGTCGCGGCGAATATTCGCGCCAGGTATTGTCGGCGGACCTCGAAAAGCTGCGTTCCCATTACCTCGATCACGGCTACGCCAACTTCAACATCGACTCCACGCAGGTCACGATCACGCCCGACCGGCGCGACATCTACATCACCGTCAACGTCGCCGAGGGCGATCAGTACACGATCTCCGGCGTGGCGCTCGCGGGTGAACTGCTGGGCATGGACGAGGAATTGCAGGGATTGATCGGCATCGAGCCCGGCGCGGTGTTCTCGCGCGGGCGGATCAATGCCGCGATCAACCGCATCACCCGTCGTCTGGGCGACGATGGTCATGCGTTCGCCAACGTGAATCCCATCCCGACGGTCGATCACGACAAGCGCGAGGTGGCGATGACGCTGTTCGTCGATCCGGGTCGGCGCGTCTACGTGCGACGCGTCAATTTCACCGGCAACCAGCAGACGCGCGACGAGGTGTTCCGGCGCGAGATGCGCCAGATCGAGGGCGGCTGGTACAACGCCTCGGCGATCGAACGCTCGCGTGTACGTCTGCAACGTCTGAGCTTCGTCGAGACGGTGAACATCGAGACGCAGCCGGTGGCCGGTACCGACGATCAGGTCGACCTGGAGATCGGCGTCAAGGAACGCATGTCCGGCAGCTTCATGGTCGGCGCGGGTTATTCGCAGAGTGAAGGCTTCCTGCTCAACCTGAGCCTGACGCAGGAAAACTTCATGGGCAGCGGTTCGCGTCTTGCGGCCAATTTCAACAACAGCAGCGTCAACACCATCTACAGCCTGTCGTATACCAATCCGTACTACACCATCGATGGCGTGAGCCGCGGTTTCAGCGGCTTCTACAGCGAGACGGACGCCTCCGAACTGGAGATCTCGCGTTATTCGTCGACCCGCTACGGTGGCACGGTGAGCTACGGCATTCCAATCACGGAACACGACTCGGTGCGCCTGACGCCGGGCTACGAGCGGGTACGCATCACCACCGTCAGCATCACGCCCGACGAGATCACGAACTTCCTGACCGACAACGGCAACGAGTTCGATCTGTTCTCGGTCAATGCGAGTTTCGTGCACGATACGCGCAATCGCACCGTGTTCGCCGATCGCGGCAATCTTCAGCGCGTCTCGTTAGAGGCCACCGTACCGGGCAGCGACCTACAGTATTACAAGGTCGATTACCGCAATCAGTACTTCTGGCCGGTACGCGACAAGCTGACGCTGATGCTGACCGGCGACCTCGGTATCGGCGACAGCTACGGTGATACCACCGACCTGCCGTTCTTCGAAAAATACTTCGCGGGCGGCGTGCGCTCGGTGCGCGGATTCCGCGACTACAGCCTGGGTCCACGCGACTCGCGCGGCGATCCATTCGGCGGCAATTTCAAGATGTCGGGTTCGTTGGAGCTGTTGTTCCCGCCGCCGTTCATGGAGGACGACAACTCGTTGCGCGTCGGCGTGTTCATCGATGCCGGCAACGTGTTCGCTCGCATGGAGGACGTCGATCTCGGCGAGATGCGCGCGTCGACAGGCGTGTCGACCACCTGGTTGTCGCCGGTCGGTGCGCTGACCTTCAGTCTGGCGAAACCGCTGGTGGAGAAATCCGGCGACGACACGCAGTTCTTCCAGTTTACCGTCGGTACTTCTTTTTGATGCCCGGCATGTGTTCCGGTACCGGATGTGCCCGTTATGTGGAGTGATATCTGAATGCGATTGATCAAGACACTGCTTCTTTCCCTCCTGTTGGCTTCGTTGTCCACGGCCGTGGCGGCAGAGACCAAGATCGGTTTCGTGAATATCAACCGGCTGATAGAACAGGCACCGCAGGCGGAGGCCGCGAGCAAGGGTCTGGAGCGGGAGTTTTCGCCGCGTAACGCCGAACTGACGACGGAACGCGACGCGTTGCGGCAGATGCAGCAACGCCTGGAACGGGACGGCGACGTGATGCCCGCCGACAAGCGCGCCGATCTGGAACGCGATTTCCGCAACCGCTCGCGCGAGTTCAAGCGTGCGCAGGAGATGTTCACCGAAGACCTCAATGCGCGTCGCAACGAGGAGATCGCCAAGGTGCAGCGGCTGATTTTCAACGCCATTCTCGAACTCGCGGAACAGGAACAGTACGACCTGATCGTGACCGAGAGCGTGTTGTTTGCGAGCACGCGCATCGATCTGACGCCGCGTATCCTGGAACGGTTGAAGCAGATGCAGGCCAACAACGCCAATGCATCCGGCCGTACCGGCCGCTGAGACCGGCGCCTGTATACCCATGCGGCTGGGCGAGCTGGCACGGCTGGTGGGCGCCGAACTGCATGGTGATCCCGAGGTCGAGGTGTCCCGCGTCGCCGCTCTGGATCGCGCCGTTGCGGGTAGTCTCGCCTTCCTTTCCAGCGCACGCTTTCGCCGCCATCTGAGCGGCACGCAGGCGACGGCGGTCATTCTCTCTGCCGATGCCCTCGCTGATTGTCCGGTCCATGCGCTGGTCAGCGGGAATCCCTATCTGGCCTATGCGCGTGCGGCGCAGCTGCTGCATCCGCAGCGTCCGCCGCAGCCGGGCGTGCACCCGAGCGCCGTGATCGCTGCCGATGCGACGATCGACCCGTCGGCCGAGATCGGCCCGTTGTGCGTGATCGGCGCCCGCACGCGCATTGCGCCTGGTGTCCGGCTCGGCCCGCATTGCGTGATCGGCGACGATTGCCTGATCGGCGACGACACCCGGCTGACGGCGCAGGTGACGGTGCTGGACGGTGTGCGCATCGGCCGCCGCGTGCTGATCCATGCGGGTGCGGTGATCGGTGCCGACGGTTTCGGCTTCGCCCGCGATGGCGAGGTGTGGGTCAAGATCCCGCAACTGGGGACTGTGGTCATTGGCGACGACGTGGAGGTGGGCGCCAACACCACCATCGATCGCGGTGCGCTGGGCGACACCGTGGTGGGGGAGGGCGTCAAGCTCGACAATTTGGTGCAGATCGCCCACAACGTCCAGCTCGGTGCCCACAGCATCATGGCCGGCTGCGCCGGTATCGCCGGCAGCACCCGGATTGGCCGCGGCTGTGCATTCGGTGGCGGCGCCGGTGTGGCCGGTCATCTCGAAATCGCGGATAATGTGACCATCACGGCGATGTCGCTGGTGACGCACTCCATCCGCGAGGCGGGCAGCAGCCACTCTTCAGGGACGACGGCCGAGCCAACGAGCCGCTGGCGCAGGAATGCGGCCCGTTTCAAACAGCTGGACGAATTGGCACGTCGGGTAGGATCGCTGGAAAAGGCGGTCGGGTGCCGGACTCCGATACACCCAAACGAAGGAACCGATCTTGGATCAGATGACCATTCATGAGGTGATGGGCTTCCTGCCGCACCGGTATCCTTTCCTGCTCGTCGACCGGGTCCTGGACCACAAGCCTGGCGAGTACCTCACCGCCATCAAGAACGTCTCCATCAACGAGCCGTTTTTTCAGGGTCACTTCCCGGCCCGGCCGGTGATGCCGGGCGTGCTGATCCTGGAGGCGCTGGCGCAGGCGACCGGACTCCTGGCCTTCAAGACCGAGGAGGCGCGTGGCCACGAGGGTTACAAGAACCAGCTCTATCTGTTCGTCGGCATCGATCAGGCGCGCTTCCGCCGGCAGGTGGAGCCGGGCGACCAGTTGCTGTTGCACGTGCGCTACCTGCGCGCGATGCGGGGGATCTGGAAGTTCAGTGCCGAGGCCCGGGTGGGCGACGAGATCGCGGCGACCGCGGAGTTGATGTGCGCCGGCAAGGAGATGGAATGATTCATCCGCTGGCCGTCGTCGATCCCGCAGCCCGCGTCGCGGAGGGCGTGTCGATCGGTGCCTTTTCGGTGATCGGACCCGACGTGAGCATCGAGTCCGGCACGCGCATCGGTCCGCACGTGGTGATCAGCGGACACACGCGCATCGGCCGCGACAACGAGATCCTCCAATTCGCGTCGGTCGGCGAGGCACCGCAGGACACCAGCTACAAGGGGGAGCCGACCGAACTCATCGTCGGCGACCGCAACGTGATCCGCGAATACGTCACGATGCACCGCGGTACGCAACGCGGGACGGGGCGTACCGTGGTCGGCAGCGACAACCTGATCATGGCCTACGTGCACATCGCGCACGACTGCGTGATCGGCAATCACATCATCTTTTCCAACGCCGCCTCGCTGGCCGGTCACGTCGGCATCGGCGACCACGCGATCCTCGGCGGCTTCACGCTGGTGCATCAGTTCTGCCGCGTCGGCGTGCACGCCTTCACCGGCATGGGCACGGCACTCAACCGCGATCTGACCCCCTATACCCTCGCCACCGGCAATTACGCGCGCGCCGTGGGCATCAACAAGCTCGGTCTCAAACGCCGCGGTTTCTCGCCCGAATGCATTCGGGCACTGCATCAGGTGTTCAAGCTGCTGGTGCGCGGACGCAACCGCGACGCCGGTCTCGAAGCGGCCGATGCCCTGTTGCAGGAATTCCCGCACGCCTTCCCGGAGGTCGCGCATTTCGTCGAGTTCGTGCGTTCGAGCAAGCGCGGCATCGTGCGCTCGGGCCGCAAGCCGAGCGTGGACGGCTGAACCTCGGCTCGGCAAGGCGCAGAGGACTACTGCAAAACACGATTTCTCGCTGAGATCGCCGGGACGCAGGGAAGGCAAAAACAATCGTTCATCTTTTCTTCGCGTTCCGGCGTTCTCAGCGAGAGTAACCGTCGTTAGCAGGCTGTTGAAAAACAGCCTGCTAACGCGAGGCAGGGATGCCTCGATCGCGAATCAAACATGTAAGTGTTTGATTCGTCGTAGCCGCGCACGGACATGTGCCGGGTGCGGCGCGTTGAAAAAGGGCAGGACAGCCCTTTTTCAACATCCTGTTAGGGCCATCCAGACCGATCTCTACGCTGCCCCGTCCAGCATCTCGCTCGCCAGCCGGGCGACGTTTTCCGCTCCGCCGCCTGCTCCGAGTTTCGTCCTGACCTCACGCAGCGCCTCGCGCTGTGTCCGGTTGTGATCGGCATCGGCGAGCAGGCGCCGTACCTCCGCGGCGATCGCCTCGGGCCGTGCCTCGCCTTGCAGGAATTCCGGCGCGATACGGCGGCCGGCGACGATGTTCACGAGGCCGATGTCGGGGATGCGCAGCATCGGTTTCAGGATCGCGTAGGAAAGCGGTGCCAGACGGTAGATGATGACCATCGGCGTGCCGATCAGCCCGGCTTCCAGCGTGACCGTGCCGGAAGCGGCGATCAGTGCGTCGCAGGCATGCATCACGTCGTAGCCCTGAGCCGTGACGAGTTGGATGCCGTCGTCGTCCTGCAGGTGGGGCGTGACGTCGCGCGCGACGTCGACGCCGGGGGCGATCGGCATGATCAGTTGCAGGTCCGGGATCTGCTCCCGCAGCAGCCGGCAGGTTTTCGTGATGACGGGCAGGTGCCGGCGCAGTTCGCCCTGGCGACTGCCGGGCAGCAGGCCGAGGATCGGGCGCGTGGCGTCGAGATTGAAGTGTGCGCGCGCGTCCTCGCGGCTCATCGTGGGTCTGACCACGTCGACCAGCGGATTGCCGACGTAGCGTACCGGGATGCCGTGACGGCGGTAGACGTCTTCCTCGAACGGAAACAGAACGGCCATCATGTCGACGCAGCGGCCGATGCGCCGGATGCGGCCGGGGCGCCAGGCCCACACCTGCGGCGAGACGTAGAACAGCACGCGCACGCCGAGTCGTTTCGCGACCTTCGCCAGGCGCAGATTGAATTCGACGTAGTCGATCAGGATCAGCAGGTCCGGCCGGTTCCGCTCCATGTGCTCGCACAGGCGGCGGAAGGCACGGCGGATGTCGCCGTAGCGCGCCAGCACCTCCCACAGGCCGACCACCGCCAGTTCGGTGGCGTCGACGACGACGTCGACCCCGGCTTCGCGCATGGCGCCGCAACCCATGCCGGAGTAGTGCAGCCCCGGTCGCATCGCATCGAGCGCGCGCACCAGATTGGCGGCGTGCAGATCGCCCGATGCCTCGCCGGCCGCCAGCATCACGTGCATGACGTCATCCCTGCGTCACGACGTCACCCGAGTGCGGTCCGGATGACGTCGGTGACGCTGACGATCTGCGTATCCGACATCTCGGGATAGATCGGCAGCGACAGGCAGCGCGCGGTGACGTCTTCGGTCACCGGCAGCTTGACGTCGGCGAACACGTCGGCGAAGGCCTTCTGGCGGTGCAGCGGGATCGGATAGTAGATGGCGCAGCCGATGCCTTCCTTCTGCAATGCCTGCATCACTTGCTCGCGGCGTTCGGTCAGCAGTGTGTACTGGTGGAACACGTGCACGCCCTTGCCGTCTTCGTGCGGCGTGACCACGCCGCTGCCGGCCAGCAGTTCGTTGTAGCGATGGGCGACGCGGCGGCGCTCGTTGTTGAAGCGGTCGATATGGCGCAGCTTGACACGCAGGATGGCGGCCTGGATCTCGTCCAGACGGCTGTTGTAGCCGATGATGTCATGGTGATAGCGCACGTGGCTGCCGTGATTGCGCAGGCAGCGCAGTGCGTTTGCCGCCTCTTCGGTCGTGGCTGTGATGAGACCGCCGTCGCCGTAGCCGCCGAGGTTCTTGCTCGGGAAGAAGCTGAAGCAGCCGTAGGCGCCGATACTGCCGGTCATGCGCCCGTCGACGCTTGCTCCGAAGGATTGCGCGCAGTCCTCTATCACCACGATGCCGTGCGCTTCGCACAGCGTCATGATGGCCTGCATGTCGGCGGGCTGGCCGAACAGGTGCACCGGCATCACACAGCGCGTGCGCGGCGTGATGGCGGCCTCGATTGCGTCGACGTCGATGTTGAAGGTACTCGGGTCGATGTCGACGAACACCGGCGTGGCGCCGACGTAGCGGATCGCCTCGGCGGTAGCGATGAAGGTGAAGGGCGTCGTGATGACCTCGTCACCCGGACCGATGCCGGCCGCGCGCAGCGCCAGATGCAGCGCATCCGTGCCGGAGGCGCAGGAGACGGCATGCGGGCTGCCGAGATATTCCGCCGTCTCGCGCTCCAGCGCGTTGACGTTGGGGCCGAGAATGAACTGGGTGTTCTCCAGCACCTCCAGTACCGCGGCATCGATTTCCTGCTTGAGCGCGTGGTACTGGGTCTTGAGGTCCACCATGGGGATCATGCGCAAAGGCTCCTGTCTTGAAGTGAATTCGGTGTGCCGATCGCGTTCAGCCGCGGTGCGTGCCGAGCGTGGGCGCGGACTGCACCAGCTCGGTGATGTGGATGGCCGTTTCCAGCGCGCGCTGGCCGTCCTCGCCGCTCACCGTCACCGGGCTGCCGTTCTGGATCGAATCGAGGAAGGCGACGATCTCGGCCTTGAGGGCGTCGGCCTCCTCGAAGAAGCTTTCCTCGCTCGTGATCTCCGGAATGCCGGGAAACATCTCCTTGTCGCCGATACGATGGATCGCGAGACCGCGGTTCTGGAAGTCGATCGAGATGTAGGCGTTGTGCTGGAAGATGCGCATCTTGCGTTCGGACTTGAGGCTCACGCGGCTGGAGGTCACGTTGGCGACGCAGCCGTTCTCGAACTCGATGCGTGCGTTGGCGATGTCGATGGCGTCCGACAGGATGCGCGCGCCGCTGGCCGCGATGTTGCTCACGCGCGACTTCACGAGGTCGAGGATGATGTCGATGTCGTGGATCATCAGATCGAGGACGACGTTGACGTCGGTGGCGCGCGGTTTGAACGGCGCCAGCCGGTGCGATTCGATGAACAGCGGTTCCGACAGCACGCGGCCGATGTCGAGCAGCGCGGCGTTGAAGCGCTCCAGATGTCCGACCTGCAGGATCGCGCCGCGCTCGTGCGCGATGCGGTTGAGTTCCACCGCTTCCTCGACGGTGGTCGTGATCGGCTTTTCGAGCAGCACGTGCGTGCCCTGTTCGAGGAAGGCCCTGGCGACCTCGTGGTGCAGCGTGGTCGGCACGGCGATGCTCACCGCCTCCACCTTGCCCAGCAGTTCGCGATAGTCCGTCACCGCCAGACAGCCGCACTCGCCGGCCACGCGGGCGGCGTTCTGCGGATTGCTGTCGGCGACCGCGATCAGCTCCGCGTTGGGCAGGGCGGCGTACTTCTGGGCATGAAAGCGGCCAAGATAGCCGACGCCGACGACGGCGCATCTGACGGGACTCATCGGGAAACCTCGGGTTGGGCTGGTAGACTTGCGGCCGGGCGGGAGGATGGCATCCCGCGCATGATTGGTCGCCACAACTGAGCACGCAGTTTATTGGAGCGGCGACGAAATGTCTTCATGCGAGCGGCGAGGATCCGATGCGCCGAGCCGCTGTCGAAGTGGTTATCGCCGCTTCAATAAACAAAAATACGCTTATTTGATATTGATCCGGCGACGATGGGGCAAGTCAGATGCCACGGTTTCCTACCTTGGTACTACGCGCTTGTTCAAACATTTCGTCGCCGGATCAATGGCCGAAGCTACCGGAGACATGCATGGGCGCACGCAGGACCGGCGTAAATTTCGAACCCGTCGCGGCCCATCCGCTGGCGGCCGGGGTGGACGAGGTCGGCCGCGGGCCGCTGGCCGGTCCGGTCACGGCGGCGGCGGTGATCCTCGACCCGGAACGACCGATCGAGGGCCTCACCGATTCCAAGCTGTTGTCGGCGGCGCGCCGTGAGGTCCTGTATGAGGTGATCCGCGAGCGCGCGCTGTGTTTCGCCATCGCCAGTTGCGAGGTGGCCGAGATCGACCGCCTCAACATCCTGCACGCCAGTCTCGAAGCCATGCGCCGCGCGGTGCTGGCGCTCGCGGTCGATCCGGTCGAGGTGCTGGTCGACGGCAACCGCTGCCCGCAACTGCCGTACCCTTCGCGCGCCATCGTCAAGGGCGACCGCCGCGTCGCCGCCATCTCCGCCGCCTCGATCCTTGCCAAGGTGCAGCGCGACCGTTGGATGAGCGAGCTCGACCGGCACCATCCCGGCTACGGCTTCGCCATCCACAAGGGCTATCCCACGCCGGAGCATCTGGAGGCCCTCGACCGCCTCGGTCCCTGTCCGCAGCACCGCACCAGCTTTGCGCCGGTGCGCCGCGCGCTGGAGGCGGGGCAGCGAAGTCTGTGGCCGGAATGAGGCGGCGATCGCAGCGGGCCGGGGTTTACGCCAACCCTTCCCGGATGCGCTCCTCGAAGTAGGCGATGGTCTTGGCGAGCCCGGCCTCCAGCGGAATCAGCGGTTCCCAGCCGAGGGTTTCCTTCGCGAGCGCGATGTCGGGCTGGCGCTGACGGGGGTCGTCGACCGGCAGGCTGCGGAAGTCGATGGCCGAGCGCGAGCCGGTCATGTCGACGACCTTCTCGGCCAGTTGGCGCACGGTGAACTCGACCGGATTGCCGAGGTTGACCGGGCCGGTGACGGCCACCGGCGCATCCATCAGGCGCAGCATGCCTTCGACCAGATCGTCCACATAGCAGAAGGAACGCGTCTGGCTGCCGTCGCCGTAGACGGTGATGGGTTCGTTCTTCAGCGCCTGCACGATGAAATTGCTGACCACGCGGCCGTCGTTCGGATGCATGCGCGGGCCGTAGGTGTTGAAGATGCGCGCGACCTTGATTTCCAGGCCGTGCTGGCGGTGGTAGTCGAAGAACAGCGTTTCGGCGCAGCGCTTGCCCTCGTCGTAGCAGGCACGCGGTCCGACCGGATTCACGCGGCCCCAGTAGCCCTCGGGCTGCGGGTGGATCTCCGGATCGCCGTAGACCTCGCTGGTGGAGGCCTGGAGGATGCGCGCCTTGACGCGCTTGGCCAGCCCCAGCATGTTGATGGCGCCGTGCACGCTGGTCTTGGTCGTCTGCACGGGATCGAACTGGTAATGGATCGGCGAGGCCGGGCAGGCGAGGTTGAAGATGCGGTCGACCTCGACGTAGAGCGGGAAGGTCACGTCGTGGCGCATCAGCTCGAAATGCGGGTTGCCCATCAGATGCAGGATGTTGTCCTTGGTGCCGGTGAAGAAGTTGTCCACGCACAACACGTCGTCGCCGCGCGCCAGCAGGCGCTCGCACAGATGCGAGCCGAGGAAGCCGGCGCCGCCGGTGACCAGTACGCGTTGTTTTCCGGATGTTCTCATCAGGTTTTCCTGTTGTCTCGTTCGTGTGGTGACGGCGCTCGTCGTGGGAGCGGCGTTGCCGTTCCTGCAATTGCGGTTTGCTATGATGCCCGACGTTCGCATGCCGGGGAAAGTTTGATATGAAAACCGTCGCCATCATCCAGGCCCGCATGGGCTCCACCCGGCTGCCCGGCAAGGTCATGCGCGACTTGTGCGGCACCAGTGTGGTCGGTTGGGTGCTGCGGCGTGTGCAGGCCTGCCCGCTGGTGGACGAGGTGGTGGTGGCGACCACCACGGATGCGAGCGACGACGTGGTGGAAGAGGAAGTCCGGCGTCTCGGCGGGCTGGTGTATCGCGGTCATCCGGAGAACGTGCTGTCGCGGTATTGCGGTGCCGCCGCGGAACGCGAGGCCGAGGTGGTGATCCGCGTCACTGCCGATTGCCCGCTGTACGACCCCGAGGTGCTGACGCGCATGCTGGAGCGCTTCCGGGCGCTGAATGCCGAGGCAGTGACGGTCGACTATCTGAGCAATGCCTGGGGCGGCCGCACCTGGCCGCGCGGCCTGGACACGGAGATATTCACCCGTGCCGCGCTCGATACCGTCTGCCGCGAGGCCACCAAACCCTACGAACTGGAACACGTCACGCCCTACATCTATCAGCACCCCGGCGTGTTCCGCATGCAGAGCTTCAAGAGCGACGTCGATCTGTCGCGTCACCGCTGGACGCTCGACACCATCGAGGACTGGTTGCTGATCGAGGCCATCTACAAGGGATTGCGCGACGGCGAGCGGATATTCGGTACGGACGAGGTGCTGGCCTTCCTCGATCGCTACCCGGAACTCATCAAGCTCAATGCCCACGTCGAGCAGAAAAAGCTCGGGCAATGATGCGTTTCGTCGTCCGTGCAGACGCTTCGGAAATCCTCGGCAGCGGCCACGTCGCGCGTTGTCTGACGCTGGCCCAGGCGCTACGTCGGCAGGGCGGCGAGGTCGGTTTCGTCTGCCGGCAGGCAGTGGGCGACATGCGGCAGGCGATCGTGGCGGCCGGTTTCGACTGCCACGTCTTGCCCGGTGCCGATGAATTCGACGCGGTGGCCGATGCCGCGGCGACGGCACGCATCGTCGACGAACTCGGCGACGCGGACTGGCTGATCGTCGATCACTACCGCATCGACCGTGTCTGGGAAACGGCGCTGCGCGCTCGCGTCGGGCATCTGCTGGTGATCGACGATCTGGCCGATCGCGATCACGACTGCGATGTCCTGCTTGACCCCAATTTTCGTTCCGGCGATGCCGATGTGCTGTGGCGGCCGCGGCTGCCGGCGCATTGCCGTTTGCTGCACGGGCCGCGGTTCGCGCTGCTGCGCGAGGAGTTTCTGCATGAGCGCGAGCGCCTGCGGGAGCGGGACGGTGTGGTCCGGCGCATCCTCGTGTCCTGTGGCGGTGCCGATCGTGACGGTGCGGCGCTGCTGGCGGTGGCGGCGCTCCAGGTTCTGCATCGGCAGGGGTTGCTGCAAGGTGTGGTCATCGACGTGATCGCCGGCGCGGCCAACCCGCATGCGGAACCATTGCGGGAGCGGACGATGGCCCTGCCGGGTGCAGTTTTCAGTCTGTCGGCCGACAACATGGCCGAGCGCATGGCGATGGCCGATCTGGCGATCGGCGCCGGCGGCGGCACCACCTGGGAGCGTTGCTACCTGGGTCTGCCGGCACTCGCCATCGTCATCGCCGACAATCAGCGCGCGGCGACGGCCGCGGTCGCGGCGGTGGGCGCGCAATACGATCTGGGCCCGTTGCCGGCGCTGGACGTCCAGACGCTGGCCGCGCGCATCGGGGCCTGTCTGGCCGAGTCCTCCGCGCTGCGGGCGATGTCGGCGCGCGCGCGAGCCGTGATGGGGGAGGTGGATTTCATCCGCTATCCGCTCGATTGGTTGTCGCACGGACGGCAGAACCCGGAGTCATGACATCGAGAATCCCATGCGCCGCAATGTCCTGATCACTGCCTGCGGGGCCAAGGTCGCCCTGGTGCGCGCGTTCCGGCGTGCCGCGACCGCGCGCGGGTTGCGGACGCTGGCCGCCGACGTGGTGGCCGATGCCGTCGCGTTGCGCGAGGCGGATGCCGCCCTGCGTCTGCCGCGCTGGTCCGATCCGGGCTATGGCGAGGCGCTGGTTGCGGCCTGTACCGAACACGCGGTCGGTCTGCTGGTGCCGACGGCCGATGCGGAAATGCCGTGGTTGCTGCCGGTGGTCGAGCGGTTGAGTGCGGTCGGCACGACGGTCCTGCTGCCTTCGGCGCGGACGCTTTCGATCTGCCGCGACAAGCGTGCGCTGGTCGAATTCTGCCGCGCGCATGGTTTTGCCGTGCCCGAAACCTTCGATGCAGATTGGGTCCCGACCGGATTCCCGGTCTTTGCGCGCCCCGCGCAAGGGCAGGGCGGCATGGGTGCCGGGCGTGTCGATACACCGGCCTTGCTCGCCGCACTGCGCGAGATTCACCCGGACCTGCTGGTGCAGGCGTACGTCGATGAACCGGAATACTCGGTCGACCTGCTGATGGACCTCGAAGGCCGGCCGTTGCAGGCAGTGGCGCGGCGGCGCGTCGCCGTGCGCGGCGGTGAGGCGATCGTCTGTCGCGTCGAGCGCGTGGACGCGCTGACCGATACCGTCATGCGTCTGGGCGAGGTACTCGGGCTGGTGGGCCACAATGTCGTGCAGGCCTTCTGGTCACCGGAGAGCGGCCCGCGCATCATCGAGATCAACCCGCGCTTCGGCGGCGCGTCGAACCTCGCCATCGAGGCCGGACTCGATTCGCCCGCGCGCCTGCTGGACCTGCTGGCCGGCGATCCGGCTGTGCGGACGCCGCGCGCGATCCGCCACGGCCTGACGCTGTTGCGGTATGGCGAGGATCGGTTCGTGTCGGAAGATGACATTGAAGACATTTTCGTCGCGGCGGAGCCGCTCGCACGGGAATCGGAACCATGAATGATGACTGCGTGATCATTGCCGGACGCCGCGTCGGCATGAACGAACCGCCGTTCATCGTTGCCGAACTGTCCGGCAATCACGGTGGCGAACTGGCCACGGCGCTGGCGCTGGTGGATGCCGCGGCCGATGCGGGCGTGCATGCCGTCAAGCTCCAGACCTACACCCCGGACACCATGACGCTCGATTGCGAGGGACGCGGTTTCGCGGTGGACGACCCGGCCAGTCCCTGGCATGGCCAGCGGCTGTACGATCTCTACGGACAGGCGTCGACGCCCTGGGATTGGCATGCGGCGATCTTCGCGCGTTGTCGTGAACGCGGGCTGCCCGCATTCAGCACGCCCTTCGACGCGCAGGCGGTGGATTTTCTCGAAGCACTGGACGTGCCCTGCCACAAGATATCGTCCTTCGAATGCACCGACCTGCCGCTGATCCGGCGCGTGGCGGCCACCGGCAAGCCACTCATCCTGTCGGTCGGCATGGCCACCGAACAGGAGATCGGCGAGGCGATCGCGGCCGCACGCGGCGCCGGTTGTCGCGAACTCGTGTTGCTCAAGTGCACCAGCACCTACCCGGCGCAGCCGTGGGACATGCACCTGCGGACGATTCCGCTGCTGCGCGAGCAATTCGGCTGTCCTGTCGGCCTGTCCGATCACAGCCTCGGCATCGGCGTCGCGGTCGCTGCCGTCGCGCTCGGTGCGGTGATGATCGAAAAACACCTGACGCTGTCGCGGGCGGGCGGCGCGGTCGACGCCGCGTTCTCGATGGAGCCGCAGGAGTTCGCGCAACTGGTGATCGAGACCGAACGCGCATGGCAGGCGCTCGGCGAGGCGCGTATCGGTCCTTCGGTCGGGGAACAGGCTGCGCTCGCCTGTCGTCGCTCGCTCTACATCGCGCGCGATCTCAAGGCCGGCGAGGTCGTGACGGCCGACAGCCTGCGCGCGATCCGGCCTGGCTTCGGGCTGGCGCCCAAGTATTACGACAGCATTCTCGGCCTGCGCGTGGTGCGCGACGTCGCCGCCGGCACGCCGGCGAGCTGGGATTTGTTCGAGCGGCCATCGACATGAGCAACGACATCCTGTCGCGGCTGCGCTTGCTCGATGTCGCCTGTATCGGCGACCGCGCGCCCCACAATGCGTTTGCCGACCTG
The DNA here is from genome assembly GCA_028695255.1 of Chromatiales bacterium. GTDB lineage: Bacteria > Pseudomonadota > Gammaproteobacteria > Ectothiorhodospirales > Ectothiorhodospiraceae > JAQVJI01. Next base: position 5,207 of record JAQVJI010000011.1, on the reverse strand, counting down.
CTGGAGTGGCACGACCGCATGTGGCTGGTGTACCGCGAAGGGTTGAGCCACGTGTCCGGCGATGGGCGCATACGCGTCCTGGGTTCAGCCGATGGGCGCCGTTGGGAGGAAGCTGCCGTGCTGGCGGTGGACGGCGAGGACCTGCGCGATCCCAAATTGTCGGTCATGCCGGACGGGCGCCTGATGCTGCTGGCGGCGGCCGCGATCCGTCGCGACGGGCGTCTGGCGCAGTTGCGGAATCTGGTCTGGCATTCCGGCGACGGTCGGCACTGGGGCCTGCCGCAGGAGATCGGTGAACGGGGCATGTGGTTGTGGCGCGTCACCTGGCATCGTGGCGTGGCGTACGGTGTCGCCTATGCCGTGTTCGATGATCCGGAGCCGGGCCGGCCACGACGCCATGCGAGGCTCTATCGCAGCGAGGACGGTCTGAACTATCGCTCGCTGGTCGAACGTCTGGTCGAGGGCGGCTATCCGAACGAGCATTCGATGCTGTTCCTGCCCGACGACCGGGCGCTGTGCCTGCTGCGCTGCGACGACCAGCGCGACAGCGCGCTGCTCGGCCGCGCCGCACCGCCTTATAAGGAGTGGAGTTGGAAACCGCTCGGCCGCCGATTCGGCGGGCCGCACATGATCGTCCTGCCGGACGGCGGCATCGCCGCCGCCGGACGGCTGTACGACGGCGAGGTCCGAACCGCGTTGTGCCGGCTCGATCCGGAGGCGGCGACGTTGACCGAACTTTTATCCCTGCCATCGGGTGGCGACACGAGTTATCCCGGCTTGGCGTGGCGACATGACGGGCTTTGGGTCGCCTATTATTCCCAGCACGAGGGGAACTGCCGGATCTATCTGGCGCGGCTGGAGTGACCGGTAGGAGCGGCTTCGCCGCGATGGGGCGAAGTGCGATACCTGATCGCGGCAGAGCCGCTCCTACAGAGTTCGTCCGGTAAAACAGTAATTTGCAACGGCCTCCTAAAGTCCACCCGCGTGGTGCCGATAAGAAGCCTGAGGGCGACGGAATATCGGCCGATGGAAGGCCAAGGGGTGGGGAAAAAAGTTTCATATCACCCCTAAAGAATCCGGAACCGCCGCCGATAAGCTGCTTGAAGACGAACTCAAGGCCCCGTTGGGGGCACGGTATCGGCCCCCGCCGCCAGGGCGACGGGACAGAAATTCAAAGACTTAGGAGATACGACCATGGCACAAGTCATCAACACCAACGTCCTGTCGCTGAATTCTCAGCGCAACCTGACGAAGTCTCAGGGTTCCCTTGCTACTGCCTTGGAACGTCTGTCTTCGGGTCTGCGCATCAACAGCGCGAAGGACGACGCTGCGGGTCTTGCGATTTCGGATCGCTTCACCGCGCAGATTCGTGGCCTGGATCAGGCCGTCCGCAACGCCAACGACGGCATTTCCTTCGCGCAGACGGCGGAAGGCGCGCTCAGCACCATCGGCGACGCCCTGCAGCGTATGCGTGAAATTGCCGTGCAGTCGGCCAACGACTCCAACGCCTCTTCGGACCGCACCGCGTTGAACAACGAACTCGAGCAGCTCGTGGCCGAGGTCAGCCGCGTGGCGAACGCCACCGAGTTCAACGGCGAGCGCATCCTGGACGGCACCCTCAGCAACCTGTTCTTCCAGGTCGGTTCCAACCAGGGCCAGACCATCGGCGTCGACGGCGTCGATGCGCGCACCACGGAACTGGGCGGCACCCACATCCTGGGCGCCGAAGGTGCTACGCTCGAACAGATCGCATCCGGTCTGAGCGTCGCGGCCAACACCTCGATCACCATCAGTGTCGGCAAGGTGGGCACCACCACCCCCTCGACCCCGATTTCGGTCACGGTCAACATCAACGGCGGTGCCGCCGGCAAGGTGACCATGGAGAGCATCGTGCGCGACGTCAATTCCGAGATCCGCGCCACCGTCAATGGCACCAGCACCCTGAACACGCTGTCTGCTGACGATCGCGAGACCCTGTCCAAGGCCGACCTGTCGGCAGCGACGGTCGTGAAGGACGATGGCACGACCTCGGTCAACCTCCGCGCCGGCTTCGACGTATCCTTCTCCACCACCAGCAGCATGTCTGCGACCGTGGTCGGTACCACCACCAGCCTGCGTCTGATGGGTGCGGCTTCTGGCAATCAGGCGATGACCCAGATGAACCTCACCCAGGTGTCGGTCACCACGCGTGAAAAGGCCGCGCTTGCCATCGACACCATCGACAAGGCGCTGACCCAGATCTCGAATCTGCGGTCCGAACTGGGTGCGGTGCAGATCCGCTTCGAGAACACCATCTCGAACCTGACCGTGTCGTCCGAAAACCTGACCTCTGCCCGCTCGCGTATCATGGACGCGGACTTCGCTCAGGAGACGGCCAACCTGACCCGTGCGCAGATCCTCCAGCAGGCGGGTGTGGCGATGTTGGCCCAGGCCAACGCCCTGCCGCAGAACGTGCTGGCTCTGCTGCGGTAAGCGCAGATGATGTGACGTCATGAAAGGGGAAACGCCAACTGAACGGCGGGGCGGCTCCGGGGGAAACCCGGGGGCCGCCTTCCCCCGTTGCACGAGGGTAAGACAATGATGAAAGATCCAGTCATTAATCTGAGTCTGCCGACCCGACCGGTCACGGTCCCGGCGCAGCCCGCTCAGAGCCCGAATGCGCACGTTGCCGAAGCGCCGAAGCCGATCGAATTGCCTGGTGTACGCAAGGAGCAGGAGCTGGATTCGGTCCAGGATTCAGAACGGAGTGGCGACAAGGCCGACCGGCAGGCCGGCCTGTCGCAACGCGATCTGGAGGACATGGTCAGCGAGATCAATCAGTACTTTCAGGCGGTACACCGCGACCTTCAATTCACCGTGCACGAAGGCAGCGGGCGTACCATCATCAAGGTACTGGACAGCGAGACCAAGGAACTGATCCGTGAGATTCCCCCCGAGCGTATGGTCGAAATGGCCGAGACGTTCAAGACACGTGGCGATCTGGGCAGCATGGGTGTGGCCGAGGAGGCGTGAGCCTGCAGGCCTGGTCCAGTATGTGCTAAAGGTTCTACCGAGAGGCAGAACGAAACCGAGAAGATGATCGAAGCGGCGGTGGTCGCAAAGGGTTCAGCGGCATGTCCAGCGTAGTTGTCGCCGCTTCGGTCAGACGTTGTATCAGGGACAGCGTGGCCTCCACCCCGGCCCATCCGTCGTCGGTCGAATCGACAGGGGATGGCAGTTTGACGCCGGCTGGCAACGCACAGCAGGCACGTCGTTGCCGCCGCAAGGCAGGAGAGCATCATGGCCATCAGTACATTGGGTGTCGGTTCCGGTCTCGATCTGAGTTCGCTGCTCAAGAATCTCGTGAGCGCCGAGCGCGCGCCGGCGGAAAATCGCCTGAATGCCAAGGAAGAGAGCCTCAACGTACGCCTCTCGGCCTTCGGCAGCGTCAAGAGTTCGCTCGCCTCCGTACAGACGGCGGTCAGTAAGCTTTCCTCCCTGGACAAGACCTACAAGGCCACTTCTTCGGACACGGCAGTGGTCGATGCCACTGCGTCCACTACCGCTTCCGCCGGTAACTACACCATCGAAGTCGGCCAGCTCGCCAAGGCCCATGCGGTGGCGAGCCTCGGCGTCGACGGCAAGGACGACGTCATCGGCACCGGCAAGCTGACGATCCAGGTCGGTAGCGGTGATGCGGTCGAAATCGACGTCGATTCCGAAAACAACACCCTGACCGGCATCCGCGATGCGATCAACGCAGCCGATGCCGGGGTGACGGCGTCGGTGGTCAATGACGGTTCCGGCTGGCGCCTGTTGATGACGGCCGACGAAACCGGTGCGGCCAACACCATCTCCGTCGGCGTGGCCGACGACGACGGCAACCATGCCGACGTCGACGGGCTGTCGCGTCTTGCAAGCGCCAACCTCGAACAGACGGTGGAGGCGAAGGATGCCAACGTCACGATCAACGGCCTGGCCATCACCAGTGCCTCGAACACCCTCGATGAATCGGTCGACGGACTCAGCATTACGTTGAAAAACGAAACCGGCGACACGCCGGTGACGGTCAGCGTCGCGATGAACAGCTCGGCGATCAAGGACGCGATCGCCGGCTTCGTCGGCTCGTACAATGCCGCCATCACCATGATGAGTGGCTACGGCAAGGTCGATCCTTCGGGCGAGACGCAGAATGGTCCGCTGGTCGGCGACAGCACCCTGCGCTCGGTTCGCAATTCCCTGTCGTCGGCCCTGCTGACCAATGGCGGCAACGAGGATTCCCAATACCGGAACCTCATCAATCTCGGCATCAAGAGCCTGGAGGGCGGCCGTCTGTCGATCGATGACGCGACGCTCGACGAGGCCATCGCGGAAGACGTCGATGGCGTCATGTCGCTGTTGAATGACTTCGGCGATCAGTTCGAGACGGTGGTGAAGGGGTTTGCGGAGAGCGGCGGTCTGCTCGACTCGCGTTCCGAAGGTGTCCGGGCCTCGCTCCGGTCCATCTCGGCGCAGCGCGAGGCCCTCGACGATCGCATTACCCGCTTCGAGGATCGCCTGTCGCGGCAGTTCACGGCGCTCGACGTCATGCTCGGCCAGATGCAACAGACCAGCGATTATTTGACGCAGCAGTTGAGCGCGCTCTCCAGTTTCCAATGATCCGGCCGATAAAGGGGATGAGCGGGTCGTGAGCAAGAAGACTCCACCACCCGAGGTATCTACCGAATCGACATCCGAATCGAGGACCGACGACATGTACAACCAGATGAACACCCGCAGTGCACTCAATGCCTATCGCCAGGTGAGCGTACAGGGTGAGGTTCAGGAAGCCGATCCGCATCGGCTGATCCAGATGCTGTTCGACGGTGCGCTGGAGCGCATCGCCACGGCACGCATATGCATGCAGCAGGGTGCGACGGCCGACAAGGGCGAGCGCATCAGTCGCGCCATCGAGATCATCGAGGGTCTGCGTGCGACGCTCGACCGCGAACGCGGCGGACCGATCGCCGACAACCTGGACGGACTCTACAGCTACATGACGCGCCGTCTGCTGGAGGCCAATCTGCACAACGACGTCGAGCGTCTGGACGAGGTCTCCGGCCTGCTGAAGGAAATCAAGAGCGGTTGGGATGCCGTCCGTCCGGCTGGCTGAGCCCGTGCCGCCCCCATCGTTCGATCATGTGCCGTCTGATCTCGCGGAACGTCTGCGCGAGGTCGTGGCGATGTCC
>JAQVJI010000136.1 GCA_028695255.1 Chromatiales bacterium | reverse complement strand
TCGTGCCGCCAGCCCGGCGGGCAGTTGGCGGAGCTGATGCCGAGCAGGCCGATGCCGCGCAGGATGAAGGGCATGACGCTGGTGTCGAGTTCGGTGCCGCCGGCCATGCCGATGGCGGCGATGTTGCCCCAGGGTCTGACGGTGCGCGTGAGCCAGGCGAGGGTGGCGCCGCCGACGTTGTCGAGCGCGCCGCCCCATTGCGCGGCTTCGAGCGGGCGCGTGCCCATCTCCAGCGTATTGCGGTCGACGACCTGCGCGGCGCCGAGTCCCTTGAGCCAGCCTTCGAGTTCGGGTTTGCCCGACAGCGCGACGACTTCGTAGCCGAGTCCGGCCAGTACGTCGATGGCGATGCTGCCGACGCCGCCCGTCGCGCCGGTGACGATCATCGGGCCATGTGCGGGCGTCTGGCCGTTGTCTTCGAAACGCTTGATGGCGAGCGCGACGGTGAAGCCGGCGGTGCCGAGCGCCATCGCGGTGCGCGCGTCGAGTCCGGCCGGTATCGGGATCAGCCATTCGGCCGGCAGACGCGCGCGGGTGGCGAATCCGCCGTGATGCGCTTCGCCGAGGCCGCAGCCGGTGGCGAGTACGGCGTCGCCTTCGCGGAAGATCGGGCTTTGCGATGCGAGGACGTGGCCGGCGAGATCGATGCCGCCGATCAGCGGCGAGCGGCGCAGGATGCGTCCGCGGCCGGTGATGGCGAGCGCGTCCTTGTAGTTCAGGCTCGAATGGCTGACCGCCACCAGCACCTCGCCTTCCATCAGGAATCGTTCATTCCGTTGAGCGATTTCCGCCCGGTTTTCCCGGCGTTCGTCGTCGATGACGAGGGCTCGAAAGGTCTCGCTTGCCGGTTCGCTGGTCATGGTGTCGGTGAACTCTTGTGCATTGCGGAATCGCAGAGTATCTTCGGCTGCATGACGACCGAAGTGAAGATACCGACCCTGCCCGAATCCGTGGCCGATGCCGTTATCGTCACCTGGCACAAGCAGCCGGGCGAGAACGTGCGCGAAGGCGACAAGCTCGTCGACATCGAGACCGACAAGGTCGTGCTCGAAGTGCCGGCACCGGCGAGCGGCGTGCTCGGCGACATCATCGAAGGCGAGGGTAGCACGGTGCTCGCCGGACAGGTGATCGGGCATATCGGCGTCGCCGAAGCGAAGCCCGAAACGCCGGCCATGGCGAAGGCTGCATCGAAGACCGCCGCGACATCCGCACCGCTGAGTCCGGCCGTGCGCAAGCTCGTCGCCGAACACGAACTCGATCCCGCGCACATCCCCGCGAGCGGCAGGGACGGCCGGCTGCTCAAGGAGGACGTGCTCAGGTTTCTCGATCAGCACCTGAACGCCGATGCCGATGCCGATGCCGAGATCGAGGCGCTGCTCGCCGAAACGCCGGCGGCGGCACCCGCCAGGCCCGCGCCCGAGAAGCCGGTCGCGGCGAAGGCCGAGCAACCGGCCGTTGCCGCAGCATCTGCCGCGCCGGCGGTCGTGGGCGGACGTCCGGAGCGCCGCGTGCCGATGACGCGCCTGCGCGCGCGCATCGCCGAGCGTCTGCTCGAGGCGCAGCACAACGCCGCCATCCTCACCACCTTCAACGAAGTGAACATGCAGCCGGTGATGGACCTGCGCGCGCGCTACAAGGACGCGTTCGAGAAACGTCACGGCGTGCGGCTCGGCTTCATGTCCTTCTTCGTCAAGGCGGCCGTCGAGGCGCTCAAGCGCTTCCCCGAGGTCAATGCCTCGATCGACGGCAACGACATCGTCTATCACGGCTACTTCGACGTCGGCGTCGCCGTCTCCTCTCCGCGCGGTCTGGTGGTGCCGATCCTGCGCGACGCCGACGGCATGAGCCTGGCCGACATCGAACGTACGATCGTCGATTTCGCGAAGAAGGCCGAGGCCGGCACGCTGAGTCTCGACGAACTTACCGGCGGCACCTTCAGCGTTTCCAACGGCGGCGTGTTCGGCTCGCTGTTGTCGACGCCGATCATCAATCCGCCGCAGAGCGCCATTCTCGGCATGCACCGCACGCAGGATCGTCCGGTGGCCGAAAACGGCCAGGTGGTGATCCGGCCGATGATGTATCTCGCGCTGTCCTACGACCATCGCATCGTCGACGGACGCGAGGCGGTGCGCTTCCTGGTCACCATCAAGGAACAGATCGAAGACCCCGCACGCCTGCTGCTCGGCGTCTGAGCGGGATTCTTTGCAGTATGTTGAAAAAGGGCTGTCCTGCCTTTTTTCAACGGACTGTGAGACGTGGTCGCAGGTTAAGTTGCGAAGCTGCGTGACGGTGGTGTGCTGGTTGATCCCGTCGTCAGGTAGCGCTTCGCGCAACCTGACCTACGTGTCGCGGAAGATCGTTTCCAACCATCCGGCGCGGCGGCATTCCCCGGAATCTCAGGTGGAGGAGGCATCATGGCCGGCAAACAGTACGACCTGATCGTGATCGGCGCGGGCCCGGCGGGTTACGTCGCCGCACTGCGCGCGGCACAGCTCGGTCTCTCCACCGCCTGCATCGACCGCTGGCGCGATCCCGCTGGCAAGCCCGCGCCGGGCGGCACCTGCCTCAACGTCGGCTGCATCCCTTCCAAGGCCCTGCTCGAATCCTCCGAGCTGTACGAACACGCGGCGGAAAAGCTCAAGCATCACGGCGTCAACTGCCGCAGCGTCGACCTCGACCTCAAGGCCATGATGACGCGCAAGGAGCAGGTGGTGAGCACGCTCACGCAGGGCGTGGCCGGACTGTTCAAGGCCAGCGGCGTCGACTGGTTGCAGGGCAACGGCCGTCTGCTGGCCGGCCACGAGGTCGAATTCACGCCGCACGACGGCAAGCCGCAGACGCTCGCAGCGAAGCACGTCATCCTCGCGCCCGGTTCGGTGCCGGTGGAAGTGGGATTCGCGCCCTTCGACGGCGAGCACGTCGTCGATTCCAGTGGTGCGCTCGCCTTCGACGCGGTGCCGAAGCGCCTCGGCATCATCGGCGCCGGCGTGATCGGGCTCGAACTCGGCAGCGTGTGGCGCCGTCTCGGCGCCAAGGTCGTGCTGCTGGAGGCGCAGGAGAATTTTCTCGCCATGGCCGACGCGCAGGTCGCGCGCGATGCGCTCAAGGTCTTCACGCAGCAGGGGCTCGACATCCGGCTCGGCGCGCGCGTCACCGAAACCAAGGTGCATGACGGCACGGTGAAGGTCGGCTATCAGGATGCCTCGGGCAAGCACAGCGTCAGCTTCGACCGGCTGGTCGTCGCCGTCGGCCGCGTGCCGGCTACCGACGGGTTGATCGCCGACGAGGTCGAGATGGTGCGCGACGAGCGCGGCGCCATCCACGTCGACGAGTTCTGTCAGACCAGCGTGCCGGGCGTGTACGCGATCGGCGACGCCGTGCGCGGGCCGATGCTCGCGCACAAGGGATCGGAGGAGGGCATCATGGTCGCCGAGCGCATCGCGGGTCACGCCGCGACGCTCGACTACGAGCTGATTCCGAACGTCGTCTACACCCTGCCCGAGATCGCCTGGGTCGGTCGCACCGAAGAACAGCTCAAGGCCGCCGGCACGCCCTATCGCAGCGGCGTGTTCCCGTTCGCCGCCTCCGGCCGCGCGCGCGCGATGGAGGCCACCACCGGCATGGTGAAGATCCTCGCCCACGCCGAGACCGACCGCATCCTCGGCATGCACGTCATCGGCGCGCATGCCTCGGAACTGATCGCAGAGGGCGTCGTCGCGATGAACTTCGGCGCCTCCAGCGAGGACATCGCGCTCACCACCTTCGCCCACCCCACGCTGTCCGAGGCTGTGCGCGAGGCCGCTCTCGACGTGCTCGGCCGGCCGCTGCACATCGCGCGTCGTCGGCGCTGAACAGGGTTTTCCGGTCGACGGGTCTTTATCCCGCCCGCACCACCACATCCGCCAGCAGCAGGCCGCCGGTGATGCCGAGCAGCCAGCTCGGCCACGGCAGGCCGAGCAGCAATGGTTGCACATTCATCGGCAGCATCAACACCGCGCAAATCACGAGCGTGGCGCCGGCGATGGCGCGCACGTTGCGCCGGTTGGCGTGGCGGATCTCGCGCCGCAGGTCGTCGATCTGCTGCGAGCGCACTTCGCGCCGCGGGCGTCCTTCGGCCTGCTGTTTGAGCACGTCGTGCAGCAGGCCCGGCATGCTCGGCAGTTGTTCCAGCATCTGCGGCAGATGCTTGCGCGCGCCGCGCAGCATGGCGCGCACGCCGACCTGCTCGTCCATCCAGCGTTCGAAGAACGGCTTGGCGGTCTTCCACAGATCGAGGTCGGGGTAGAGGTCGCGGCCGAGGCCTTCGATGTTGAGCAGGGTCTTCTGCAGCAGCACGAGCTGCGGCTGCACCTGCATGTGGAAGCGGCGCGCAGTCTGGAACAGCCTCAGCAGCAGGTGGCCGAAGGAGATCTGGTTCAGCGGGCGCTGGAAGATCGGTTCGCAGACCGTGCGGATGGCGGTCTCGAACTCGTCCACGCGCGTGTCGGCCGGCACCCAGCCGGACTCGACGTGCAGCTCGGCCACGCGCCGGTAATCGCGGTTGAAGAAGGCGTGGAAGTTCTCGGCCAGATAGCGCTGGTCCTGCGGCGACAGCGTGCCGATGATGCCGAAGTCGACGGCGAGATACTTCGGGTCGGCCGGATTCGTCGCGTCGACGAAGATGTTGCCGGGGTGCATGTCGGCGTGGAAGAAGTTGTGTTTGAACACCTGCGTGAAAAAGATGCGCACGCCGCGCTCGGACAGCACCTGAAGATCGACGCCGCGCTCGCGCAGGGTGGCGATGTCGCTCACCGGGATGCCGCGGATGCGTTCCATCACCATCACGTTGCGGCGCGTGTGGTCCCACACCACGTCCGGGATGTAGAGATCGGGCGAGCCCTCGAAGTTGCGCCGCAGTTGCGCGGCGTTGGCCGCCTCGCGCACCAGGTCGAGTTCGTCGAGGATGGTCTTTTCGTATTCGTCGACCACCTCGCAGGGGCGCAGGCGCCGGCCTTCCGGCCAGTAGCGTTCGGCGAGTTCGGCCACGATGTGCATGAGTTCGAGGTCGCGCCGGATCACTGGCTGGATGTCGGGCCGCACCACCTTGACCACCACCTGGCAGCCGTCGTGCAACACCGCGCCATGCACCTGTGCGATCGAGGCCGAGGCGATGGGCGTCTCGTCGAAGTGCATGAACACCTCGGCGAGCGGCCGGCCGAGCGCCTTCTCGACGATGCGTGCGGCGACCTCGCCCGGAAACGGCGGTACGCGGTCCTGCAGGCGCGCGAGTTCGACCGCGATGTCGTCAGGCAGCAGGTCGCGGCGGGTCGACAGCATCTGTCCGAACTTGATGAAGATCGGGCCCAGGTCTTCGAGCGTGCGGCGGATGCGTTCGCCGCGTCCGGCGCGCACGCGGCGGAACCAGTTCCAGGGCAGCAGATAAAGCAGGAAGCGCAGCGGTCGCAGCAGATGGATCGCGAACACGACCTCGTCCAGGCCGTGGCGGATCAGCACCCGGTTGATGGTGACCAGGCGCCAGATCTGGGCGGGGCGCAGCCAGGTCATGTATGCGTACTCAGCTTGCGCTCCAGCCGTGCGATGCGCGCCTCGACGCGGTCGACGTCGCCGCGCAGGCGATCCACCTCATCAAGGAACTGCGTGACCTCGGATGGCGTCGGCAGCAGTCCGGATTCCTCCTGGAGGTATTCGGTGCCGTCCTCGCGCAGGCCCTGGCCCGCGCGTTGCGCCCAGCCGGCCAGTCCGCGCAGAAGATTGCCGGCCTTGTGCGCTGTCAGGTCGCCGACCACGCGTGCGGCGATCTCTTCCCAGTCGATGTCGGCGCGTGCGAGCAGGTCACGGAAGTGCTGGCCGAGGCGCGCGTCGCCGTGCACCTCGACGCCGGCATCGGGGATGCCCTCGCCGCCGGCGAGACCGAGCCGCATGAGGTCGAACGGTGCGCCGCGGATCAGCGTGTCGGGTTCGCCGTCGAGCCGGCCGAGTACCTGCATGCGGTCGGCCGCCGGCACGAAATGCAGCCGGAGATCAAGGCCCGCGATCTCGACCGTCACCACGCCGCTGCCGAGCCGCGCCAGGCGCGCCGCGCTGTCCGGGTCGAGCGCGAGATAGCGGTTGAGCGCCTGTTCCAGCGCCGCGGTGAGCCAGAGCGGGGCGTCCATCAGAGCTTGAATCCGCGATGCACGGCGACGATGCCGCCGGTGAGGTTGAAGAACTCGCAGCGGCCGTAGCCGGCGTTTTCCATCATGGTCCGCAGCGTTTCCTGGTCCGGGTGCATGCGGATGCTCTCGGCCAGATAGCGGTAGCTCTCGGCGTCGCCCGTGACGAGTTTGCCCATCAGCGGCAGCGCCTTGAAGGAATACAGGTCGTAGAAGGGCTTCAGGCCCGGCAGCACGGGCTTCGAGAATTCCAGCACCAGCAGCCGGCCGCCGGGCTTGAGCACACGCAGGATCGAGCGCAGCGCGGCGTCCTTGTCGGTGACGTTGCGCAGCCCGAAGGCGATGGTGACGAGATCGAAATGATTGTCGGGAAACGGCAGGCATTGCGCGTCGCCCTGCGCGTAGCGCAGGTTGCCGACCAGTCCTTCGTCGGTGAGCCGGGCACGGCCGCGCGCGAGCATGGAGGCGTTGATGTCGCACAGCACGACCTCGCCCCGGTCGCCGACGCGGCGCGCGAACTTCGATGCCAGGTCGCCCGTGCCGCCGGCCAGATCGAGCACGCGCCAGCCCGGCCGCACGCCCGCCAGTTCCACCACGTAGCGCTTCCACAGGCGGTGGATGCCAAGGGACATCAGGTCGTTCATGAGGTCGTAGCGGTCGGCCACCGAGTGGAACACCTCGGCCACTCGCGCCGCCTTTTCCTCGACCGGGACCTGCCGGAAACCGAAGTCGGTAGTGCGCTTGCCGTGGGTGGATGGATCGTGAATGCGTTCGTCTTTCATGCTGTGGGCTCCTGCGAGGCGCATTCATTATCGCCAATTTGCTCCGCCAAGGCCCAAGAAAAAGGCCCGATGCCGGGATACGGCATCGGGCCTGCGGTCTCGAGGCCGTGACCGGCGGTTATTGAGGCGGCGACGAAATGTCTTCACGCGAATGTCTCAAGATTTGACTCGCGGGGCCACTGTCGGGACGGCATCGCCGCCTCAATAACCTAAAATACGCTTGTTTGATATTGATCCGGCGACAACGGTACAAGTCGAATGCCACGGCTTCCACCCTTGGCGCCACGCGTTTGTTCAAACATTTTGTCGCCGGATCAATATTGCGTCTTGCGCTGATAACCGGCGGCGGCGAGGCGGTCGAGGTAGTCCTGCCACTTCTGGGTCTGGAACATGCCGAGTTCGTGCAGGTACTTCCAGTCGTAGATGCCGGTGTCGTGCTCGTCCGAGAACACCAGCTTGACGCCGTAGTTGCCGACCGGCTCGATGGCCGTGATGGAGACGTCTTCCTTGTCCACCTGCAAGGTCTCCTGGCCCGGGCCATGGCCCATGACTTCGGCCGAGGGCGAATACACGCGCAGATATTCGCAGGGCAGGCGATAGCGGCTGCCGTCCTCGTAGGCGACTTCCAGCACGCGGGA
>JAQVJI010000135.1 GCA_028695255.1 Chromatiales bacterium | reverse complement strand
GACGTGACGCGTCTCGGCGAGCTCGGCCTCGACCTGCTCGGGCGAATGATGGCGCGCTGCACGCCCGAAACCCAGGCGCTGCGCGACCGGCTGTCGCTGCACGTGTTGCCGCTCGCGGTGTGGGTGGCCCTGCAAGGCGGTGCGCTGCGCGTGCTCGAACCGCTGGTCAACGTCCTGTCCGAGGTCGCCAACGGCACGCGCAAGCCGGATCGCCTCGGCGAACTGGCCGATCTGATGGCATTTCTGATCGATGCGGTGGCGGACGACATCAGGCAGGACGCCGACCGCATCGATCCGTCACGACCGTGGCGCGTGCTGAACCTGAATTACGGCATCGTCGCCACCCGCAGTCACGACCCGCAACGCATGGAACGCGCCTTCAACGCGCTGTGCTTCCGCCTGCCCGAGGACGCGCCCGGCTTCTTCGCCGAAGGCATGCAGCAGATGGACGCCATCGGCTATCCCGAACACGTGCGGGCGGTGATGGAGAAATACCACCGGACCAGCGCGCATCCGACGCTGCATTGACGTCCGGCGAACGGTCCGGCACGAAGGGAAAGACGGCTCAGGTCAGCAGCCGCCGCACGGCCGTGATGTCGTCCTTGGCGTCGTCCAGCAGATGGATGCTCAGTTGCGGCGTGAGCTTGCCGAGGGCGAGCTTGCCGAAGGCCGGCACCTCGTTGATACGCGGCAGGTGCTGCATCGCCGGCGTGCCGACGTAGCTGTGCAACTGCGCGATCAGTACCAGATCGCAGTAGTCCGCCTCCGGGCTCGGATCGCGGAACCAGTCCTCCGCCTCCACCGCCACCTTGACCAACTCGCGGTCGAAGCTCCACTTCTCCAGCACGATGCCGCCGATCATGCCGCGCAGATGCTGCACGGCGAGTTCGAAGGTCGGCAGGTCTTCGAGCAGTGACGGTTGCGCATCGGCATAGGCGAGGATCGGCACCACGCCGATGTCGTGCACGAGTCCGGCCAGCAGTGCGCGCTCGGCATCGAAACCCGGCGTCAGGCGCGCCAGCACGAAGGCCAGTGCGCCGACGTAGGTGCTGTGATCCCACAGCGTCTGGATCATCTCGCCGAGCATCGGGGTCTGAACCTTGAACAACTGACGCAGCGCGAAGCTCGTGACGATGTTGCGCGTGACCTCGGTGCCCAGACGCACCACCGCCTCGCGCACGTTCGCCACCTGCGCCTGGCCGCGATAGAAGGGGCTGTTGGCAATCTGGATCAGGCGCAGCGCGATCGGCGCGTCGGTCTGGATGATGCGCGCCACCTGGGTGACGTTGCTGCGCGGATCCATGAGGGCCTTGCGCACGCGCAGTGCCACGTCCGGCATGCTCGGCAGCACGAGCTGCCCCTTGTCGTAGGCGAAATAGATTTTCTGGAAGATGTCGCTCTCGATGCCGTCGACCTGCATATCGGAGACCAGATAGTCGGTCTCGCGATCCGCCTCGCGCAGATCGTAGTAGAGCGTGCGGTCGACGTAGAGGACCTTGCTCGCCTCGGTCGCCGTGACGTCGGTGCGAGTGGGCGACGGCGACAGCACAGGCTGGCGCGCGCGGATGGTACCGGCACGGACGCGCTGCACAATCGCGTTCTCGTCGACCAGCTCCAGCTCGCCTTCGAGCAGGAACACCACCCACTTCGCGAGCCGGTCGGAATCCCACAGCCGGATGTCCTGCGGCACCCATTGCACGAGCGCCGTCTCGCGCAGCTTCAGCAGCGACGCGTCCTTGAGCGTGTGCAGCGGTCCGAGTGACCGCAACTGCTCCAGCGAGATGTCTTTGGCGTCGGCCGTGTACATGCGATTCCGTGACGGTTGCCGGCCGCGCGCAAGGGTGGCCGGAAGGGAAGTTCGTCACATTCTATCAGGCGCGACGCCGATTCGTGATAGCCACCGTCACGGGCGGTATGGCTACCCGGTCCGGGAATCACCCATCCAATCCACCTGCCCCTGCCCACTCAGCGCCGGCACGGACAATATGCCCGGCAGCACTTCGCCAAACGCCGTCTCGCGCAGGAACGTCGTCACGCGCCGGTGATCCAGCGGCCGGGCGAACAGAAATCCCTGTGCCTGTTCGCAACCCTGCCCGAGCAGGAACTGCGCCTGCTCACGGTTCTCCACGCCCTCGGCCACCACCGTCAGACGCAGTGCGCGGGCGAGGGCCACGATCGCCTCGACGATCGCGCGATCCTCGGTATCGCCCGGCAGATGCCGGATGAAACTGCGATCGATCTTGATGTGCGAAATCGGCAGCCGCCTGAGATAGCCGAGCGAGGAATAGCCGGTACCGAAATCGTCCACCGCGATGGCGATGCCCATGGCACGGATCGCCGACAGGATCGCCACCGCGGTCGCCGTATCGGCCATGACGTCGCTCTCGGTGATTTCCAGCGCGAGCAGCGCCGGCGTCAACCGGTACATCGCCAGCGCCTGTTCGATCACCTGCACGAAGCCCGGATCGCGCAATTGCCGCGCGGCGACGTTCACCGCCACCGGCAGCGGTTCCAGTCCATCGTCGATCCATGTCCGCAACTGGCGACAGACCTCGTGGATCACCCAAGCGCCGATCGGCACGATCTCGCCGGTCTCCTCCGCCACCGGCACGAAACAGACCGGCGACACCGGACCGAGTTCGGGATCGTCCCAGCGCAGCAGCGCCTCCAGACCACAGACCGATCCATCCTGGAGGGCGATCTTGGGTTGATACAGCAGGTGCAGATCGCCGCGCTCGGCGACGCCGTGCAGACGATTGCCGACGTGCAACCGCCGCAGCGCCTCGCTCTCGATTTCCGGCGTGTACCCGGCGACCACCTGGCCGAGCGTTCGCGCGCGCTGGACCGCGGCCTGCGCATTGCGCACCAGCACTTCGGCGTCACGCCCGTCATCCGGTGCGTGTCCGATACCGATCACCGGGTCGACGAACAGCTCGCGCTGGCCGACCAGGAACGGCAGGCGCAACAGATCGCGCACCCTGTGCACGATGCCGTCGCACTGCGGACGATGCGCCGCGATACCGAATTCGGCACTCCCGATATGCCCGACCAGCACGCCTTCGACGCCGTCGATGAGATGCTTCTGCAAGCGTTCGGCGATCGCCCGCAACAAGGTCTCGCTCACGCGCTCGCCCAGCGTGTCGGCGATCATGCGCAGACGATCGATGTGCAGACACAGCACGTCGACGTGTCCGTCGCCCTCCAGGGCCTCGGCCAGCAGTGCCCTGAAACAGCGCCGGTTCGGCAAACCCGTCACTTCGTCGAAGAACGCCAGCCGCTCCAGTTCGGCCTCGGCGTCGGCGCGCGCACGCCGGTTCTCGGCCTCGTTCAACTCCCGCCGCACGGCCGGCGCAAGACGTGCCAGATGATCCTTCATCACGCAGTCGGCGACGCCCTGCTTGAGCAGCCGTACCGTCGTCTCTTCGCCGATGCAGCCGGACACCACGATGAAAGGTGCCGCGCAACGGCGGAAATTCAGTATCGCCAGCGCCTGTTCGGCATCGAACGCCGGCAACGCATAATCGGCGATGACCACGTCCCAGGGATCGTCGAGCGCCGTTTCCAGACTCGTCGCATCGTCCACGCGCCGCATCCGCAGCGGGCGGTCGAGTTCCGTCAGGGCCAGCTCCAGCAGCTCGGCGTCGTCCGCGCTGTCCTCGATCAGCAGCACATTCAAGTCCTGTCTCATGCCATCCTCCCGCACGTCACCGATGTCTGCGACGCGCTCAACGCGAATATGCCGTGATCTCGCCCGCCAGCCCGCCGAGCGAGACCGATCGCGCAACGGCGTCGCGCTTCACGGCCTCCTTCGGCATGCCGTAGACGACGCAACTGGCCTCGTCCTGCGCCAGCGTCAGCGCGCCGGCATCGCGCATCTCCCTCAGGCCACGCGCGCCGTCGTCGCCCATGCCGGTCATGATGATGCCGAGCGCATTGCCGCCGGCGCAGCCCGCCACCGAGCGGAACAGCACGTCGACCGACGGCCGGTGCCGGTTCACCGGCGGGCCATCGAGTACGCTGACGCGATACTGCGCGCCGCTGCGCTTGAGCAGCATGTGACGCCCGCCCGGCGCGATCAGCGCCTGGCCGGGCAGCACGCGATCGCCGTCCTGCGCCTCGCGTACCGAGATCGTGCACAGCCCGTCGAGGCGCGCCGCGAAGGCGGCGGTGAACTTTTCCGGCATGTGCTGCACGATCACCAATCCAGCCACGGTGCGCGGCAGGCCCGTCAGCAGCACCTCGAGCGCCTGCGTGCCGCCGGTGGAGGTGCCGACCGCGACCACCTTGTCGGTGGTCTCGTGCATCGCCCCCACGGGTGCGGCAAGCACCGCGTCGGCCGACTGTTTCGGCGCCACCGCGGGTGGCGCAGCGACCGGCCGCCGCAGGCGCGCGTGCGAGGCCGCGCGCACGGCACGTATCACCTCTTCGCCCGAGTCGAGCAGAAATTGCTTGAGACCCATGCGCGGCTTGGTGACGATGTCCACCGCACCCGCACTCATCGCCTGCATGGTGGTCTCGGCGCCGCGTTCGGTCAGCGTCGAACAGATCACCACCGGCGTCGGCCGTTCGGCCATGAGTTTCTTCAGGAAGGTGATGCCGTCCATGCGTGGCATCTCGACGTCCAGCACCACGACGTCGGGCCAGTTCCGGTTCATGCGATCGAGCGCGAACAGCGGATCGGGTGCCGTGCCGATGACCTCGATGTCCGGCGCGGCGGACATCACCTCGGACAGCACCTGACGCACGGTCGCCGAGTCGTCCACGATCATCACACGGATGGGCTTCATTGAATTTTCGCCTCGTCGTTCGCCGGCAGCGGCGTGTGCTTCATCCACACATGGCCGTTCCAGATGTCGAATATGAGTTGCCGGTGGCCGTGGCCGCCCAGGTGCTCGGCCGTGAGTTTCGCGCCCGCGTGCCGCACCAGCAGCCGCCCGGCCTCGATGTTGCGGTCCTGCACCTGTTCGTTGCCGCCGGCCGGCCGATGCCGGAACATGCGTCCGCCGCCGAACAGCTTGGCCTCCATGTCCTGCAGGCGACATCCGGCACGCCGAATCTGTTCGGTCATGAGTCTCATCGCCTCGTTGGCATAGCGCGCATCCGGCTCGCCGGCGCGACCCGGCGGGCGTTCGGCCAGCATGAAATGACACATGCCGCCGATGAGCTTCACGGGGTGCCAGAGCGTGATCGCGACGCAGGAACCGAGGATGGTCCGGATGCGCGTATCACGATCGCCGACCCAGACCTCGCCGGGTTGCAGATAGATTTCCATCACGTGCGGCGGCTTGCGCATATGTCAGCCTCATGGCCGAAGACCTCGGCCACTACTCCTTGCGATACACCGACGGGGCCTTCGCCACCAGCCCATGCGACAGCCCGTTGAGGCTTTCGGAATGACCGATGAAGAACCAGCCTCCGGGGCGCAGCCGTTCGATCAGCCGGGCAATCACCCGCTGCTTGGTCTCGGCCTCGAAATAGATCATGACGTTGCGCAGGAAGATCACGTCGAACTGTCCGACGTCCGGCAACGGCTCGTTCAGATTGACCTGCGCAAAGCTCACCCGGCGCCGCAGCACCGGATCGATCTGCAGGCGCCCGGCCTGACTGCCGACGCCCTTCAGACAGTAGGCGCGCAGATATGCCTGCGGAATGCCCTTGGCGCGGTCGAGGTCGTAGACGCCGGCACGCGCACGTTCCAGCACGCGCGTGCTGATGTCGGAGCCGAAGATCTCCCACGGCGCGTTGCCGAGCGCGTCGGCCAGCAGCATGGCGATGCTGTACGCCTCCTCGCCGGTCGACGATGCCGCGCTCCACACGCGCAGCGGACGCCCCACCGGATGCTGCGGCAGTATCTGCTGCCGCAGGCGGTCGAAGTGTTTTTCCTCGCGAAAGAAATAGGTCTCGTTGGTCGTCAGCAGATCGACGACCATCTGCATTTCGTCCTGCCGCGCGGTGAGCAGCCGATAGTATTCGCCGTAGCTCGACAGCCCATAGTGTTTCAGACGCTTCGCCAGACGACCGGCGACCAGCGCCTTCTTGGCCGAGGACATGCTGATGCCGGCCACGCGATGGATCAGCGTCCGGAACTGCAAGAACTCGGCATCGTGCAGCGGGGCATGAAAAGGCGTGGCTTCGGCATTCATGTCATCGTCTTCCCGGCGCATGCGTCACGCGGCCGAACGGGCCGCCGCGGGCATAGCGTCGGCCGCTGCGGGCCGGGTCGTGGAACGGACCGCATCGCGGATATCGACCACCTGCTGCGTACCGCCGGCACCGGCGCCCGCGAGTTTGAAGAAGGCCATCGTCGCCTGCAGTTGGCCGGCGCGGCCACCCATCTCGTTCGCGGTCACCGCGAGCTGCTCGGATGCCGCGGCGTTCTGCTGCGTGGTTTGGTTCAGCCGCGCCATGGCCTCGTTGATCTGTGCGACGCCGCTGGACTGTTCCTGCGAGGCCAGCGTGATTTCCTGCACCAGGCCGGAGGTCTTGTGGATCGACGGCACGATCTCGTCCAGCAGTCTGCCGGCACGTTCTGCGGTATGCACCGAGCTGCCCGCCAGTTGACCGATCTCCTGCGCCGCGACGCGACTGCGCTCCGCCAGACGCCGTACTTCGGCCGCCACCACGGCGAAACCCTTGCCGTGTTCACCGGCCCGCGCGGCCTCGATGGCGGCATTCAGCGCCAGCAGATTGGTCTGATAGGCGATGTCGTCGATGATGCCGATCCTGTTCGCGATGATGTTCATCGCCGACACCGTCTCCTGTACCGCCTTGCCGCCTTCGGCCGCCTCGTTGGCGGCCGTCGACGCCATCTGATCGGTCACCTTCGCGTTTTCCGTGTTCTGACCGATCGATGCACTCATCTGCTCGACCGAGACCGAGGTACTGGCAACCCGCGTCGCCTGATCCGACGACGCCCGACTCACGCTCTGCGCGGTTGCAGAGACCTGCACGGAGGCCGCCGACAATGCGGTCGCGGTGTCGCGCACGTCGGTGGCGATGCTTGCGATATTGCCGGCCATCGTTTCGAGCGCATGCATCAGGCGCCCGAGCTCGTTCCCGGTATCGGTCGATCCCACATGACGCACGTCGCCGGCGGCGATGACCTGGCACATCTTCACGACGTCGTCCAGCGGCCGCAGCACGCGGGAATTCACGAACCAGCCGATCCATGCGGTCGCCGCCAGACCGACTGCCATGGCCGCGATCACGTCCAGCATCGACCGCAGGCCCGCACCCGCCTGCGTCAGCTCCGACAGCCGCGCTGCGCCCATCGCCATCACGATCAGCGCCACCAGCATGCAGGCCACCGAAACGCGCGCGGCAATGCTCGCGTGCATGACTGCGTCGATCCAGCCGCGCAGACCGGTACGCACGACACGTCCCTCGCGCACCGTCAGACCTTTTGCGGTGCCATCGCGGAACTGACCATAGATGCGCTCGGCGACCTCGACCTGGGCGCGTGCCGGACGGCGGCGCATCGACATGTAACCGACGACCTGGCCGTTCTCCCAGATCGGATTGGCATTCGCCTCCACCCAGTAGTAGTCGCCGTTCTTGCAGCGGTTCTTGACCATGCCG
>JAQVJI010000134.1 GCA_028695255.1 Chromatiales bacterium | reverse complement strand
CCGATCTCGGCCACCGCCGCACGCAGCCGTTCCGGAAACAGCGTGTTCTCCCACGGGTTGATGCTGCCGTTCTGCACGAACGGATATTTGAGCGCCACGAAGGCGTATTCCAGTTGCAGGTTGCCGACCAGCGGCTCGTAACCGGCCTGCGGATTGTTGTTGCCGAGACCTTGCCTGAAGGCGCCGTTGGTATGGCAGAACAGGCAGGCGTTCTGGGTGCCGTGCGAAGTCTCGACGTAGCACTGCGCGGGGATGTGCGCATAGGGATTGCGAAAGGTCGTGCGGTCGAGATACTCGCCGGTCAGTGCCGACGGCACCGGTGGCGGCGCGGCGTCGTCCGTCGGGCCGTTGTCGCCGCCGTTGCAGGCGATGAGCACGCCGATGGCGGCCACGCCGGAGAGGGAAAGCATCGCTGTCAGTCGCCGGGAAATTTTCATCTCGACCTCGCCGGTTTGAAAAAGAAACGGCCGGAGACTCGCGTCTCCGGCCGTGGTGCTACGAACGAACCGCTTGCATCAGAGGCCCGGGATGCCGCCGATGTAACCCACGTGCGCTTCCAGGTAGTAGTTGGGCGTGCCGTGGGCATTGACGCCGTACTGTGCAGTCGCCTCGGCGGTGAGCGCACTCTTCACGCTCGCCGGCATGCTGGATATCCACTCGCCCTGGTGCTGGTTGTTGCTCATGATGTAGGCGTGGCCGTTGACGTTGTCGACCACCTGCAGGCCGGTGGACTCGGCGCCCGACGGCAGGCTCAGGATGCGCGAGAGCTTGCCGGTGTCGACGTTGTAGGCCCACACGAAGTTGTTGACGTGCGTGCCCGAATCCTCGCCGATGAACAGCGTGCGCATGCCTTCGGAGAAGAACATGTTGTCCGGATTGGCGACCTTGTCCGGATGGGCGACGTTGCCGAGCGCGTCGGCGGAGATGTCCTGACCCAGCAGCGCGGTCGGGACGTGCATGCTGACGCCGACCCATTCGCTGTTGATCGCGCTGCCGCCGGTGTCCGTCTGGCCGCCGGCCATCTGGATCTCGTAGCTGCCGCCGGCGTTGATCTTCGCGGTCTGGATGTGATCGACCGGGCCGGTGGCATCGGCCAGCATGCCCTTGTCGATGTACGACATGGCCATGTACAGCTTCTTGTCGGCGCGGTTGACGGCGACGCCTTCCATCTTGTTGAACTCGGTGGTGGCGCCGAGATACGCGGCGTAGCGGCGCGGTTCCAGGAAGGCCGCGGCCTGTTCCATGCCCGACTTCAGGCGCACGTACTCGGTCGTGCTCTGGCCGGCGCGGATGGCCTTGTAACCCTGCGCCGCCCAGTCCGGCGTCGTGTCGGGCGTGGTGATGTCGAAGATGTCCCAGAAGGTGATGCCGCCATCGATCAGCGCCTTCACCTCGGCGCTGGTGGCATGGCCCAGGCGCACCCAGCTCAGGTTCGCCGCACCGCCGTTGGCGCTGCTGGTCTGGTTCCACCTGGCGGCGTAGAGCGTGCCGCCGGCCGACGGATCGGCGGCCACGTCGCCGACGAACATCGCAAGGAACACGTTGGTGCCGTCGTCACCGAAATAGGCGGTGCGCGAGTCCGGCATGAAAATGGTCTGTTCCCAGGTGCCGCGGCCCATGTTGTAGTGCTTCTTGACCTCGGTCGAACCGTCTGAATTGACCTTGACCTCGGGGATGTAGCCGTAGTGATAGGGATTGGCCTGGCGGCTGTTCTTGAAGTACAGCTCGGTCATCGCCTTCAGGCCGTTCGATGTGGCGGTGTCGTAGCCGCCACTCGCCTTGACGAAGTACAGGTCATAATCTTCTTCGGAGCCCAGATGAGTGTTCCAGGGGCTCTGCGAACCGAAGCAGGGGATCCACAGGCCGTCGACGCCGGAGAAGTCGATCGGGCGCTGATCGGTGGCGGTGAGCTTGCCGCTGTCCTTGTCCTGCGCGATGTTGGTCAGGTTCATGCTCATCGGCGCACGGCTGTACCAGTTGGGCGCCTTGTTGGCGCCGGTGCCGTTGGCCAGGATCCAGTCGTATTCCCAGTGATTGACCAGGAACAGCTTGTCGCCGACCTCGAGCAGGCTGTTGGCGTCGGCCGTCTCGGCGATCAGCGGGTCGCCGTTCGGATCGACCAGCGGGTTGCCCTGGTAGTCGTACAGACGGCCGGCCTCGTTGGCGCTGCTGCCGACGCGGTCGACGTTCTTGAACAGCGTGTTGTAGGACAGCGGGAATTCCTCGGTGCTGCCATCGTCGTAGGTCACGATCACCTTGGAGCTGGTGGTCGCGCGAACCAGGTCGGCATTGCTGGACGGCGCCGGCGTGCTGGTGAACTCGACGGATGTGATGGCCTTCTTGTCATCACTGTCGTTGCAGGCGGTCAGGCCGACGACCATGGACAGCACGGCGGCGGACGAGAAGAGCACGATGCCGCGGCTCTTGAAGTGTTTGGACAGCATGTGAGGTACCCCCTGATTGGAATGATCGAAAGACCCGGACCGCGGCGCGGCCCGAGTCGTACGAAATGCGGGGATACCTTAAGAGCCGAATCTGACAGCAGCCTGTCAGATTCGTGACTGCGCGATGACAGTCGACGGGTGGGTCAGGCCGTACCGAGCACCATCACCGCATCCATCTCCACCGCCGCGCCGCGCGGCAGGCTGGCGACGCCGATGGCGGCGCGCGCGGGATAGGGTTCGCGGAAGTAGTCGGCCATCACCTGATTGACGAGCGGAAAGTGGCTGAGGTCGGTGAGAAAGACGTTGAGTTTGACCACGTCGGCGAGCGAGCCGCCGGCGGCCTCGGCCACTGCGGCGAGATTGTCGAACACGCGGCGGATCTGCACTTCCATGCAGCCATCGACCATCTCCATGGTCTCCGGCACGAGCGGGATCTGGCCCGACAGATAGACCGTGTCGCCGACCTTCACGGCCTGGGAATAGGTGCCGATGGCCTTGGGCGCCCGGTCGGTGGAAATGATTTCGCGCGGCATGGTGTGTCTCCTTGCGGAAGCGGGTGGGATTCGTATCGGGCGTTCAACCCGGAAAGTCCATCAGGAGGCGTGATGATCGCGCCGAGATTTGGATTCACAAAGCATTTTTCGAAGAAGCGCCATACCGAGCCGTATTGCCGACTGAGGAAAATGCTTTGTGGATTCAAGGATCAAGCGAGGGCACGCCTCCTGATGGACTTTCCGGGTTCAACCCTTGGCGCGGCTGATCTTCATCACCTCGGGGATGCGGCGCAGGCGGCGCATCATGGCCGCGAGGTGCCTGCGGCCCTGGGTGCTGACCGTGAAGGTGATGGTGGTGCTGGTGCCGTCGCGCTCGTCGAACGAGACGTTGTCGATGTTGGAGCCGAGGTCGGCGATCACGGCCGCGATCGAGGCCAGCGCGCCGCGCTTGTTGGCGGTCTGGATGCGTACCGCGACCGGATATTCGCTGCCGGGCTCGGGCGTCCATTCGACGGCGATCCACTTGTCCGGCTTGTCGCGGTATTCGGCGACGTTGCGGCAGGCTTCGCGGTGGATCACCAGTCCGCGGCCGGCGCTCGGCACGCCCACCACCGGATCGCCGGGGATCGGGTTGCAGCACTTGGCGAAGGACAGCACCATGCCCTCGGTGCCCTTGATCGCCAGCGGACGCGTATCGGCGGGCGATCCGGCGTCGTCCTCGCGTGCGCCGAGACGGCGCGCGACCAGTTGCGCCATGCGGTTGCCGAGACCGATGTCGGCCAACAGGCTGTCGAGTCCGGACAGGTTCAGTTCCTTCACCAGCGCTTCGATACGTTCCGGCGGCACCTCGTCGAGCGTCAGTGCCGGTGCGAGCGCCTTGTCGAGCAGCCGCCGGCCGAGATTCACCGCCTCGTCGCGTTGCAGGTTCTTGAGGTAATGACGAATGCTGGTGCGCGCCTTGCCGGTGACGACGAAGGCCAGCCAGGCCGGGTTCGGGCGCGCGCCGGGCGCGGTGATGATCTCCACCGTCTGTCCGCTTTCGAGCTGCGTCGACAGCGGCGCCAGACGGCGGTCGATCTTGGCCGCCACGCAGGTGTTGCCGACGTCGGAATGCACGGCGTAGGCGAAGTCCACCGCAGTCGATCCGCGCGGCAGTTCCAGGATGTCGCCGTTGGGCGTGAACATGTAGACCTCTTCCGGGAACAGGTCGACCTTGACGTTCTCCAGGAATTCGATCGAGTTGCCGGCGCTCTGCTG
Source organism: Chromatiales bacterium (assembly GCA_028695255.1). Classification (GTDB taxonomy): domain Bacteria; phylum Pseudomonadota; class Gammaproteobacteria; order Ectothiorhodospirales; family Ectothiorhodospiraceae; genus JAQVJI01. Next base: position 3,410 of record JAQVJI010000134.1, on the reverse strand, counting down.
GATCTCCAGCACGCCCTTCAGCCATTCACGCGCGCGCGCCTGGGCGCGACTCGATTCGCTGTCGCCGGCCTTGTACAGCCAGTGCGCGGCGATGCCGCTCTCGGCCACGCGGTCCATCTCCTCGGTGCGGATCTGCACCTCGATCGGGATGCCGTGCGGCCCGAACAGTACCGTGTGCAGCGACTGGTAGCCGTTGGCCTTGGGGATCGCGATGTAGTCCTTGAAGCGGCCCGGCACCGGCTTGTAGAGATTGTGCATGAGCCCCAGCATGCGGTAGCAGGTGTCGACGTCGCGCACCACCAGGCGGAACGCAAACACGTCGTACACCTCCGCGAACGGCAGGCGCTTCTGCTTCATCTTTTTGTAGATGCTGTGCAGGTTCTTCTCGCGCGAGGCCAGTCGCGCCTCGACCCCGGCTTCCTGCAAACGGACGTTGATCGCGTTCTCGATCTTTTGCAGCACTTCCTTGCGGTTGCCGCGCGCCTTCGCCACCGCCTCGGCCAGTACGCGGTAACGGCGTGGATAGAGCGCGGCGAAACCGAGTTGTTCCAGCTCGCGGCGCACGGCGTTCATGCCGAGACGCTGCGCGATCGGCGCATAGATCTCGAGCGTTTCCTTGGCGATGCGGCGGCGCTTGTCGGGACGCATCACGCCCAGCGTGCGCATGTTGTGCAGACGGTCGGCGAGCTTGACCAGGATCACGCGCAGGTCGCGCGTGATCGCCAGCATCATCTTGCGGAAATTCTCGGCCTGCGCCTCGGCCTTGGACTGGAACTTGAGATGGGTCAGCTTGCTGACGCCGTCGACCAGTTCGGCCACCTCCTCGCCGAACTCGGCGACGACGCGGGCCTTGTCGACGTGGGTGTCCTCCATCGTGTCGTGGAGGATGGCGGCGACGATGCTCTTGGCATCCATGCGCATCTCCGCCATGACGCGCGCCACCGCCAGCGGGTGGAAGATGTAGGGCTCGCCGGACATCCGGTGCTGCCCTTCGTGCGCCTCGGCGGCAAACAGATAGGCCTTGTAGACCTCGGCGACCTGCTCGGGATCGAGAAAGGTCTCCAGCAGCTCGCACAGATCGCTGACGCGGAACCGGGCGAGATCCTCGACGTCGGTGGCGGCGCCTGTCGGGACGGTCGTTGTGATCGCGCCTTCACCCATAGGTCAGTCGGCGCGGAGCGCCGGTATCACAGCTCCGCGGACAGGTCGTCCTCGATCACCGGGATGCGGGACTCGACCGCGTGTTGCTGGGCGATGACCTCGTCCAGCACCTCGGGGCCGACCAGACCCTCGGCGATCTCGCGCAGCGCGACCACGGTGGGCTTGTCGTTCTCCCACTCGACGCGCGGCTGCATGCCCATGGCGAGCTGGCGCGCGCGCTTGGCGGCCACCAGCACGAGGTGGAATCGGTTGTCGACGTTGTCGAGGCAGTCTTCGACGGTGATGCGGGCCATGTGACGGCACTCCTGAAACGGAAGGAAACGGCGGATTTTACCTGAAACCCGATGCCTGAGTGTAACGCACGCAGGCCGGAAACGCCGGATCGGGTAACGGCCGGGCGATGGATCAGGCCAGCAGCTCTTGCAGCAGCGGCCGCACGCGTTCCTGCTGGCGCAGCAGTTGCAGGCGCCGGGCGACGAAGATCGAGCGCAGTTCGGCCAGCGCCTGATCGAAATCGTCGTTCACGACCAGATAGTCGTACTCGACGTAATGACTCATTTCCTGCACCGCATCGCGCATGCGGCGCGCGATGACCTCGTCCGGGTCCTGGCCGCGCGCACGCAGCCGCTGCTCCAGCGCCGCGCGCGAGGGCGGCAGGATGAAAATCGATTCGCAACCCGGCATCAGTCGCCGCACCTGTTGCGCGCCCTGCCAGTCGATCTCCAGGATCACGTCGCGGCCGCGTTCCAGCTCCGCCTCCACCGAGGCCTGGGCGGTGCCGTAGTAGTTGTCGAACACGCGCGCGTGCTCCAGGAAGGCGGCGTCCTCGATCATGGCGAGGAAGCGTTCGGGATCGACGAAGTGATAGTGGACGCCGTCCATCTCCCCCGGTCGCGGCGCACGCGTGGTATGCGAGACGGAGACGACGAGGTCGTCCTGGCTTCCGATCAGCGCCTTGACCAGGCTGGTCTTGCCGGCGCCCGAGGGGGCGGAAACGATGTAGAGCGTGCCCTTGGTCATGGCGGGTTCCTGATGACTAGGTTTGTGGATTGGACTTTCCGGGATGATGGTAACGGCTCGATGTTCACGGCTCTAGCCGTCGTAGGTCAGGTTGCGCGCAAGCGCTACCTGACGCCACGCCAAACCGCCTCAGGCCGAAACCCGCGGCGGCGGTTCGTCCAGGCGCCATTGCTGTTCGCGCAGCGCGAGGATGTGGTCGTCCCAGTAGCGCGGGCTGTCGAACCACGGAAATGCCTGCGGAAAGGCCGGGTCGTCCCAGCGCGCGGCGAGCCAGGCCGCGTAGTGGATCATGCGCAGGGTGCGCAGCGGTTCGATCAGCGCCAGTTCGCGGCGGTCGAAGTCGCGGAATTCCTCGTAGCCGGCCAGCAATTCGTCGAGCTGCCGGCCCATCTCGGCCGGCTCGCCCGAGAGCAGCATCCACAGGTCCTGCATTGCCGGGCCCATGCGTGCGTCGTCGAGATCGACGATGTGCGCGCCGCCTTCGGTCCACAGCAGGTTGCCGGGATGACAATCGCCGTGCAGGCGCAGTATGCGGACGTCGCCAGCCTGCGCGAACGCGGTTTCGATGCGCGCCAGCAACTGTCCCGTCAGCAGGCGGTAATTCTCGCGATGGCTGGCCGGGATGACGCCGCTGTCCAGCAGTCGTCGGGCGGGCTCGTGACCGAAGCTCGTGACGTCCAGCGTCGGCCGATGAACGAACGGCCGCACCTCGCCGACCGCGTGCAGCCGGCCGATGAACTGGCCGAGCCGGAACTGCACCTCGGGGTCGTCCAGTTCCGGCCAGCGCCCGCCGCGGCGCGGATAGACGGCGAAACGATGTTCGGCGTGCCGGTGCAGCGAGATGCCGTCGGCATCGACGACGGGCGCCACCACCGGGATCTCGCGCTCGGCCAGCTCGAAGGCGAAGGCGTGTTCTTCGAGGATCGCCGCATCGCTCCAGCGGCCGGGGCGGTAGAACTTGACCACCACCGGCGTCGCGTCTTCGATGCCGACCTGATAGACGCGGTTTTCGTAGCTGTTGAGGGCGAGCAGACGTCCGTCCGGACGCAGGCCGGCGCCTTCCAGCGCATCGAGGATGCAATCCGGCGTCAGGTCTGAGTAAGGTGTCGGGGAAGAAGACAATAGTGGTCGGAGTGATAGGATTCGAACCTACGACCCCCGCCTCCCGAAAGCGGTGCTCTACCAGGCTGAGCTACACTCCGAAGCAACTTTTCTGGAAACGCCGACCA
>JAQVJI010000133.1 GCA_028695255.1 Chromatiales bacterium | reverse complement strand
AGACGTGTGCTCTTCCGATCTGGCTCCGTTTCCGCGGCCGGATAGCGCGGCGGCAGACCGATCTGTGCCAGCACCTGATTGATTTCGCGTTTGAGATCGACGACGCGCGTCTCGCGTCCGACCGTGGCTTCGTGCCAGCGCCGCAGTTCATGGAGCTGTTCCCGCATGCGCGCCGATGCCTGGTGTCTTTCCGTTACGTCCCAGACGGCGGAAATCATCAAATCCTGCTCGGGCAGCGGGATGTTCGCGGCGCTGACGTAGCGCGGCTCGCCGCCGTCGCGGGCGGCGATCTCGACCTCGTCCCAGTGCATGCGCGCGCGGTCGCTGCTTTCGATGTCGGCCATGACGCGCGCGCGGATTTCGTCCCGATACGCGGGATCGACGTACACCGTGTCGAAGAAGGTTCCAACCTCGTGCAGGCTTCGCGGCGGCACGCCGTACAGGGTCTCGAACTTCTCGCTCACGAACACGAACCGGCCGTCGCTGATCCGGTTCAGCGCGAAACCGACCGGGGCATGTTCGAGCAGCGTTTCGATGAGGGCCTGGCGGCGTTTCAGCTCGGTATCGAGTCGAATGCGTTCGGTGACGTCGAACACCAGGCCTTCGTAACGCAGCACCCGGCCGTCCTCATCGCGGATGATCTTGGTGCGGTCCTCCACCCAGAGCGTTTCGCCGCTGCCGGTGAAGATCCGATAGGTCTGCACGTATTCGTTCTCTCCCACGCGCGTGAATTGTTCGACCTCGGCGCCGACCCGTGCCCGGTCGTCCGGATGAACGACGCCTTCGAAACGAATCTTTCCGGACCGGAAGTCCGCCGCCGCATAGCCCCAGCGGCTGACGTTCTCGGATACGTAGGCCACCGGCCAGCCGGGTTCCGGCAACCAGCGGAACAATACGACCGGACTCGCCTCGACCAGACTCGACGCGGCTTCGAGGGCGGCGTTGCGATCCAGATTGTCGAGCGCGAAGGAGATGTCCGTGGTCATCTCCCGGACCGTGTTCAGGATGTCGCCCTCGAAGAAATCGACCATGCCCGCGTACAGATTGAGGGTGCCGATGACACGGCCGCCGCGACGGAAGGGGAACGAACCCACGGCGCGCACGCCGGCCTGACGCGCGGCCTCGTGCCACTCGGCCAGCGCGGCATCGGCCAGAAAATCATTGCTGATTGCGTATTGCCCCGTGTGTATCGCTGCGTCGCACAGGGCCTGGCAACGAGCGTCTCGGAGGGCGGCCAGCCACAGTCCGGCCGGGTCGACGTCGTTGCTGCGATGACTGAAATGCCTCACCGGCACTGCGTCGTTCGCCTCGCCGGCCAGACAGATCGAGGCGAAACGGACATCGCCATGCTTGGCCGCGATCTGGCATATCCGGTCGAACAGCGTGTCCCGGTCGTCGCAGCGCACGATGGCCTGATTGGTCTGCGACAGCACGTCGTACAGATCCTTCTGGCGGCGCATCGCCGCCGCCGTTCGGGCGACCAGTTCCAGCCCTTGCGCCTTCCGCTGCTGCCGCCACAGCAGCCACAACACGAAGCTGATGACGATGACCGCGAACAGCGCGACCGCGCCGATCCAGACCGCCAGCCGCCGCAGCGGTTGCATGACCTCCTCGTGATCGATCTTGGCAACGATGTGCCAGCGGGTGCCCGCGATCGGTCGCCATACGGCCAATACTGGAACACCGCGATAATCGATGCCGTTCATCCTGCCCGGCGTCTGGTCGCGTACCGCCACGGCGGCCGGGAGTCGCGCATCGGACGCGGGTATCCTGAGTGGGGACTCGTCCGCGCGATGGCGCAGACGGTTGAGGAATCGCACTTCGTCGCCTTCGCGCCGTACCAGCAGGGTTTCCCCCGTGCGCGCCGCGCCGGGCCAGGCCTCGACGTAGGGAAACAGGAAATCCGCCATGCCCATGCGCATGACGACGGCGCCTATTGGCTGACGCGGGGCCTGACGCCGGTCGGCGGTCTGGTGCAAAAGCGGAACGACGAAGTCCACGAACCCTTGTCCGTCGGCGTCGAAGTAGAGGCTGCCGCGACGCGCCAGACCGTCTGCCAGCGTCGTGGGCAGCAGCATCAGCGTCGATGGGTCGAGAGGATGGTCTTCGCCGACCGTCATGCGCACCGTCCCTGCGGGGTCGACGATCAGCGATGAACGATAACCGTAGGCACGCAGGTCGCTTTCCAGGCGCGAGCGCACGACGGATTCCTGCTCCGAGGTCGCGTCCTGCATGAACGCGGCGACGTCATCGACGAAGCCCTGTGCGGACGCCATCGAGATGCCGTCCCCCATGCGTTCGTTCAGCCAACGCTCGATCTGAAGTTTCTTCAGATTGGCGATCGCGTCCAGATTCTCGAACGATTCCCGCTCCACTTCGGGGCCGTACAGGCCGAGGATGCCGAAGCCGAGCAGCAATGCGCCCAGCAACAACGCAAGACACAGGCCCGCCAGCCGGTAGCCATATGTCTGCCGGATATCTCGAATCCCTGCATGGTCGGTGGCGGACATGGGATTTGCGTTCAACGATTCTCTTGCGGTCTGTCATGAACGAGCATGCGGCATCGAGGGAACGCTGAACAGGTTTTTGTGTTCAGCGTTCCCCAAGCCGATCAAGCGAAACTCACAGCGACTGGCTTCCGGCAAGATTTTCCGTCAGTGCCGCATGCGCGGCGGCCAGACGCGCGATCGGCACGCGCGGGCCGGAGCAGGAGACGTAGCTCAGACCGATCTGATGGCAGAAGCGGATCGAGGCCGGATGGCCGCCGTGCTCGCCGCAGATGCCGACCTTCATGTCCGGGCGCGTGCCGCGACCCCAGCCGATCGCCAATTGCATCAGTTTGCCGACGCCCTTGACGTCCAGTACCTCGAACGGATTGTCCTGCAGGATCTTGTTCTGGTTGTACATCGGCAGGAACTTGTTCTCCGCATCCTCGCGCGAGAACGAGAAGGCCGCCTGCGTGAGGTCGTTGGTGCCGAAGGAGAAGAACTCCGCTTCCTCGGCCAGGCTCTCGGCGCGCATGCAGGCGCGCACGACTTCGAGCATGGAACCGAACTTGAACTGGAGTTTCACGTTGTGGCGCGTCTCGACCTCGGCGCGGATTGTTTCGACCCATTCCTTGACGCGCCGCAGCTCCTGCGCGGTGCAGACCTGCGGCACCATGATCTCGGGATGCACCTCGATGCCCGCGACCTGGCATTCGGCCGCGGCCTCCAGGATGGCGCGGATCTGCATGGAGTAGATCTCGGGGTAGGTGAGGCCGAGACGCACGCCGCGATGGCCGAGCATCGGATTGACCTCGAACAGCGCGCGCACCTTCTTCAGCATCGCCTCCTTCTTCTGGATCGCCTCGTCGACCAGCGCCGGGTCGGCCGGCAGCACGACCTGCGGATGCGTCTCGCGCGTGCGGTACATGAAGTCGACCGCGTCCGACAGCACGCGCATGCCGCCGAGCGTGTCGCGCAGATGCCGCAGTTGATCGAGTTCCTCGACGAGCTGGTTTTCCGACGGCAGGAATTCGTGTATCGGCGGATCGAGCAGACGGATGGTCACCGGTCGCGGCGCCATGACCTTGAAGATACCCTTGAAGTCCTCGCGCTGGATCGGCAGCAGCTTGTTGAGTGCGGCCTGACGGTCGGTCGCGTTCTCGGCCACGATCATCTCGACCACGATCGGCAGGCGTTCGACGGCGTTGAACATGCGTTCGGTGCGCGCGAGGCCGATGCCCATGGCGCCGAATTTCAGCGCGCGTTCGGCATCGTCCGGCGTGTCGGCGTTGGCCATCACCTTGAGCCGCGCCGTCTCGTCGGCCCAGGCGAGCAGGGTGGCGAGTTCGCCGGTGAACTCGGCCTCGATCATCGGCACCTCGCCGAGATAGACGTTGCCGGTGGTGCCGTCGATGGTGATGAGCGTGCCCTCGCCGAAGGACTGCTCGCCGACCGTCGCCTGGCGCGTGCGCACGTCGACGTGAATGCCCTCGGCGCCGGCGACGCAGGGCTTGCCCATGCCGCGCGCGACCACCGCCGCGTGCGATGTCTTGCCGCCGCGACTGGTCAGAATGCCCTGCGAGGCGAAGAAGCCGTGGATGTCCTCGGGCTTGGTCTCCTCGCGCACCAGGATCACCTTCTCGCCGGTGCGGCCGAGTTTTTCGGCGCGATCGGCGTCGAACACCGCGATGCCGCAGGCGGCACCCGGCGAGGCCGGCAGGCCGCGCGCGATGGCGCGCGCGCCGGTCTTCGGATCGAGGCGCGGGAACAGGAGTTGTTCGAGCATCTCGGGCTGGATGCGCAACAGCGCCTGGCGCTGGTCGATCAGGCCTTCCTTCACCATTTCGACCGAACTGCGCACCAGCGCCGCCGCGTTCATCTTGCCGTTGCGTGTTTGCAGACAGTAGAGCACGCCTTTTTCGATGGTGTACTCGAAGTCCTGCACCTCGTGGTAATGCGCCTCCAGCCGGTCGCGCAGCTCGACGAGCTGGCGGTACATCTCGGGCATTTCCCTTTCGAGTTCGGCCACCGGCTTCGGCGTGCGGATACCGGCCACCACGTCTTCGCCCTGGGCGTTGGTGAGGTACTCGCCGAACATGACGTTCTCGCCCGTGCCCGGATCGCGCGTGAAGCCGACGCCAGTGGCGGAATCGTCGCCCATGTTGCCGAACACCATCGCGACCACGTTGACGGCCGTGCCGTTGGCCATTTCGGGCGTGATCCTGAATTCGCGCCGGTAGTCGACCGCGCGCTTGCCGGACCAGGAGTTGAACACCGCGCGGATGGCGATTTCGAGCTGTTCGTAGGGATCGGTGGGGAAGGGCTTGCCGGTAACGCGCTCGACCACGGCGAGGAAGCGTTCGGCGATCTCGGCCAGATGCGCGGCGGACAGCCCCACGTCCTGCTTCACGCCGGCCTGCTGCTTGACGGCATCGAATTCGGCGTCGAATTCGCCTTCCGGCACGCCGAGCGCGACCTTGCCGAAGAGCTGGATGAAGCGGCGATAGGCGTCGTAGCCGAAACGCTCGTTGCCGGTCTGACGGATCAGGCCCTGCAAGGTGTCCGGGTTGAGGCCGAGGTTGAGAATGGTGTCCATCATGCCCGGCATCGACAGCGCGGAACCGGAGCGCACCGACACCAGCAGTGGATCGTCACGCCCGCCGAAGGTCTTGCCGGACTGCGCCTCGACTGCCGACATCGCCAGCCGCGTCTGCTCCATCACGCCGGGCGGAAGACCCTGATGCGGCGCATCCAGATAGGCCAGACAGGCCTCGGTCGAGATCACGAAGCCGGGCGGGACGTTGAGACCGATCTGCGTCATCTCGCAAAGGTTTGCACCCTTGCCACCCAGCAGTTTCTTGTTCTTGCCGTCGCCTTCGCTGAAGGCGAATACGTACTTGTGCATGACGAATCTCCGGATGATGGAAGTGGCACGGACGCGCCAATGTGAAGTATGTGGCCAGTATACAGACGTCCTGTGACGGCGACAGGAGCGTCTGTCTTTCGAGGGGCGGGGAGCGGAGGAGCAGGGCGGCCGTTTTCGCTTTCCTGCAAGCGTATTCAGGTTCGCGGCCGGTCAGCCTACCAGCCGTAGTACAGCTCCATGTCCCACCACCACGGGTGGTAACCGAACGGTCGGTGATATGGCCGGTAGTACGGCCAGGGATGCCAGGGCCAGGACTCGCGCGCGGCCCGATAACCCTGTCGACGTGCAGCATCGATCTGCGTCTGCTGCATCGCGTCGATGACCGGATCCGGTACGCCCTGATCGCGCAGGCGCGCGAGTTCCGAGGCGGGCAGATCGTAGATCGCACCACTTGCCTGAATGCGTTCGATGATCGTCGCCGGTGGTGCACCGGTCTTCGACATCTCGACGATGTCCGTCGTCGTGGGCGGCGGCACGCGCGGTGTGGTGGCGCAACCCCCGAGCAACAGGAAACCGGACAGGGCGCTTGCCGCAAGAAATTTCGATGACAGGTTCATGGAACGCGTCTCCTTCCGGTACGGCACCGGTGTCGTCTCGGAATTTCGACCGATCGAATATCGGCGGGTTCGCATGAGCGACCTCGATCGGGACCCGCGTCAGGCCCGATCAGGTCGTGCCGAGTTCCATGCGAGTGATCGAGGATGGTCCCGCTCAGGGCGTCACCAACCCCATCTGCACGGCCATCGCCACCGCGTGCACCTTGCTGCGCACGCCGAGCTTTTTCATCGCATTGCCGATGTGATAGGCCACCGTTCGCTCGCTGACGTTCAGGATGTCGGCGGTCTCGCCGTGGGTCTTGCCGCGACAGGCCCAGACGAGGCATTCGCACTCGCGGTCGGTGAGCGGGCCGACATGGGTTTCCGGACCCTCGCACTGGCCGCGCAGGGCCAGGATCCGTTCGTGATAGAGCATCGCCACCAGACGGAACCACAACGGCAGATGGCCACCCCGATTCAGGGCCTTCGGATCGCCGGGCCAGAACAGACTGATGAGCGCCGAGCGCGGTCGGCCGGCCGCGTCGCGGGCATGGCAGGGCACGACGTAGCCATCGCGATAGCCGTGGTCGTTGGCCAGTTCCGCCAGCAGGCGTACCCGTCCCTTGACGCCCGGGTGGGGCTTCGAGTGGCGCCGGTAGTCCGGACAGTCGCTCCACAGGAACGGCGCGTTGCTGCTCGCCGCCCGCCGCACAATGGGATCGAAGCTCAGCAGGTCGTGTTCCAGATAGGTGGCGAGATAATCGTGATCGAGCGTGGTGACGTGATACGGCGTCGGCTCGCCCGGCAGCGGCACGCGGCTGCAATCGGCATAGGTGCTGGCGGTGAAGCCGTACTCGGCCACCATGCGGTCGAGCATGGGTTCCAGCGTGGGCAGGTCGTGGCTGCCCATGATGCGATTGAACGCATCGTCCAGTATGAGGTTCATGGCGGACCATCCGTCATCGCTGCCTGATTCGTCCGTCTCGTGTCACGGGGTCGCCGGACCGTCGTGCGCGGCTTCGTCACGCGGGCGGGCCGCGTCGTGCACCCGTCGCTCCGGAAGGTTTCGCGCATGCAGGCACTGTATCCGAAGGCGCCGGGCTGTCAATCGACGTCTCTGCATTACCTGTCTGTCCCGCCAGTTATTGAGTCTCACCATTTTGGACAGAATTGTGAAGTGTTTCTAATCCGAAAGGCGCAACGGGCGCCGGTCGGCGGTTCAGGTGGTTGTACGCGAGGAGGGATGAACGGTGGGGAAACGAGGCGTGATTCGGCAAATCGGCTTGTGGCATGCAAAACGCGCACTCCCCAGTCTCAAGGCGAGCGCGAGGCGGGATCGCTGGCTGGCCGGCTGGTGCTGCGCCGTGTTGCTGTCGGTCGCGACGCAGCCGGCCTGGGCGGCGGTGTTGCAGGTGTCGGACTATGCCAACATCCAGGCGGCGGTCGACGCCGCGGTGGATGGCGACAGCGTCGTGATGGCTGCCCAGACCTATGTGGAACAGGTGACCATCACCAAGGCGATCACGCTGGAGGGCGCAGGCATCGGCCAGACCATCGTCCGCTCGCCAGCCGCCGCCAGCCTGACGCAAAGCGGCGGCAACTGGACCAACCTCAAGAACCAGGACGTGTTCGCGGTCATCGGCGTCAAGACCGGCACGGCCGGTCAGGTCACCATTCGCAACCTGACCGT
>JAQVJI010000132.1 GCA_028695255.1 Chromatiales bacterium | reverse complement strand
TCGTCGTCGTCGACCAGTGGCGACGGCTCCTCCGCGAGGCTTATGACGCGGTTGCGCCCTTGCTGCTTGCCGCGATAGAGGCGACGGTCGGCGGCGGCCAGCATGTCATCGACGCAGATGCCGTCCTCCGGATACCCCGCCACGCCCGCCGTGATGGTTACGCCCTCGCCGCTTTGCCCGGTCTCATCCATCCGCAGGTCATGCTCGATCAGCGCGCGAATCTTCTCCGCCGTGCGCAAGGCGCCCTGATGATCGGTGGCCGGCAGCAGAATCACAAATTCCTCGCCGCCATAGCGCGCGACGACGTCGCTCTGCCGAACACTGGCCCTGAAGGCGGCGGCGATGCGCGCCAGCACCCGGTCGCCGAACAGGTGTCCGTGGGTGTCGTTGAAGCGTTTGAAGTGATCGACGTCGATCAGGATGAGCGAGAACGACAGTCCCTGACGCCGCGCCTTGATGAGTTCACGTTGTGCGCAATCGAGAAGGTAACGCCGGTTGTACAGACGCGTCAGGTCATCGATCATCGAGTCGTTCTTGGCATCCTCGTACAGGCGCGCACGTTCCAGCGCATGGGCGAGGTTCTGCGCCACCGCACCGAAGAACACCTTGTCGTTCTCGCGAAAGGCATGCGTCGTACGTTTGTGGATGTTCAGCACGCCGATGACGCGGTCGTCCTGCGTGAGCAGCGGGACCGACAGAAACGAGCCGATGTCGCCGAGCCGACCCTTGTAGTGCAGGAAGCGTTCATCGCAATTCACGTCCTGGATCAGGACCGCCTCGCCGGTCTGCGCCACCAACCCCGAAACCCCTTCGCCGGGCGCGAACGACAGGTCGCGGGTGGCGTCGTAGGCCGCCTCGTCGGCATTCCATACGCGCAGCTCGCCGCTGTCGCGGTCGAGCAGCATGAGACAGAACTGGTCGATGTGAAGGGTGTTCTTGAGAAAATCCACGGTGCTCTCGAAGATGCCCGTGGTTTGCAGCGAGACGTTGAAGTTCCTGCTGATGGAATAGAGCAGATACAGTTCAAGCAGGCGTTCCTTGAGCGACTCGCTCTCGCGCTGAGCGCTCAGGAACAGATTGTCGTCATGACCGGCGACCGGACCTGGTCTGGGTTCCATGCGGATAGCTCTCCGGCAAGTCGGGCCCGAGAACCGTTTTTCCGGTCAAGCCCCTTCAACCCCGTTCAGTGGCGCTTCTTATCACCACTGCCCCTTGGATGACGCTGGTTCGGCCATTCGCGAACCGGCGCACGCCGAAGCATGTCGGCGTCTCCCTTACAACCAAACAGGCTTTCTACAGAATTGTGGCGGCCGGTTCAAGCAGTTTCGATCTCGGCGTTATCCGCCGCAGTTTGCGCCAGCGCTGCCACCACAGTGGTGGCATAGCTACCCGGCGGCAGCGCGAAGCGCAATTCCAGCGCCCGCTCACCATCCCAGCACCAGTCCATATCCCGCGCCACCAGACGCAGCGATCGGCGATCCTGTTCGAGACCCGCCGCCTCCAGCCCGCGCGCGAGGTCCGGATATTCGGCCGCGGCGCGTTCATCCCGCAGCCGTGCCTCGCCGCGGCTCGGCAATTCACCCCTGCCCCACAGCGGTCCGCTCGGATGCACGTCCCGCGCGCGCAGGCGGGCCTCGATCACGTCGTCGATCTCGTCGACCACGAAAAAGCTGTGGCTGCCGTCGAGCACGAGCGCCTCGCCGGGCAGCGCGCGATCCCAGGAACCTTCGGCGACGCGCGCCGCGAGCACGGCGTTGAACAGCGCCGAACGCGCGGCCGACAGATAGATGCCACGCAGGTGACGGTCGCGCACTTGCAGGTCGCCGGCGAACATCGCACGTGCGCGGTCGAGATTGCCGGCATCGCGACCGAAGCGCTGCTCGCCAAAATAGTTCGGGACGCCGCGCACGGCGATTCCGCGCAGCAGTGCTTCGGCTGCTTCGCGATCACCCTCGCAGGCGGTCAGACGCAGCGTGAATCGATTGCCGGCCAGGGCGCCGGTCTGGAGCTTGCGCCGGTGCCGTACCGCCTCCAGCACCTCGATCCCGCCCGGCAACCCGTCCCAGTCGGGATCGGCTCGTCCGGGCAGATGCAGGCTGAACCATTGGGTAGTGACGGCGTGGCGATCCTTCAGTCCGGCATAACCGACCGACCTCCGCGGCACGCCGGCCTGGCGCGCCAGCACGTCGGCGACGCGCTCGGTGTTCCAGTCGCGCTTGCGAATCCGCAGCCACAGATGTTCGCCCTCGCCCTCGGGGACGAACTTCGGCAATTCATCGACGAGAAAGTCTTCCGCGCGGGCGCGCAAAACCCCGCGCAACGGTGGTTGCGCGGGGTAGACGGGGGGATGGTTCATCCTGGAAGCCGCAGTTGAACGCGTTCGAGTGTGCGGTTTTCCGGTCTTCTGGCAAGGCGCGACGACGCGGCAGGGCCATCCCCTGCAAGGAGGAGCAACGCTGCCAGGGGACCGGAAAACTGTGCAATCGGACGCGTAGCGACCTCACCCGCAAGGTGAACCATGCAAAAGCCGAAGTGTTTCGTGTCGGTAGACACTTGTTTCAGTCTCGAAGCGGTCAACTGCGGTTTCCAGGATCATGAATTGAGGGCGTGGTACGCCGACAACGGCAGCGCTTCCAGATGGCGGGTCGCCAATGCCGTCAGGGCCTGGAATCCGGTGAAGGCCTGGTTGTCGAGCCCGCAGGATTCCGAGCGGCGGTCGGCGTAAAACAGCCCGAAGGCCTTGCCGTGCACGAATACCGAGGTCATGAAAAACGCCTGTACGCCGATCAGGTTGCGCAGGTTCTCCGGCACCAGCGGCCAGCTGAAGGACTGGTTCTGCGGATTGAGCCAGAACTGCGTTGGCTTGCGCAGCAGCAGACCGATCAGGTCGTCGCCGCCGCAACGCAGTTGCAGGCGATTCAAGGCCGGCTCGTAATCGGTGCCGGCCGCGCGCGTCACGGTCAGCATTTCCGAATCGGGATCGAGGCGCGCAAAGAACGCGCGATTCAGCGCGAGACCATGGTGAGCGCCATGCAGCACCGCCTGGATCGCCGCATCTTCGCTGGCGGCGGTCTCGATGCCACGAACGGCGGTGCGGAACAGATCGCGGCGCGGTGCGAGACAGAACGACTGGTGGTAGCTCGGCTCGGGTTGCGCTTCGAGCTTGGTCAGGCGCACCTCACTCAGCAACGGGAACGGCGGCAGGCCATAGCCGCGCACCAGCGGCCCGAATTGATTCGCCACCTCGTTGAGGATTTCGATCATCGGCTCGCGCGGGCACTGGATGTGCCGGCAGGCCATCGCCAGATGATGCACCAGCAGCGGATCGCGCCAGCCGCCGACGGCATGACGCGCCAACTGCGCCGACAGCATGACGAGGAGTTCGCGCGGTGCGCGCGCGTTGTGCGCCAGCATGGCGGTTCCGACCAGCGGCGGCAGCTGCCAACGGCGCACCAGACCCTCGCCGATCGATTCCAGACTGCGGCCGAGCAACACGTATTCGGCTTCGTGCGGCGCCACGCGACCCTGCACGATGGCCGCACGCAGACCCGGCATGCGGCGATCGCCGCGTGCCCACAACACGACCTCGCCCAAGCGATGCAACAACGCGGACAGGGCCACTTCCTCGGGCTCGCTGTCGCCGACCGTCTGCGCCAGCACGCGCGCGATGCGCGCGGCCAGGGCACCGCGCGCCAGCGCCCGCTTGAGCGGGGCGCGCATCGGCTCGGGGAGATCCTTGTCGATGAACGGCAAGGCACGCGCCGCACGGTTGACCGTCGGCACGCCGAGTGCAAACACCGCCTGTTCGAGGGTAGCGGGCACGGGGCGGTTGCGTTCGGCCTGCGCCATGCGCAGTACCGCCAGCGCGAGCAGCGGATCGTCGCCCACGATGGCCGCGACCATGCGCGGCGTCACCTGCGCACCCGCACCCAAGGCCGCCAGCCGCGCCAGCGATGCCGGGAGAACCGGAAGATCCCGGTCGAGCACCGGGGATGCGTCAACGCTCACCATCGTTCTCATCGGTGAGACTCCTCAGAGAGTAAGACACGTCGTTCGATAAACGGAACCGTTAAAACACTGGAATATTAAGGAATTCCGGTCCCGATCCAGTTCATTTATAGCACCGCCTTCCGCCACAAGTCTTGCAAAATCTCGCATTTCCCGACTGACGGCATCGGCTCGACGGCAAGCGGAGCGTCATACGGCCTCCAGCCGGGCCGTCATGAGCTGGACGAGCCTGGCCAGACCATCGTGCGCCGACCGACCGAGACCGCAGGTCGCGCTGCGGCGGTCGGCATAGATCAGGCCGAAGGGCTGGCCGCGCACGAACACCGACGCCATCAGGAACGCCGGCGCGTCGTCGAGCAGCGCCTTGAGCGGTTCCGGCACCCGTGGCCAGGCAGCATCACGATTGCCGTCACTGAGCCAGAACAGGGTCGGTTTGCGCATCAGCAGGCCGACCAGATCGTCGCCCTGGTACGGCAGGCGCAGGCGGTTGAAGGCCGGCTCATAGCCGGTGCCGGCTGCGGCCACGACGCCGATTTCGCCGCGTTCGGCGTCGGCACGGGCGAACAACACGCGATTGAGCCCGAGACCGTTGTGCGCGGCGTCGAGCGTGGCAGCCAGGACCGCATCCTCGTCCGCCGCCACCTGCAAACGCCTGAGCGCCGCCTGCATGAAATCGCGGCGCGGCGCGAGGCAGAAGAACTGCCGGTAGGGCGGCGCCGGCGTGGCCTCCAGTTCGCTCACCCGCTCGGCCGTGAGGGCGGTCAGCGGTGCCAGGCCATAGCCGTCGGCAAGCGGATTGAAGTCGTCGATCAGCACGTTGAGGGTGTCGATCATGTCCTCCTGCGAGGTTTCCATCAGCTCGCAGGCCAGCGCCAGATGATCGAGCAGACGCGCGTCCTGCCAGCCCAGCACCATGTGGCGCGAGAGCTGCGCCGACAGCATGACCGTGAGCGCGCGCGCATACCGGGCATTGCGGCCGGGGATGCAATCGGTGACGAGCGGCGGCAACCGCCAGCGTTCGGCCAGCGAATAACCGATTTCCTCCACGCCCTGGCCGAGGATCACGAATTCCGCCTCGTGCGGTGCCACGCCACGCTGTGCGATCGCGCCGCGCAGGCCCAGCATGCGCCGGTCGCCCTTGGCCCACAGCAGCATCTCGCCCAGCCGGTGCAACACGGCCGCGAGCACCACTTCTTCCGGGTCGGCGTCCTGGCGCGCGGTAGCCAGCACACGCGCCAGACGACCGGCCAGGGCACCACGCGCCAGCGCCCGCAGGGCCGGGGCACGCATCGGTTCCGGCAACGACTCGTCGATCGCGGTCGCCTGCTGCGCAAGGCGCTGTACCCCGCCGACCCCCAGCATCATCACCGCCGGCTCCAGGGTATGGATCGGCGAGCTGAAATGCCGGTGCTCGACCGCATTGGCGCGGCGGATGACGCCAAGGGCCAGCAACGGATCGTCCGCCACCAGCTCGGCGACCTCGCGCGGGGCGACGTCGCCCCGATCGACCAGCGGCGCCAGCCGGCGACGCGAGGCGTCGAGCACCGGCGGGTACCAGTCGTCGAGGTTCTGTGTCCGACCGGCAGCGCGGCGGGGTGTTGCGGTGCTCATTTGATCCTTCTCTCTGTAATCCGAACCGAAATGCCATGATGATTGGCATCGATGGCTTCGTTTTCGCTATGATGATGCCGTTTGTGATCCAGTTCAAAGTTCATGTCAACCAAGACCGGGATGGATACCCCGTGAATCTCATCATCGGCAGTCTCATCGTGCTGGTCAGCGTGTTCGGCGGCTTCATGGCGCATGGCGGGCAATTGCTCGCCGTCTGGCAGCCGTTCGAGGTCCTCATCATCTGCGGCGCGGCCTTCGGCGCCTTCGTCATTGCCAACCCCGGCAAGCTGGTGCTGGGCGTGCTCAGGAGCATCCCCTCGCTGATCAAGGGACCCAAATACAAGAAGCAGGATTACATGGACCTGCTGGCACTTTTGTACGACCTGTTCAGCAAATCGCGTCGCGACGGTCTGATGGGCATCGAGGGCGACGTCGAGGAACCGCATAAGAGCGAGCTGTTCAAGAAATACCCGAGCGTGCTCAAGGATCATCATGCGGTGGCCTTCATCCAGGATTACATGCGTCTGATCATCAGCGGCAGCATGAATCCCTTCGAGCTCGAAAACCTGATGGACGTCGAGCTGGAGAGCCATCATCACACCGTCGGCGAACCGGCCCACGCCGTCAGCCGCGTCGCCGACGCCCTGCCGGGTTTCGGCATCGTGGCGGCCGTGCTCGGCATCGTCAACACCATGAGTGCGCTCGGCGGGCCGGTGGAACAGATCGGCACCAAGGTCGCCGCCGCGTTGGTCGGCACCTTTCTCGGCATCCTGCTGGCCTACGGGTTCGTCGGACCCGTGAGCACCGCACTGGAGCGCCGCGCCAAGGACGAGGCGGCCTATTTCGCGACCATCAAGACCTGCATCATGGCCAGCCTGCACGGCTACACGCCGCAGATCGCGGTCGAGTTCGGGCGCAAGGCCATGCCCGGCGAGCTGCGCCCGGCTTTCCAGGAGCTGGAACAGCACGTAAAGCAGCAGGG
Source organism: Chromatiales bacterium (assembly GCA_028695255.1). GTDB lineage: Bacteria > Pseudomonadota > Gammaproteobacteria > Ectothiorhodospirales > Ectothiorhodospiraceae > JAQVJI01. Next base: position 1,087 of record JAQVJI010000132.1, on the reverse strand, counting down.
CCAGGCCAAGAAGGGCTGAGACAGAAATGGCCGGACTTCAGGACAAGAAACAGCCGATCGTCATCAAGAAGATCGTCAAGAACGCCGGCCATCACGGTGGATCATGGAAGGTGGCCTTCGCCGACTTCGCCACCGCCATGATGGCCTTCTTTCTCACCCTGTGGCTGATGGGCGGCACCAGCGACCAGCAGAAGGCCGCCATCTCGGAATATTTCCAGAACCCGTCGGCCGTCGCCGGCACCGCACAGACGCCACCGGCCTCGGAGGCGATCGGGCCGGGCGGCCCGAGCACCAGTGCGATCGACCTCGAAGGCGCACTCGAACTCTACCAGGAGCCCACCGCGGAAGCGGTCGACGAACTGGCCGAACGGCGCGAACAGGAACGTCTCGAAGACCTGAAACGGCAACTGGAAGAGCGCATCGAACAGACGCCCTCGCTTAAGGATTTCAAGGACCAGTTGCTGCTCGACATCACGCCCGAGGGTTTGCGCATCCAGGTCGTCGATCGCGAGAACCGGCCGATGTTCGATCTCGGCAGTGCCGAACTGCGCAATTACACCGCCGTCATCCTGCGCGAGATCGCCGCCATCATCAGCAGCGCGCCCAACCGCATCAGCATCAGCGGCCACACCGACGCACGCCCCTACCTGCGCCGCAATTACAGCAACTGGGAGCTGTCGGCCGACCGCGCGAATGCCGCGCGCCGCGCCCTGATCGACGGCGGTCTGGCCGGCGACAAGGTCGGACGCGTGGTCGGTCTGGCGTCGAACGTGCCGTATGACCAGGCCGATCCGCTCAACCCGATCAACCGGCGCATCAGCATCATCGTCATGAACAAGCGCACCGAGGACGCGATCCGCAAGGAAGGTATGGCCTTGCCGGATGAGGGATGAGAGGGTGTTTGCAAACCCATCATCGCATCCGACCAACCGTCCAGGCTGAACGAAGGGATCGTCTCCCCTTGGGACCGCCCTGGACTGACCTGCGGAGGCCGGGTGAATGGGCCATGGATGGCCCATTCAGTTCCGCCGCAACAGGAAGTCGCGTCGGAACGGCCCGGCCGGAGCAGGTCAGGCCAGGGCTTGCC
>JAQVJI010000131.1:6351-7713 GCA_028695255.1 Chromatiales bacterium | reverse complement strand
CGCGATCATGCCCGAGTCGCTGCTCGACGAGGTCACGGCGCTGGTCGAATGGCCGTCGGCGCTGGCCGGGCACTTCGAGACGCGTTTCCTCGACGTGCCACAGGAAGCGCTCATCACCACCATGCAGGACAACCAGAAATATTTCCCGGTGGTGGACGCGAACGGCCGCCTGATGCCGCATTTCGTCACCGTCTGCAACATCGAGAGCCGCGAGCCGGACCGCGTGCGCGAGGGCAACGAGCGCGTCATCCGGCCGCGCTTCTCGGATGCGGAGTTCTTCTGGAACCAGGACCGCAAACAACCGCTCGCCGCGCGCGTCGAGGCACTGAAGACGGTGGTGTTCCAGCAGAAGCTCGGTACGCTGTACGACAAGACGCTGCGCCTGCAACGGCTGGCCGGCGAGATCGCCGAGGCCATCGGCATCGACCGCGCGCAGGCCGAGCGCGCGGCGGAGCTGTCGAAGTGCGATCTCCAGAGCAGCATGGTGTTCGAGTTCCCGGAATTGCAGGGCGTGATGGGCCGCTACTACGCGCTGCACGACCGCGAACCGGCGGACGTCGCCTGGGCGCTGGAAGAACAGTACATGCCGCGTTTCGCCGGCGACGACACGCCCGCGCGCGGCACCGGTCAGGCGCTGGCGCTGGCCGAACGCCTCGACACGCTGGTCGGCATCTTCGCCGCCGGCATGAAGCCGACCGGCGACAAGGACCCTTACGGCCTGCGCCGCGCAGCGCTCGGCGCCGTGCGCATCGTCATCGAGCGCGGCCTCGACGTGGACCTCGAAGCGCTGCTGAAATCGGCCGCGGCCGGACTCGCCGGCAAGGTCGACGCCATGCCCTGCGTCGACGAAGTGTTCGATTTCGTGATGGAGCGCCTGCGCGGATACTTTGCCGATCAGGGCATCGCGCATGACGTGCTCGACGCCGTGCTGGCACGTCGTCCGACGCGCCCGCTCGATCTCGCGCGGCGCCTGCGCGCCGTGACCGCCTTCCGCGGCCTGCCCGAGGCCGAGAGCCTTGCCGCCGCGCACAAGCGCATCCACAACATCCTGAAGAAGGTCGAGGGCGCATTGCCCGAGACCATCGACACCACGCACTTCGCCGAGACTGCCGAACGCGAACTGTACGCGCGCATCGAAACCCTCGCCGCACAGGTCGGGCCGCTGTTCGACGACGGCGACTACGAGGCCGGCCTGACGGCTCTCGCCGCACTCAGGATGCCGGTCGACGCCTTCTTCGACCACGTGATGGTGATGGCCGAGGACCCGGCGCTGCGCGACAACCGCCTCGCCCTGCTGAACCGCCTGAGCGCGCTGTTCCTGCGCGTGGCCGACCTGTCGCGATTGCAATGAACGGCACGGCA
>JAQVJI010000131.1:0-6251 GCA_028695255.1 Chromatiales bacterium | reverse complement strand
CGGCAGAGCCGCTCCCACGCATGAGACGCTGGTTTTCACGATGATCTCATCCATCACCACCGGACGACGCCCATGAAACTCGTCATCCTCGATCGCGACGGCGTCATCAACGAGGACTCGCCGGACTACATCCGCTCGCCCGCCGAATGGAAACCGATACCCGGCAGTCTTGAAGCGATCGCGCGCCTGAATCAGGCCGGCTGGCAGGTGGTGATCGCCTCCAACCAATCGGGCATCGCACGCGGCCATTTCGACGTCGAGACATTGCATGCGATGCACCAGAAGATGCAGCGCCTGCTGGAACCGATGGGCGGACACGTCGACGCGATCTTCTTCTGCCCGCACGGCCCGGATGACGGTTGCGCCTGCCGCAAGCCGAAACCGGGGCTGTTCCACGACATCGCGACACGCCTGCACGTCGATCTGCTCGGCGTGCCGGCGGTCGGCGATTCGCTGCGCGACATCGAGGCCGCGGCGGCGGTCGGTGCGCACGGCGTGCTGGTGCGCACCGGCAAGGGCGCGGCGACTGTCGCCAAGGGCAAGGTACCCGAAGGCACGCCGGTGTTCGACGATCTCGCGAGTTTCGTCGACGACCTGCTGTGGTCTGACGAGGGTCGGACATGATGCTGGCCGGCCTGCGCTCGACGCTGTTCTACATCGGCCTCGCGCTGTCGACGATCCTGTTCGCACTGCTTGCGCTGCTCACCTTTCCGCTCGGTTTCTACGGGCGCTACCGCATCATCTCGCAATGGACGCGCTTCAACATCTGGTGGCTCGGCATCGCCTGCGGCCTGCGCTACGAGGTGCACGGCCGCGAGCACATCCCGCCGGGCGCGGCGATCGTGATGTCCAAGCACCAGTCGGCCTGGGAGACGCTGGCGCTGCAACGCTTTCTGCCGCCGCAGGTATGGGTGCTCAAGAAGGAGCTGATGCGCATCCCGTTCTTCGGCTGGGGCATCGGCATGCTCCGACCGATCGCGATCGACCGCCGCGCCGGCAAGCGCGCGATGGATCAACTCGTCGATCAGGGTCGCGATCGACTGGATCAGGGCATCTGGGTGGTGATCTTTCCGGAAGGCACGCGCGTGCCGCCGGGACAACGCGGACGCTACAAACCGGGCGGCGCGATCCTCGCCGCGCGCACCGGCTATCCGATCGTGCCGATCGCGCACAACGCGGGCGAGTTCTGGCCCAAGGACAGCTTCATCAAACGCCCCGGCATCATTCGCGTCGAGATCGGCCCCGCCGTCCACAGCCAAGGCCGCAGCCCGGAGGCGATCATGCAAGACGTCGAGACCTGGATCGAGGGTCGGATGGTGGAAATATCGAACGTGGTCGGTGCCGGCGAGCCTGCCGCCTGACCTCGATCTCTCACGCCGCCTCGATCAGCGCACACAGGATGTGTGCGACCAGAATGTGACATTCCTGCACGCGTGCCGTGTTCTGCGACGGCACGATCAACGCCACGTCCACCATGTCCTTCAACCGGCCGCCGTCGTGGCCGAGCAGCCCGACGGTGTGGCATTCCATGTCCTTCGCCGCACGCATGCCTTCGATCACGTTGCGGCTGTTGCCGCTGGTGGAAAGACCCAACACCACGTCGCCCGGCCGCGCCAACGCCTCGATCTGGCGCGAGAACACCTGATCGAAACCATAGTCGTTGCCGATCGAGGTGAGAATCGAGGTGTCGGTGGTGAGCGCGACGGCCGGCAGCCCGCCGCGCTCGCATTCGAAGCGCCCGACCAGTTCGGCGGCCAGGTGCTGCGCATCGGCCGCACTGCCGCCGTTGCCCATCGTCAGCAGTTTGCCGCCGCGGCCGATCGCGTCATGGATCACGCGCGCGATGATCTCAATGGTCTCGCGCTGCGTCCTGACCTGTTCGACCTGGGCCAGATGGGCGTCGATGAGGCTGTCGATGGCATGCATGGGGATGTCCGGTAGGGAATGTCCGTGGCCCGCAGTATAGCCGCGGCGCGGGCGGCCTTGCAGTCGGGCGCATAGCGTCTATCTTCCATACGAGACAGACAACACCGTCCAGGGAGGACCGTCCATGCGCAGGGAAGCCGCGTTCACACTCGTCGAATTGCTCGTCGTTCTCGTCGTCGCCGCCATCGGCCTGTCGCTGGCCATCCCGTCGTTTCGCACGCTGGTGCAGGGCAACCGTGCCGCCACTGCGGTCAACACCTTCATCACCGCGCTGATGAGCGCGCGCTCGGAGGCGATCAAGCGCGGACAGCGGGTGACGGTGTGCAAGAGCACCGACGGCGCGACCTGCGCCGCCAGCGGCGGCTACGAACAGGGCTTCATCGTCTTCGTCGACGTGAACGACGACGCCACGGTGAGCGACGCGTCGCTGGTATTGCGGGTGTTCGATGCCCTGCCCGGTTTGACGGCACGCGGCAACACCCATGTCGCCGACTATGTCTCCTATCTGCCCAGCGGCCTCAACGCCAAGACATCGGGCGCCATCCAGCCGGGCACGGTGAAGATCTGCGCCGGTGACGTGGTGCGGCATGTGGCGATCAGCAACACCGGCCGGCCGCGGGTGGAAGCCGGTGCGGCGGGGGATTGTTCTTGATGCGGCGATCGCCGCATCGATGGCATCCGCTACCGCAGCCCGGCCGGCAGCACGAAATGGATGTCCTCGGCACGCCCGGAGACCTCCACCGCCGCACCGAAACCGAGTTCTTCCAGACGCTCCACCACCGCACGCACCAGCACGTCGGGCGCCGACGCACCGGCAGAAACGCCGATGCGCTCGCGGCCGGCGAGCCAGGCCGGATCGATCTGCGTGGCGTCGTCGATCAGATGAGCCTCGACGCCCGCGCGCTCGGCGATCTCGCGCAGGCGATTGGAATTGGAGCTGTTGGGCGAGCCGACGACCAGGATCAGGTCGGAACGTTCGGCCAGCGCCTTCACCGCATCCTGGCGGTTCTGCGTCGCGTAGCAGATGTCGTCCTTGCGCGGGCCGCGGATGGCGGGAAAGCGCTCGCGCAGCGCGTCGACGATCGCGGCGGTGTCGTCGACCGACAGCGTGGTCTGCGTGACGTAGGCCAGATGCGCCGGATCGCGCACCGCCAGCCCCGCCACATCGGCCACGTTTTCCACCAGATGGATGTGCCCGCCGCGGCTCGCGTCGTAGCGCCCGAGCGTGCCCTCGACCTCGGGATGGCCGGCATGCCCGATCAGCACCACGTCCTCCGCCTGATCGGCGTGGCGCGACACCTCCAGATGCACCTTGGTCACCAGCGGACAGGTGGCGTCGAACACGCGCAGACGGCGGCGCTCGGCCTCGTCCTGCACCTGTTTCGGCACGCCGTGGGCACTGAAGATCACCGTCGCGCCGTCGGGCACCGCATCGAGTTCGTCGACGAACACCGCGCCCTTGCGGCGCAGGTCTTCGACCACGTAGCGGTTGTGCACGACTTCATGGCGCACGTAGATCGGCGCGCCGAAGCGTTCGAGCGCGCGCTCGACGATCTCGATGGCGCGTTCGACGCCGGCACAGAAGCCGCGCGGATTGGCGAGCAGGACGGTCATGGCGGGCACGATAGCGGCAGCGGGGCTGGCGGACAACTTCCCTCGGCGACGGTGTGGTGATGCGCGGCGGCGGGCAACTTGTGGGAGCGGCTCTGCCGCGATAGGAGGCGGCGCGAGGGATGGTCGCGGCAGAGCCGCTCCCACGGTTTTTTCAGGGCGCAGGACCGGTCCCGACGTCGAGGATCTCGACCGTGAAGCTGAGTTCGTGACCGGCCAGCGGGTGATTGAAGTCCACGGTCACCGCGTCTTCGGCCACGCTGCGAATCAGACCCGGCACCGCATCGCCGGCCGGCGTATCGAACTGCACCACCACACCCGGCGCGAGTTCCATGTCGGGCGGGAACGTCTCGCGCGGCAGGGTCTGCACCGCCGCCTCGTCCGGCAGGCCGAAGGCCTGCCCGGGTGGGATCACGATCGTCTCGCGGTCACCCGGCCCGAGGCCGATCAGGGCCAGTTCCAGTCCGCTCTCGATGTCGCCGCCGCCGATGGTGATTTCCATCGGCTCGTCATCGAAGCTGGAATCGACCAGCGTGCCATCCTCGAGCCGGATCTCGTAGTGCAGGCGCACCCGGCTGCCGTAGCCGATCATGAGGCGGCCTTGCCGGCGGTTTCGGAGCCGAAGAACAGGGTATGTACCACCAGCACCACCGCACCGACCGTGATCGCCGAGTCGGCGATGTTGAAGGTCGGCCAGTAGAAGCGGTCGTAGTACAACTGGATGAAGTCGACGACGTGACCATAGAGCAGGCGATCGATCAGATTGCCGATGGCGCCGGCGAGGATCAGCGCCAGTCCTGCGGCCGTCCAGCGTTCATGCGCTTGCAGGCGCTTGATCCACAGCACGATGAACACGCTCACGCCGAGCGCCAGGACGGAGAAGAACCAGCGCTGCCAGCCGGAGGCGCCGGCGAGGAAGCTGAAGGCGGCACCGGGGTTGTAGGACAGGCTCAGGTTGAAGAACGGCAGCACCTCGACCGGCGCATACAGCGTCAGCAGGTCATCAGCCGCGAACTTGGTCGCCTGATCCAGCACCAGCACCACAGCCGACAGCCAGAGCCAGCGCAGCATCAGGCGAACTCGCGCCGCTCGCCGGCACCCGCGACGTTCTCGACGCAGCGGCCGCACAGCTCGGGATGTTCCGCGTCCTGGCCGACGTCGGCACGGTGATGCCAGCAGCGCACACACTTGGCATGTTCGCTCGCGCGCACGACGATCCACAGTTGCGTGCCGTCGGCAAGCGTGACCGCCACCGCGTCGGCGGGACGCCCGGCGGCCGTGCGCACGCGCGCCTCGGAGGTGATGAGCACGAAGCGCAGTTCGTCGCCCAGACGCGCCAGCGCATCGTGCAGAGCCCCTTCACAGTACAGATCGACCTCGGCATCGAGCGCGGAACCGATGCCGCCGGCCACGCGCAGCTTCTCCAGTTCGCGGTTGACCTGTTCGCGCACGCCGATGATGCGGTCCCAGAAGGCGAGACCCATGGCGTCGTCGGCCGGGATCGGCGGCAACTCGTACCACTGCGCCAGAAAGACCGTCTCGTCGCGCTCGCCGGGCAGATGGCGCCAGATCTCCTCGGCGGTGAAGGACAGGATCGGCGCGAGCCAGCGCGTGAGCGCCTCGACGATGTGATACAGCGCGGTCTGCGCCGAACGGCGCGCGCGGCTGTCGGCCTGCGTCGTGTACTGGCGGTCCTTTATGACGTCGAGATAGAAACCGCCCATGTCGACGACGCAGAAGTTGTGCACGCGCTGATAGATCTGGTGGAACTCGAAGCTCTCGTAGGCATGACGTACCGCATCCTGCACGGCCGCCGTGCGTGCCACCGCCCAGCGGTCGAGCGACAGCAGTTCGTCCGCCGGCAGCAGGTGCCGCGCCGGATCGAAGCCGTTCAGATTGGCGAGCAGAAAACGCGCGGTGTTGCGCAGGCGGCGATAGGCGTCGGCCGTGCGCTTGAGGATCTCGTCGGACACCGCCATCTCGCCCGAATAGTCGGTGGCGGCGACCCACAGGCGCAGGATGTCGGCGCCGAGCGTGCCGACGACCTGCTGCGGCGCGACCACGTTGCCCTTCGACTTCGACATCTTCTGGCCCTGCGCGTCGACCGTGAAGCCGTGCGTGAGCACGCCCTTGTAGGGCGCCTTGCCACGCATCGCGACTGCGGTCAGCAGCGAGGACTGGAACCAGCCGCGATGCTGGTCCGAGCCTTCGAGATACAGGTCGGCCGGCATGACGTTCAGTTCCGGCCGCTGTTCCAGCACCGTGGCATGGGTGGTGCCGGAATCGAACCAGACGTCCAGCGTGTCCGTGACCTTCACATAATGCTCGGCGTCGGCGCCAAGGACTTCCTTCGGATCGAGCCGGAACCAGGCCTCGATGCCGCCCTCCTGTTCCATCTTGCGCGCGACGGCCTCGATCAGGCGCGGCGTATCGGGATGCAGCTCGCTCGTGTCCCTGTGCACGAACAGCGCGATCGGCACGCCCCAGTTGCGCTGGCGCGAGATGCACCAGTCGGGCCGGTTGGCGACCATGCCCTCGATGCGCGCCTGACCCCAGTCGGGCGTCCATTTCACTTCACGGATCGCCGCCAGCGCGGCCTCGCGCAGGCCCTGGTGGTCCATGCCGATGAACCACTGCGGCGTGGCGCGGAAGATGATCGGCGTCTTGTGGCGCCAGCAGTGCTGATAGCTGTGACGGATCTTTTCCGTCACCAC
>JAQVJI010000130.1 GCA_028695255.1 Chromatiales bacterium | reverse complement strand
CGTTCGAACAGTTCCACGTGCGGGCGGTCCTGGTCGATGAGCAGGTAATAACCGAGTCCTTCGATGCTGCGATAGTGCTCGAACTTGAGTCCGCGGTCGTAGGCCTGCGTAGTGGGCGAGAGGACTTCGACGATCAGGATCGGATTCTCGACGTGACGTTCGTGGCGCCGGCCCTGTTCGCAGAGCAGCATGACGTCGGGATAGCAGAACTGGTCGTGGGCGGCGATGTGCAGCTTCATGTCCGCGCCGTAGACGCGGCAGGGCTTGTCGCGGGTGGCGTTGGCAAGTGCCGTGAGCACGTTGGCTCCGATCAGCGCGTGTCGTTCCGAGCCACCGGCCATCGCGAAGACCTCGCCGGCGAGATATTCGTAGCGTTGATCCTGTTTCTGTTCGAGCCGGAAATACTCGTCGTGGCTCAGGCCGTGGGCGAGGGCTGCTTCGGGGGGCATGCGCGGGCTCCGTCGGTGCGGCTGATGTGCCAAAGCATAGCGCCGATTCACCAGCGGGCGAAATGCGGGGTCCGGCTGCGTGAGAATGCGCCGCGTGGGTTTCGTTCCTCAACCCACCCTACCCGCTGTCGCACTACCTGACGTGCGGTGCCGATCGAAGCATCGTCCGTCACGCAGCTTGCGCAGCGTGATCTGGAAACCGTGACACCGGGCCCGATCGCGGTGCAGCCGCTCCTGCGGGGCGGTTGCCCGGTCAGCGCGTCTCCAGCCAGCGGTTGATGTGCATCAGATCGTCGACGACCAGGATGCCGGCGGCCTGGCGCAGGCGCAGGGTTTCCACCAGGTAGTCGTAGCGGGCCTGGGCGTAGTCGCGCTGGGCGCGGTAGACCTCGCGCAGGGCGAGCAGGACGTCGACGGCGGTGCGGGTGCCGACCTCGAAGCCGGCCTGGGCGGCTTCGGCGGCGGCCTGGGTGGATTCGAGCGCGCGTGCCAACGCCTGTACGCGCGCGACGTTGGCCTCAACGGTCAGGTACGAGGCGCGCGTGCTGCGCACGGTGTTGCGGCGCACGAGTTCGTGTTGTTCCTTCGCGGCGTCGAACTGTTCGCGTGCCTGGCGGGTGAGCGAGGTGGTGAGACCGCCGCTGAAGATCGGTATCTGCAATTGCAGCGCGATCTGGGTGTCGTCGACGTCGCGCGCACCCTGTGGATTGTCGCCGAGTTCGGTGCGGGCGTAGGAGGCGGCCAGGCCCAGCGTCGGATAATGGCCGCCGCGCTGGCGCTTGATCTCCTCGGCGCTCACTTCGGTGCTGTAGCGCGTGGCGACCAGTTGCAGGTTGTTGGTGAGCGCCCAGTCGACCCATTCCTGCACGTTGGCCGGTTCGGGCTTGAGCAGCGGCAGTTCCGCCGACAGCTTGGCCAGCATGTCGATCGATTCGCCGGTGACCACGGTCAGCGCTTCGCGCGCCACGTCGAGTTGGTTGGTGGCGGCGATTTCCTGCGCCACGGTGAGGTCGTATTGCGCCTGCGATTCCTTGACGTCGGTGATGGCGATCAGGCCGACCTCGAAGCGCCGCTGGGTCTGTTCGAGCTGACGCGCGACGGCTTCCTTTTCGGCCTTGGCGAAGGTCAGGCTGTCCTCGGCCGCGAGCACGTCGAAATAGGCCTGCGCGACGCGCACGATCAGGTTCTGGCGGGCCGCGTCGCGCGTGGCGCCGGCGGCGTAGGTGCCAAGGTCGGCCTGCTTCAACTGCACCCAGTTGCGATAGTCGTAGACGCTCTGGTTGAGCGTCAGGCGGTAGTCGTCGGTGTCGTAGCCGTAATCGCTGGAAGGTGCGCCGTCGGGGCTGACGTCGGTCTCGTTATGCGTGCGGCTGGCACTGAGGCTGATCTGCGGCAGCAGCGCGGCGCGCGCGATGGGTCGGTTTTCGAGCGCCGCGCGGTAGGTTGCCTCGGCCGCGCGCAGCTCGCTGTCGTTCTGGAGCGCGAGTTCGTAGACGGTCTGGAGATCGGCGACCTGGGCGCCGGCGGAGGTGGCGGCCAACAGGGTCAGGCTGGCGACGAGGGCTTTCAGTTTCATCGGGTGACTCCTTGCGGTGATCCTGTGAAATTCGGCGGCGATGCGGCCGACCGAGCGGTCAGTATGTCCCGGATTCTATAGCAAACGGCGGATTAGTACAGGGGCATCGACGGGTCCACTTCCCGCGCCCAGGCGTCGATGCCGCCGCTCAGGTTGATGACGTCGGTGAAGCCGTTCATTTCCAGATAATGTGCCACCTGCTGGCTGCGCACGCCGTGATGGCAGATGACGACGATCTGCCGCTCGTGCGCCCATGCGTCCATCACCGTCGGTACGGTGCGCATGGGTACCAGCACGCTCCCTTCGAGGCGAACCGTCTGGTACTCCCATGGCTCGCGCACGTCGAGCAGCAGCGGGGATTCCTTCGCCTGTTCGAGATGCTGCTGCAATTCGCGTGGACGCAGATGACGCATGGCCTGACTCCGGGGGGATCAGCGATGATAGGCGCCGGCCGCTTCGGGCTGGTAGCGGATCGCGAGCACGCGCAGGCGCAGCGGCTTGCCGCCCGACGGCGCCGGCCAGTCGATGCGCTGGCCGACCGCCAGGCCGAGCAGCGCGCTGCCGACCGGGGCGAGGATCGATACCCGTCCGCTGGCACCGTCGGCGTCGCGCGGGTAGGCAAGCGTCATCTCGCGCTTGGTGCCGCTGTCCTCGTCCACGAACAGGGCGGTGCTGTTCATCGTGATCACGTCGGCCGGCATCTCCTCCGGTTCGCGCACCTCGGCACGTTCCAGTTCGCGCCGCAATGGTTGGTGTTCGTCGCGTCCGGCCTGCTCCAGCAGGCGCTCGATGCGCTCGAGGTCCAGGCTGGAAACGGTGATGGTGGGTTGGTTCATCTTTTTGCTCCGCACAAAGAAAAAACGCGAAGACCTGGCGGTCTTCGCGCGGGTGGTTCGCCCGCCCCGCGTTCCGCGGGGCGGTAACGACTCAGAACATGAATTTCGGCTTTGGTTCGACGCCCGCGAGCGGCGGCAGGCAGGTCTCGAACAGGGCGATGCGGGCATAGGCGTCCTCGCTGGTACGCGTCACCAGCATTGCCTCCATCACCGGTGCCTCGCCGACGACGACGAACAGACGTCCGCCGGGATTGAGCTGGCGCTCGAAGTCGTCGCGATACTCGGGCAGCGAACCGCCGACGACGATGACGTCGTAACGGCCCGGCTGCGGCCAGCCCGCACTTGCGTCGCCGGTGTGGAGCGTCACGTTGTCGATGCCGATCTCCGTCAACTGGGCCTGCGTCGCCTGGGTGAAATCGGCGTGGATGTCGACGCTGTGTACCTGCGCCGCCAGTTGCGCCAGACAGGCCGTGAGATGGCCGGAACCGGTGCCGATCTCCAGCACGACGTCGGTGGGTTGCAGCGTCAGCGCCTGCAGGATGCGGCCCTCGATCTTCGGTGCCAGCATGACCTCGCCGTGGCCGAGCGGAATCTCCAGATCGGCGAAGGCGAGATTGCGGTGGGCATGCGGTACGAAGTTTTCGCGCGGTATCCGTTCCAGCACGTCCAGCACCCGCTGATCCAGGATGTCCCAGGGGCGGACTTGCTGTTCGACCATGTTGAAACGGGCCAGATCGACGTTCATGGCGGTACCACGCTCTGTTGGGATGAAAAGATGAGTCCGAAGGGTACGACCTGACGCCGGTCCGGGCAAGTACGGGTAGTGGCCCGTTACGGCCGATCCGGAGCGGAACCGGCGAAAACGTTGACAGCGGGCGGCGTGCCACGCATCTTGACCGACACGCATAAAAAAACCAGGGGGCAGGCATGTTCGAGGCAGCGGAACTCGGCCGCACGGTGTCGAAGGAGGACTACAAGACGCAGATCGCCGAACTGCGAGCGCAACTGCTGGCGGTGCAGCAGCAATTGCGCGACAGCAACGTGCCGGTGATCGTCATCATCGCGGGCGTGGACGCGGCCGGCAAGGGCGAAGTCGTCAACCGCCTGAACGAATGGCTCGACACGCGCGGCATCGAGACCCACGCCTACTGGGACAGCACCGACGAGGAAAAGGAACGTCCGCCCTACTGGCGTTACTGGCGCAACCTGCCGGCGCGCGGCATCATCGGCATCCACTTCGGCGCCTGGTACTCGCATGCGATCGACATGCGCTTCGACGAAATCTGGGACGAGGGCCGCCTGGATGCCGAACTGTCGCGCATCAAGGACCTGGAACAGATGCTCACGGCCGACGATGCGCTGATCCTGAAATTCTGGTTCCATCTGCCGCGCGACGTGCAGAAGAAGCGCCTCGCCGCATTGGAAAAGGACCCGCGCTCGCGCTGGCACGCCGCGCCGCAGTTGTCGCGCAAACCGAAACACTACAAGCAGTTTCTCGCCGTCAGCGAGCGCGTGATCCGCGAGACCGACAGCGGCCACGCGCCCTGGTTCATGATCGAGGCCACCGACCGCCGCTACCGCGACCTCACCGTCGGACGCACCGTGCTGGAGGCGATTCGTGCCCGCTTGCAACACGTCGAACAGCATGGCGGCAACGGCCTCAGCTCGCATGCGCCGAGCCTGCCGCAGACCCCGACCGCGCAGGTGACCGTGCTCGACCACGTCAAGCTCGCCGGGCTCGACGAACGCGGCGATTACAAGGAACGCATGCAGACCTACCAGGGCCGGCTCAACGAACTGGTATGGGAGACCTACACGCAGAAGCGCTCCTGCGTGATGGTGTTCGAGGGTTGGGACGCGGCCGGCAAGGGCGGCGCGATCCGGCGCATCACCAACTCGATCGATGCGCGGCTGTATCGCGTGTTCCCGGTCGCCGCACCCACCGACGAGGAGCGCGCACATCATTATCTGTGGCGCTTCTGGCGCCACCTGCCGCGCGCCGGGCGTCTCACCATCTACGATCGCTCGTGGTACGGCCGCGTACTGGTCGAACGGGTCGAGGGTTTCGCCGCCGAGCACCACTGGCGACGCGCCTATCACGAGATCAACGAGTTCGAGCAGCAGCTCGCCGAACACGGCATCGTGCTGCTCAAGTTCTGGCTGCACATCAGCAAGGAAGAACAGCTCCGGCGCTTCCGCGAACGCGAACGCGTCGCCTACAAACAGCACAAGATCACCGACGAGGACTGGCGCAACCGCGAGCGCTGGGGCGACTACAAGGCGGCGGTCAACGAAATGGTCATCCGCACGAGTACCGAATACGCACCCTGGTATCTGATCCCCGGCGAGGACAAACGCGTCGGCCGGCTGGAGGTCATCAAGACCGTGTGCGAGCGGTTGGAGGCGGCGCTGAAGTCGTCATAGCGTCCGCCGTTCCAACGCCAGGTCGCCTCGGTCACGAGGCCCGGCCGCCGGGATCAACCCGCCCGCAACCATCGCGCCGCATTCTCCTGCCGGCGCCGTTCCTGCCGGTGCAGCAGCCAGCCGGCGACGACGATGCCAGTGCTGACCACGAGCACGATGAGCGTGGCAAGCGCGTTGATCTGCGGACTGACGCCCAGGCGCACGCTGGAGTAGACGACCATCGGCAGCGTCGTCGCGCCCGGACCCGACACGAAGCTCGCGATCACCAGATCGTCCATCGACAGCGTGAAGGCGAGCAGCCAGCCGGCGATCAGCGCCGGCGAGATGATCGGCAGCGTGATGAGCAGGAACACCTTCCACGGCCGCGCGCCGAGGTCCATCGCCGCTTCTTCGAGGCTCACGTCGAGTTGCGACAAACGCGATTGCGCGATCACCGCGACGTAGGCGCTGGAGAAGGTGATGTGCGCGATCGTGATGGTGGTGACGCCGCGCCCTTCCGGCCAGCCGATGAGTTGTTCCATCGTCACGAACAGCAGCAGCCCCGACAGGCCGAGAATCACCTCCGGCATCACCAGCGGCGCGGCCACCATGCCGGCGAACAGCGTGCGGCCGCGAAAGCGCCGGAAGCGCACCAGCGTGAGCGCCGCCAGCGTGCCGAGCACCACCGCGACGCTCGCGTTCATGGCCGCGATGCGCAGCGACAGCCACAGCGCCGACAGCATCTGCTCGTTGCGGAACAGCTCGACATACCAGCGCGTCGAGAAGCCGCCCCACACCGTGACCAGCCGCGATTCGTTGAAGGAATAGACGATCAGCGTGACGATCGGCAGATACAGGAAGGCGTAGCCGAAGGCCAGCAGCGTGAACAGCAGGAAGGGGCGGCGTCCACTCATGGTTTCAGCGCCCGCCCGTGGTGTGGCGTTCCTCGATGCGCTGGAGCAGCGCCAGCGGTACGACGAGAAATACCAGCATCGCCACTGCCACGGCCGAGGCCACCGGCCAGTCGCGGTTGGAGAAGAACTCGCTCCACAGCACCTTGCCGATCATCAGCGAGTCCGGACCGCCGAGCAGGTCGGGGATCACGAACTCGCCCACCGCCGGGATGAACACCAGCAGCGAACCCGCGATCACGCCCGGCATCGACAGTGGCAGCGTCACCGTGAGAAAGGCCTTCCACGGCCGGCAGCCGAGATCGGCGGCGGCTTCGAGCAGCGTGTCGTCCAGGCGCATCAGCGTCGCGTACAGCGGCAGTACCATGAACGGCAGATAGGAGTAGACGATGCCGAGATAGACCGCGAAGTTGCTGTGCAACAGCGCCAGCGGCGTATCGATCAGGCCGAACGCAAGCAGTACCTGATTGACCAGACCGTTGCCCTGCAACAGGCCGATCCAGGCATAGACGCGGATCAGGAAGCTGGTCCAGAACGGCAGGATCACGAGCAGCAGCAACACCATGCGCCAGTTGCCGGGGGCGCGCGCGATGCCGAGCGCCATCGGGTAGCCGACCAGCAGGCAGACGAGGGTCGACACCGCCGCCACCTTGAGCGAATTCCAGTAGGCGTCGAGATAGATCGGGTCCTGCCACAGGATGGCGTAGTTGGAGAGTTGCAGGCGCAGTTGCAGCGCCATGTCTTCCGTCCAGTTGACGAGCGGCGAGAACGGCGGGCTGGCCAGCATCGCTTCGGCCAGACTGATCTTGAACACGATCAGGAACGGCACGAGCAGGAACAGCGCCAGCCAGCCGTAGGGCAGGGCGATCACGACCGTGCGGCCGAGGCGGCCCTGGGTCAGACTCTTGATGCCGCGCTCGAAGCGGTTGCGCAGCAGTGAAGGCGAGCGGTAGCGCGGCGGCTGGTCGACCTTCATGCCGGCAGCACCACGCCGGCGTCGGATGCCCAGCCGAGCAGGACTTCCTGATCCCAGGTCAGCGGCGGTGCGGTGCGGCGCGCGAGGTTGGTGACCTGTACCTGCACCACCTTGTCGCGTTCGGTGCGCACGTGATAGATCGAGACGTCGCCGAGATAGCCGATCTCCTTCACCACGCCGCGCACCCAGTTGCGTCCGTCGGCGGGTTCCTGCTCGATGACGCGGATCTTCTCGGGCCGGATCGCCACCGCCACCGGCGTGCCGACGGTGAGCGGTGCGGCGTGATCCATCAGCAGTTCGCCGTCGGCCTGCGGCGACTGAATGATCAATTGCTCCTCCAGCGGTTCGGCGACGCGACCCTCGAACACGTTGACCGCACCGATGAACTCGGCCACGAAGCGATTGCCCGGATATTCGTAGATCTCGCCCGGCGTGCCGACCTGAAGAATTCGCCCGGCGTCCATCACCGCGATGCGCGTCGACATGGTCATCGCCTCCTCCTGGTCGTGCGTGACCATGACGAAGGTGGTGCCGACGCGTTCCTGGATGTTCACGAGCTCGAACTGCGTGTTCTCGCGCAGCTTGCGGTCGAG
>JAQVJI010000129.1 GCA_028695255.1 Chromatiales bacterium | reverse complement strand
GCAACTCACCCCACCATGCGCACCCGCTCGGCGAACACGTCGAGCACGTCGTCGCGTTCGGGGTGCTGCGCCAACTGGCGATTGATGCCGGAGAGGATCGCCAGTACCGAGGCAGTGATGATGTTGGCGTGGATGCCGGCGCCGAAGCTGCCGGCGGTCTGGTCGCCCACTGCGACTTCGACCAGCGCGGCGGCCTTGGCGTCGGCGCCCTGGCCGAGCGAACGTTCCTCGTAGGACTGCACGCGCACGGGCATGCGGAGTGCGTGAATCACCGCATCGATGGGACCGTTGCCTTCGCCGACGAGGGTGACCGGTTCGCCGTCCACTTCGAGCGTGAGGCGCACGCCCTGGGCATCGCCGCGTTCGAACAGGTGATGTTCGCGATAGCGCAACGGCGCATCGGCGTGGAGATATGCCTGCGTGAACATGTCCCACAACTCGGCGGCCGTCATCTCGCCGCCGGTCTCGTCGGTGCGCCGTTGCACGACGCCGCTGAATTCGATCTGCATGCGACGCGGCATGACGAGGCCATAGGCGTTTTCGAGCAGGTAGGCGATGCCGCCCTTGCCGGACTGGCTGTTGACGCGAATGATCGAGTCGTAGCTGCGGCCGACGTCGGCCGGGTCGATCGGCAGATACGGCACGGCCCAGTAGCCCTCCGGGTCCTGCGCCGCGAAGCCCTTCTTGATCGCATCCTGATGCGAGCCGGAAAAGGCCGTGAACACGAGATCGCCGACGTAGGGATGGCGCGGATGGATCGGCAATTGCGTGCAGGACTCGGCCGTGCGTGCGACGGCATTGATGTCGGAGAAGTCGAGTTCGGGATCGACGCCCTGCGTATAGAGATTGAGCGCGAGCGTCACGATGTCGACGTTGCCGGTGCGCTCGCCGTTGCCGAACAGACAGCCTTCGACGCGATCGGCGCCGGCCATGATCGCGAGTTCCGCCGCGGCAACCGCGCTGCCGCGATCGTTGTGCGGATGCACGCTGAGCACGATGCTGTCGCGGCGCGCGAGATGGCGGTGCATCCACTCGATCTGGTCGGCGTAGACGTTGGGCGTCGCCACCTCGACGGTCGCGGGCAGATTGATGATGACCTTGCGGCTGGGCGTCGCACCCCAGGCCTCGACCACGGCGTCGCAAACCTCCTTCGCGAGATCGAGTTCGGTCGCGGTGAAGGTCTCGGGACTGTATTCGAGCACCCATTCGGTCTCCGGATGCGCCTCGCAGCGCTCGCGGATACGCCGCACGGACGACACCGCCATCTCGACCACTTGCTCGCGGCTCATGTCGAACACGACCTCGCGGAAGTTCGGCGAGGTGGCGTTGTAGACATGGACGATCGCGCGCCGTGCGCCACGCAAGGCCTCGACCGTGCGGTCGATGAGATGCGGCCGCGCCTGCGTGAGGGCCTCGATGGTGACGTCGTCCGGGATGCGTTTCTGCTCGATCAACGAACGCACGAAGTCGAAATCGGTCTGCGAGGCCGAGGGAAAGGCGACCTCGATCTCCTTGAAGCCGATCGCGCAGAGCGTCTCGAACATGCGCAGTTTCCGCTCGGCATTCATTGGTTCAAACAGGGCCTGATTGCCGTCGCGCAGATCGGTGCTCATCCAGATCGGCGCGCGCTCGATGATGCGATCCGGCCATGTGCGGTCGGTCAGCCGAACGGGCGGGAACGGACGGTACTTGGTATGCGGCTGCTTCAACATGGCGGCGGTCTCCTGTTCGTGCAATGGCGGCGGAAAGTCACCGGCCCGCCTCGCCTGCCCTTTTGGGGCGGGCTTGCGGCGGCCGTCGCTGGATAAGCGGGCGGCGCCGAGGACTGCGGCCGGTTGAGGGAAAGATTAGCCGCGCACACGGGGAGAATGATTGCGAATTCATGTCTTGATAGGCGAATGATTGGCATAAAATTGCCAGCCTATTACTATTATCGGCATACAATGCCTAAGCAATAGCAGATACGGCTCTTCCGCTGTGTTTGCAGATCCCTGCGGCAGAGAACCGCACCTCTTCCCTTCCCCCTTTGGGAGAAGGTGGCCCGAAGGGCCGGATGAGGGAGAGGGAGCAGTACTTTGCACAACCATTCTGCCGAGGAGCCACCCATGTCTCTCGACCGTTACGACCGCCGCATCCTGGAGGAACTGCAACAGGACGGCCGCCTGAGCAACCAGGAACTGGCCGAGCGCATCGGCCTCTCCCCTTCCCCCTGCCTGCGCCGCGTACGCGCGCTCGAAGAGAGCGGTCTGATCGCCGGCTACCGCGCGATGCTCGACGCGCGCAAGCTCGGCCTGACGCTCACGGCGCTGGTGCATATTTCCATGGACCGCCACACACCGGAACGCTTCGCCAACTTCGAGCAGAAGATCAGCAGCCTGCCCGAGGTGCTCGAATGCCTGCTCATCACGGGCCAGGACGCCGATTACCAGCTCAAGGTCGTGGTGCGCGACATGGATGCCTATCAGGAGTTGCTGCTCGACCGCATCACGCGCATCGAGGGCGTGACCGGTGTGCATTCGAGCTTCGTGCTGCGGCGGGTGGTGGACAAGACGGCGCTGCCGATCGGGGCGGCTTGAGGATGTTCCACACGCTCAATATACGATGAACAGGATCTTCACCGACTCATTGGCCTGGTCGAGCGGAAGATAGCCGATCGCATGCGGGTCGCTGTTCAGAAGATCGACCAATGCCCGTTCTTCACCGATGCTCCTCGGCGGCCTGCCCTTGCCGGTGAAAATGAGCGTGGTCCAGTACGAATTGATCTGCGGCAGCGTCTTGCCCGCAACCTCGCGGTAGAACACGGCGCGGTAGGCATCGTTGCCGAGTTCGAACACCTTGACCCGGCTGCCGTCCGGCAGGCGAGTGGTTCTGGCGAGAAAGATGTCGGCCACCTCACGCTCGTCGAGCTGTGCAATCGACGAATCCTTGCCGGCCACCACGGCGAGTTGTGCGTGACTGGCGCCGGCCAGACACAGCAGCGGCAAGAGCAGCAGAGCGAGGGCGCGCATCTAGAACACCCCCTCGAAGACGAGCGTATAGATCGTCGCCGATTCGTCGATGACCGGCTGCCCGACGTAACTTTCGTCGTGATTCGACTGCCGTTCGATCTGCGCCTTGATGGCGTAGCTCGCACCGAGGTCGTAGCGGAGTCCGACCGCCAGCCCGCGCGTGTTCAGCTTGCCATCCCTTTCGGGCGTCAGGCGGGGCGGCGGTGGCGGTGCGCCGGGAGGCAGCGGCTGTCTTTCGAGTGCCTCGAAGGTCATCGACCGGTTCTGATACAGCAGGTACGGCGTCAGCCGGTTCATGCGATAGCCGAGCGAGAGATACGCCATGTTCTCGTCCGGAATGATCTCGGCATCGTTGAAGGAATAACCGAGGTTCACCACGACGTCGCCGAACGTCAGCTCGCCCTCGACGCTGCCCATCAGCGCTTCCACGTCTTCCCCGATCAGCGACGTACCGTCTGCTCTCGACACGTCGTAACGCGTATGCAGCAGTGCCAGGTTGACCCACGACTGGTCGCGTTCGATACGGGTCGATATCAGCTTGACGTCGTCGCTGTCGATGACGTCCCGATGATGGTCGGCAATGCCATAAGCGCCCTGGAACCTGAGACTGTAGTCCCCGAGTCGCCAGCGCTTGATGACCTCGAGCCCGTCGTAATCGTTGAAGCCGCCGGCGCCGCTGGTGGGCACGACCGGCCGGGCCCACAAACGCGAATAGCCCACACTGCGCAGTTCGGTTCCCTGCAACAGGGGGATCTTGAACCGGCCGCCGCGCAGGTAGAGATCGCGGCCCAGGTCGTAGGTCAGGTAGGCCCATTCCAGGGTCGGCGAATGGTTCGGATCGGTCTGCCTGCTGCTGACCGCCTGCGCGGTGAGCCGCAGGCTGTCGGTCAGCGTGAAGTCCACCTGAACGCCGACGACGGAATTGTCGAAATTGAGCTCGCCGTCTTCCAGGACGACGGGTTCGGAGGTGTTGGTCTGGAAATGGACGTCGGCACCGTCGGCAAGACTGGCATCGAGGGTGTAGAAGCCGTGCAGGGACAGACGATCGGAGATCTCGACGGCACGGCTGCCCGTCGGCAATGCCCAGACGAGCATTGCGAGCAACAGACCCGTGGCGGGCGTGCAACGCCGGAATCCCCTCGTACCCATCGCTGCCCTTGCTGTTTTATAGTTGTGCGGTCGAAGTTATCTCACATCAGTCGTCTGATGACAACACGCAGGCCCGCATTGAGCATCTTCCAGAAAATGCTGGTCGCTCCGCTGGCCGGCGTCGTCCTGTATTCCGTTTATCTGGCGTTCATCTACGACGAACAGAAGGCCAGCCGTCAGGCGATCGAGGAAATCCGTGCCGTCTACCTGCCGCTGCTCGAACTCAGCGGCCGCAACGTGCTGCTGTTCGACGCCATCGCCAGCGCCCTCAAGGACGCGGTCCTGGCCGGCGAAATCGAATGGGTGCAGAACACGCGCCGGGACAAGGCGCAGATCGATGACAATCTGGCGCGTTTACAGACCTACGCGCCGGTGGTCACCACGGAGGAAGCAACGCGCATCCAGGAGAACTTCCAGCGCTACTACGACAACGCCCACGCGCTGGCGATGATCCTGCTGGGCGAGAATTCCGACACGGCACGGATCAATGAGTTGATCGAGAACGTCGAGCGCTATCACGGCCAGGCGGCGGCGGACTTCGACCGACTGCGCGCCGAACTGCTGGAGCGCTTTTCGCAACGCATCGACGACACCCAGCAGCGCCTGCGGCGTCAGGTGCTGATCGCCGCCGCGCTCGGCGTGGTGCTGATCGTGGTCATCGTCGGCGTCACCTTCGTCATGTCGCTCTCGACCCGCAAGGCGCTGCGCGAAGTGAACCTCGCGTTGAGGAACATGGCGCAGGACAAGCCCGATTTCTCGCGCCGCCTGACGCGCGCGAGCAATGACGAACTGGGCGAACTGGTCGGCTGGTTCAATCTCCTTGCCGACAAGCTCGAAAGCGACCACAAACAGATCGAACTGCTTTCCATCACCGACAAGCTGACCCAGCTCTACAACCGCACCAAGATCGACGAACTGTTCCAGCTCGAACTGAACAAGGTCCGACGCTACGGCGAGGCGCTGGCCGTGATCCTGATCGACCTCGATCACTTCAAGTCGGTGAACGATACCTACGGCCACCAGGCCGGCGATCAGGTGCTGCGCGAACTGGCCGGGATACTGCGCAGCAACTTGCGCGACACGGACCACGTCGGGCGCTGGGGCGGCGAGGAGTTCATCGTCCTGGCGCCGAATACCGACCTCGAACAGGCCAGCCGGCTGGCGGAGAAACTGCGGGCAGCGATCGCCGGCCACGCATTCACCGAGGTGGGCGGCAGGACCGGTAGCTTCGGCGTCGCGAGCCACCACGACGGCGACGACGAGGACACGCTCACCAAACGCGCCGACGCCTGCCTGTACGTGTCCAAGAAACAAGGCCGGAATCAGGTCGTGAACGAGACGGCACTGCCGATCGGCACGATCTGAGGAAACACGCGAATCCAGGCACCCGCTGCCGATCCGACGATTGATAGTGCATTTCAGTCGGGTATCGGGTTTACACTGACTCCCCTCCCCTGCGGTGTCGTGGCGTGTCGCCATGGCACGTCCCTCCTGGCGCGACCGCGCCGCTCAGATTCAAGGAGAACTCGACATGACCAAGAAACCGATCAGCGTATTCGGCGCCACCGGCGCACAGGGCGGCGGGCTGGCGCGTGCCATTCTGGCCGATCCCGATTCCGGATTCGCCGTCCGCGCCGTTACCCGCAAGCCGGACTCGGATGCCGCCAGGGCACTCGCCGCCGCCGGTGCCGAGATCGTCGTGGCCGACCTCGACGACGCGGCGAGCGTCGTACGCGCAATGCAGGGCGCCTACGGCGCGTACTGCCTGACGAACTTCTGGGAGCATTTTTCGCCCGAGAAGGAACTCGCGCAGGCCGCGATCATGGCCGCCGCGGCGGCCGAGACCGGATTGCAGCACGTCATCTGGTCGACGCTCGAAGACACGCGCCGGTTCTTTCCCGTCGGCAGCGGACGCATGCCGGTCCTGATGGGCAAATACAACGTGCCGCATTTCGATGCCAAGGGCGAGGCTAACCAGCTCTTTCTCGATCGCGGACTGCCGGTGACGCTGCTGCACACCTCGTTCTACTGGGACAACTTCATTCACTTCGGCATGGGACCGGCCGCCGGACCGGACGGAACGCTCGCGATCACCCTGCCGATGGGCGATGCGAAGCTGCCCGGTATCGCAGCGGCGGACATCGGACACTGTGCATTAGGCGTATTCAAGGCTGACAGCACCGCATTCGGGACCGTCGGCATCGCCGGCGAGCATCTGACGGGGCACGAGATCGCGGCCAGCTTCAGCCATCTGCTCGGCCGGCCCGTGGTCTACAACGCCGTCACGCCCGAAATGTATCGCGGTTTCGGTTTCCCGGGCGCCGACGACCTCGGCAACATGTTCCAGTTCAAGCGCGATTTCGAGGCCGAATTCTGCGGCCTGCGCGACGTCGCGGCATCACGCCGGCTCAATCCCACGCTGATGAACTTCGGGCAATGGCTGGACGCGAACCGCGCGGCGTTCGTGCAGGGATGAACTGGGGCGGCGCGCATCGCTGCGATGCTGGCAGGATGCGGCACCGCAAGTAATCGATCCTGCGGCAACCCGTCGTGTCCGGAACGTTGCGGACACGACGGTGAACACCTTCGTCATGTCTTCTGCGTTCCGGCGTGGTCGTGGCAGCACGCCCCGCCACATCCATGTGCGCCGTCGCCATTCTCGTCTTCGTGGGCATGTCGTCTCGCACGCGGCGCCGACGGGCGCCCCTGCCAGGCCGCGGTCAGTTCGCAAACGGCGGCCGGCAGTTCACCCGCCGCAGGCAATTCGTTCGTGCGCGGCGGCAGACGGTAGACCTTCAGGCCCGCGGTCAAAAAACGACCCAGCGTGCGCTGGCCGATGTGGCGCACCAGCAGGCGCGTCACGCCGGCGCGTTCGAACGTTTCGAGCAGACCGCATCGGCCGCTGCATGTGCGTGCGTCCATCGGGTTCACGACGATCTGGCGCTCGCCGGCCGGGCCGACGATGGCGATGTACGGGGCCTTGCCGAGGTGGCCGGCGATGTGGCCGTGGGCATCAACGGGAATGGCGGTGGTCATCGGAAGGTTCTCCTGTTTCGGTGTGGATCATGAGGGCCTTGCCGGAATGCAGGCAGTCCACCACCTTGAACCGGGCGCGCTTGAGGATGAGCGCCAGGGTCTGGCGGGAGACCCGCATTTCGGCAGCGGCCTGCTGCTGTTGCATGCCGACGAGGTCCACCAGACGCAAGGCCTCGAACTCGTCGCGGTCCAGCGGAACCTGTTCGAGGGTCGAGAGCGGAAGCGCGTTGGGCTTGAAACAACTGGCCGCGGCGCGGCCGCAGATGCGTCGGTGGATACGTGGGCGTGGCATGGTGAGACGCTCTCTTTATTTATGGCATATGCCAATTTAGACGGAACCACCGCACCGATACAAGCGCTGAGATCGAATGGTTTTGTCGGCCGTGAACGCAGGCCGGACACAGGTCCGCTGTTCGTCCCGCCTGTGGCAGACTGATGCCCGATGACAACCCACGCTCCCGCCCTTTTCCTCGGCATCGATCTCGGCACCTCCGGCTGTCGCGGCTGCCTGATCGACGCCGACGGTCGGGCGCTCGCCATGCAATCGGTGGCACTGCCGCCACCGGTCGCGGCCGATGCGAACGG
>JAQVJI010000128.1 GCA_028695255.1 Chromatiales bacterium | reverse complement strand
CCGGCCAGACGTTGCAGCCAGCCGCGCCGGGCGCGGTTGTTCTGTTGTTCGGCGCTGGTGACCTGCAAGCCGCCATCGCCGCCCAGCGCACGAAACAGCACGCCGACCGCGGTCTCGACCTCGGCCAGATTCACCGCTGCCGCGGGGAAGGATTTGTCCGCCAGCCGCGTGACCAGACGATGCCAAAGTGCGCCGACCTGTTCTTCCACGCGATCGCCCTCGTTCAGGAATGTCTGGTCATGACGCGCGCCGCGACGTCGTCGTCCCGTGCCGGCGCCTTCGACGGCGAGGGTCTGGCGGCACGACCGCCGGTCACCGGCAAGGCGTCGTCACCGGACACCCAGCGCAGCAGGCTGCGTTCGGTATCGCCGCCCTGCACCTGGGTACAGGCCGCGATGCATTGCGCGCATTCGGTGCAGGTGAACATGCGGCGCTTGATGCTGCGCGGGTTGAGGCGCATCGGGCAGACGTTGTCACAGGCGTTGTTGCAACTCTGGCAGGCGCGTGCGCGCGTGGTGTCGAAACCGACCACCATCGCACGGTCGTTCGCCATCCAGGCCAGACTCTGGAACAGCCCGACCGCGCAGCCGAAACGACAGAACAGGTGTCGTGCCAACAGGAACTCGATCACCAGCGCGGTCGTCGCAACGCCGATGAACAGGGATTGCCGCAGCGTCAGCTCGCCACGCACGAGATTGCCGTAGATCTCGACCGGCGGCAGCAGATAGGTCAGCAGCACCACCGCCCACAGGAAGGCGAAGCCGAACACCGCGAGCAGCGTCGGGATCCAGTACCAGGCATTCGGCACGATGCGCGAACCGTCGGCCTGTCGTTCCGGCAACGGCCTGCGCTCCCAGACGCTCGGCTTGCCGCTGGCGTGCAGCATCAGGCGGTTGATGGTCTCGACCACCGAGAAATGTGGGCACAGCCAGCCGCAATACAGACGACCGAAGCGCCAGGCGATCCACAGGAACAACGCGCCACCGCCGAACAGCGGCAAAAAACCGCGCCAGAAGAGATTGAACGCCGCCTCCAGCGGACTACCCTGACCGCTGATGAAGGCATCGATGCCGAGCGTCCAGTCCATGCCGAACAGGATCGCATGACCGCGCGTGAGGTCGATGCGCAGGATGTCGAGCGGCGGTGCCAGCACGAACAGCAGGAAGAATCCCGCCTGGATCAACCGCCGCCTGCGCTGTAGAGAGGTGCTCGCCATGTGCTCAGCCCCGTGTGTTGCAACCGGCGGGCAAGGGACGTCCGACCAACGGGAAGCGCCAGCACTGGCCCGCCAGCGCCTTCGCCAGTCCGAGTGCGCCGCACAGCACCAATGCCGCGTGGCAAACCGTGAAGTAAACGATGACCACCGCCCACACGCCGGGCGAACGATGATCGCCAAGCAACAGGATCAGCCCACTCGCCGGCACCAGCAGAATGCCGGCCCAGAGACTCGCCGACATCGTTTGCGACAGGTGGGCGGCGGCCAGCGGTGGTGCCAGCGCATGCCCCCGGGTCCACAGCCACAGCAGGGCCAGAAACCCGATGCCAGGGGCCAGCAGCAGATTGATCAGATACAGGCTCTCCGCGGTGATGGCGAGCCCCGCGCCCGCCGTCAGTTCAGCCGAGCGTGGCATCGACCACCTCCATCAGCGCCGACAGGGTATCGACATCGTCGCTGAGCGGTTCGACCAGCGCGGCACGACAGGCCTCGCGCAGATCGAAGCCGTCTTCGATCAGCGTCGCCGCATACACCAGCAGGCGCGTCGAGGCGGCCTCCTCCAGATCGTGGTCCTTGAGCGCACGCAAGGCGTTGACGAGTTGCACCAGGCGTTCACCGCGCGCGTGGTCGATGCCCGTCTCGCCGATCAACACCTCGAGTTCGAGTTCGGGCGACGGGAAATCGAAACTCATGGCGAGAAAACGCTGGCGCGTCGAGGGTTTCATGCCCTTGAGCAGATTCTGATAACCGGGGTTGTAGGAAACGACCAGCATGAAGTCCGGCGGCGCGCGCAGGATCTCGCCCGTGCGTTCGAGCGGCAGGATGCGCCGGTCGTCGGTCAGCGGATGCAGCACCACGGTCGTGTCCTTGCGCGCCTCCACCACCTCGTCGAGATAGCAGATCGCGCCTTCGCGCACGGCGCGTGTGAGCGGGCCGTCGCACCAGTAGGTGCCCTGTTCGCCGATCAGGTGGCGGCCGACCAGATCGGCGGCGGTGAGATCGTCGTGGCAGGCCACCGTGTACAGCGGGCGGCCGAGCCGCGCCGCCATGTGTTGCACGAAGCGCGTCTTGCCACAGCCGGTCGGACCCTTGATGAGCACCGGCAGTTGGTTGCGCCAGGCATGCTCGAACAATGCCCGTTCGTTGCCCTGAGGGCGATAGAACGGCAGGTCGTCGGAAATCGTCGAAGTGTCTTTTGTCTGCATGTCCATCACACACCTCTCTCCGAAAGAACGAATGCGAGTGTGATCAGCGCCCCCGGCACGACGAGCCAGATCACGATCACCCAGCGCCAGATGCCGCGCACGCCGCGCAGCCCCATGAACCAGTCACCGACGAGCTGTCCCTTGAGCAGCGCGAAGGCCAGTACCAGCAGCGACACGCCGAGCCCTTCGAGGCCGGCACGCCCGATGGCCCAGGTCGCGACCGTCAGCCCCATCAGCACGAGATAGACGACCGTGCGGGAGCGAATCCGGACAGGTGTCTGCATCATCGTCAGCGCATCACATAGACCAGCGGAAACAGCACCAGCCACACCAGATCGACCATGTGCCAATAGCTCGCTCCGGTCTCTACGCCGACGTGGTCCTCGCGGCTGTAGCCGCCGCCGGCCGCCTTGATCGCAACCGCCGCGAGTATCACCATGCCTAGCATCACGTGCATGAAGTGAAAGAAGGTCAGCGACAGATAGAACATGTAGAACGTGTTGGTGCTCAGGCTGATGCCTGCACTCAGGTGATGCGCGTATTCCAGCGACTTCACGAACAGGAACAGCGCACCCATGCCGAAGGCGCCCCAGAACCAGCGCGCGCAGGCACGATGATCGCCCTCACGTACCGCCGCGACGCCGCGCACCACGAGCCAGCTCGAGGTGATGAGCGCGAGCGTGTTGACCAGCGCGGCATCGCTGTCGAGCGTCGTCTGATAATGGTTGAACAGTTCGACGTGATCGAGCCGCGTGAAGGCGTAGGCGGCAAAGAACACGGCGAACACCAGCAGCTCGGCCAGAATGAAGATCCAGATCGCGAGATCGCCCGGCGGATAGGTTGCCGATGGCACTGGACCGCCTTCCGGCATCGCCGGTGCTGCGAACCCCCGTTCATCGGCTGACGACATGTATCACCTGTTTCGACGCGGCAAAAAAGCCGCCGGCTCCGCGGTCGAACCGCTCGGCCGGCGCCAACACCGGGGAAGCACACCACCGGAACTCTCATGTAAGTACCCGGACTGCACCGAACGCATCGGCACAGTCCGGAAGATACACACTCCCCTGCCCTCAACCGGCGGCCGGTTCCGGCATCGCCGTCGCCTTCGGTTCCGGCTGCCTGCCGCCGACGAAGAAGCTCGCGACGTAGGTGATGAGCCCGATCAGGAACACCAGACCCGCGACCTCACGCATCCAGTAGAACAGCGCGATCTTCTCCTGCACCACCATGAACGGCAGCGGATCGGTGCTGTAGCGCTGCATGTACACCTGGAGAATGCCGGCGCCGGTCAGGAACAGCGTGATGAACACCATCGACACCGTCATGAGCCAGAACGACCACATCTCGACCACCTGCGACAGGTTGCTGTTGGCGGCCTGTCGTCCGCGCAGGATCGGCATGGCATACGAGATCATGGTCAGCACGATCATCACGTAGGCGCCGTAGAAGGCCATGTGACCGTGCGCGGCCGTGATCTGCGAGCCGTGGGTGTAGTAGTTGACCGGCGACAGCGTGTGCATGAAGCCCCACACGCCCGCGCCCAGGAAGGCCATCACCGCAGTACCCAGGGCCCACAACACGGCGGCCTTGTTGGGATGATTGCGGCGGCGGCGGTTCACCATGTTGAAGGCGAACACCGTCATCATGAAGAACGGAAGGGGTTCGAGCGCGGAGAAGATGGAACCCCACCACTGCCAGTACTCGGGCGCACCGATCCAGTAGAAATGATGGCCCGTGCCCACGATGCCTGTGATGAGTGCCATCGCGATGATCACGTACAGCCATTTCTCGATCACCTCGCGGTCGACGCCCGTGGTCTTGATCAGGACGAAGGCCAGGATCGCACCCAGGATCAGTTCCCACACGCCTTCGACCCAGAGATGCACCACCCACCACCAGTAGTACTTGTCCTTGGCGAGGTTGTCCGGGTTGTAGAACGCGAACAGGAACAGCAGTGCGAGTCCGAGCAGGCCGATCAGCAGCACCAGACTGACCACCGTTTTGCGACCCTTCAGCACGGTCATGCCGACGTTGTACAGGAACGCCAATGCCACGATCACGATCCCGACCTTGGTGATGGTCGGTTGTTCGAGGAACTCGCGCCCCATGGTCGGCAGCAGGTGGTTGCCGGTCATCTGCGCCAGACCGGAATATGGCACGAGCAGATAGCCGAGCACGGTCAACGCACCGGCGACCAGGAAGATCCAGAACATCAGGATCGCCAGCCCCGGACTGTGCAACTCGCGTTCCGCTTCCTCCGGCACGAGGTAATAGGCCGAACCCATGAAACCGAACAGCAGCCACACGATCAGCAGGTTGGTGTGGACCATGCGGGCCACGTTGAAGGGAATTTCCGGGAACATGAAGTCGCCGACCACATACTGGAGACCGAGAATCAGGCCGAACAGGATCTGACCGATGAACAACCCGATCGCGGCGATGAAGTACGGCTTGGCAACCGCTTGAGATTTGTATTGCATGAGAATGCTCCTCGCACGTTGGTCCTGGACAGATCAACCCTGGATGTTCGGCGGCCAGTTCGCGGTATCGATCCCGGAGACGTACTCCAGGAAGTCCGCGATCGCATCGAGTTCCGCCTCGGTGAAGTTGAACTGCGGCATGCTGCGACGCCCCGGTATGCCGTCCTTCGGCCGGCTCATGATGAAAGCCTTGATGCCGTCCTTGCCGCCCAGGCGCTGGAAGGCATTGCCGAGCTCGGGTGCGAAATAGGCCCCTTCACCCAGCAGCGTGTGGCAGCCGATGCAGTTGTTTTCCTCCCACAGCACCTTGCCCGCCGACACCGATGCCGTGATGTTCTGGCGGTTGTCGCGTTCCGGCCACGCCTTGTGCGTCTGGAAGGTGAGCGCCAGAAACAGCAGGATGAAAAATGCACTGCCTCCATAGAAGATGTTGCGCGCCATGGCCTTGGTGAAAGCCTGTGACATGTTGGAGCCCTCCGGTTCTCGTATCTGGAAGCACCGACCGGATCTCTCCACGATCCGTCGGCACGCCGCATCCGGCACATGTCCGGAATCCGCCGCCCGTCCCATGCTGGAAGGGGTGGGCCGTCCCTGGCCCCCGGAGTTGCCGACCACTTTCGGCAGCCCCGTTCGGCAGCCCTATTTCATCCGTCCGCGCGCGTTGCACCTTGACATTCATCAAGCGCCAATCCGCGTTCCGACGGAGATTTGCGCTGGATCAAAACAATGTGGCCTACTTGCTCCCGGCCACCTTCGAGGCGAACCGTCGGCAAGCACCATGAAAGACGATCTGAAAACCGGTCTGCTGTTCTCGAATCTCTCCGACGCGCAGCTCGAACGCATCGCGCAACACGCGGCGCGTCTGCGTCTGGCCGCGGGCGAATCGCTGTTCGAGCAGGGGGATGCCGCGGACCGCTTCTATCTGGTGCTGAAGGGACAGATCAAGCTCTACCGGCTGTCACCGGCGGGCAACGAGAAGGTGATCGAGGTCGTGACGGCCGGCAGCACCTTCGCCGAGGCATTGATGTTTCTCGACCGTCCGCGTTATCCGGTCGGGGCGCAGGCGCTGACGGCGGCCGAGGTCATCAGCATCGATGCGCATGATTTCGCGGCCATGCTGCGGGGATCGGTCGATACCTGCTTCCTGCTGCTCGGCGACATGAGTCAGCGGCTGCGCGGTCTGCTGCGCGAAATCGACGAATTGAGCCTGCACAGCGCCACCTGTCGCGTCGCGGCCTACTTCGTGCAGCAGGCGCCGGCGGACGCGCAGACCTTCGATCTCGGCATCGCCAAGCAGGTGCTGGCCTCGCGCCTGTCGGTCAAGCCCGAGACCCTGTCCCGCATCATCAAGAACCTGAGCGACGACGGCATCATCGCGGTCACGGGCAGCCGCATCACCATCCACGACCGCAAGGCACTGCAACAGGCGGCGGACGTGTGTGCGCTGCCGCAGGATTCGCTGCAATCGACCTTCCTCTATCCCTGTCCGCCGGCGCGCACGCAGGATCAGTGACTGGTCCCGGCCGAGCGCGTGATCTTGTTGTGCACGTTGTACTTGCCTGACGGCTTCACCATCGGCAGGCGTTTCACTTCTTCCAGCGTGGCCGCGTCGTAGACGATCACCGCGCCGTCCATGTCCCAGATGCTGAGCAGGGCATGCCGGCCGTCCTTGTCGAACTCCACGTGCGCCGCCGTCTTGCCGGGCGCCGGTCGCAGGGTGCGCACGATCTCCAGCGTGCGCTTGTCGATCACGTGCACCTTGTCGTGGTTCGGCCCGAAGAACACGTCGACCCAGGCGTAGGGCGTGTTCTCGTGACTGCGCATGAAGAAGCCCGGCCCCTCGGTCTGGATGTGCCGGATGGTCTTCCAGTTCTGCATGTCGATGACGGTGACCTCGCCGGTCTTGAGATTCGGCGTCGCCAGCACCGGCCGGCCCTCGTATTCCCAGGTGATGCCGGAACCGAGATGCGGCATGCCGTCGAGTTCGAGCTCGGCGATCTTGCGGCCGACGTCCAGATGCACGACCTGGCCGTTCCTGGCATTGCGCGCGGCACCGATCAGCAGACGGTAGGATGGATCGAAGAAGAAGTCGTCGAGGTAGTCGTCGAGCCGGATGCGCCGGACCGGGAAACGCCCCTCCTGCCGCGACACGCCCTCGTTCAGGCGATAGTCGTGCATCGGCCCGCTGTACACCGGCAATGGATCGTCGCCGTACGGAATCTCCCACACCTCCGGAATGTCCTTCAGCGCCGCGATGAAGCTGTGACGCGGCCCGGCGTCGTAGACGGCGCTGACGCGCGAACTCGCGCCCTTGTCGTCCCGCACCGGGATGACCTTGATCGGACGCAGATCGCGCGCATCGAGCAGAACGAGATTGTGCGGCAGATAGTTCGCCACCATGAGATAGCGCCCGTCGTCGGAGGCGGCGAGGTTGCGGGTGTTGATGCCGGCGCGCACCTCGGACAGCACTTGCAGGCTCCACATGTCGAACTTGCTGATCCAGCCGTCGCGCGAGGCGAAATAGACGAAGCGGCCGTCGGGTGAATACTTCGGGCCGCCGTGCAGCGCAAAGTGGGTCTTGAAGCGATGAATGGGTTCCATCCGGTCGCCGTCGAGGATCGTCGCATGATGATCGCCGAGCTCGACCACCACGAACATATTGAGCGGATCGGCCCCGTGCACGGGTTTGTCGGGCAATTGCGCCGAAGGCACCATGACCTTGTGGCTGTCCCGCATCTGCGCCATGTCCCATTCCGGCAGAACCGGCAACGGCGTGTAGATCAGATCGACCAGCGCCTGGATCTGTTCGGCCGACAGCGTTTCGCCGAAGGCCGGCATCTGGGTCGCCGCCCTGCCTTTCGCGACGACCTCGCCCGCCTGCTTCGGCTTGAGACGTTGCAGGTTCTCGGGCAGCAGCGCCGGCCCCATGCCGCCGAGACGCGCCGGGCCGTGACAGCTCGCGCAGTGCTGCCGATACAGCTCGCCGGTGACGTCGGGTGCGTCCG
>JAQVJI010000127.1 GCA_028695255.1 Chromatiales bacterium | reverse complement strand
TCAACGAAATCCGGGTCGACCATGAACCGCAGGAACGCGAGATCATGGAAACCCGCAGCGGCCGCCGCACCGTGCCGCAGATCTTCATCGGCGAACACCATGTGGGCGGCTACGACGATCTGGCCGCGCTGGATCGCGCCGGCGACCTCGACCCGTTGCTCGGGATCGCCCCGTGAGCGAAGGCGTACACGTCGTCTGCCCGCATTGCGGCGGCGTCAACCGCCTGCCGGCGGAACGTTTCACCCAGGGCTCGGCGCGCGAAGGTCATTGCGGACACTGCAAGAAGTCGTTGTTCGACGGCCATCCGGTCGAACTCGACGGCGCCGCGCTGGCGCGCCACGTGGCGCGCAACGACATTCCGCTGCTGGTCGATTTCTGGGCCCCCTGGTGCGGCCCCTGCCGCATGATGGCGCCGGTGTTCGAGCGTCTGACCGCCGAACTGGAGCCGCGCCTGCGCATGGCCAAGCTCAACACCGAGGCCGAGCCCGAGACGGCCTCGCAGTTGCGCATCATGAGCATCCCGACGCTGGTGCTGTATGCCGGCGGCGGCGAAAAGGCACGCGTCTCCGGCGCCATGGACGCCGGCCGGCTGCGCGCCTGGATTCAGCAGCATCTCTGACGGCCGCGCGCCCGCACCACATTTGCAGCGGGTGGCCTCCGCCCCCTATCATCTTGGCCGATTTCACCGTTCGTCCCCCGGTATCTGCCCGAGGCATCTGCCGGATCGCGGACGAACCCCTCGTAACACCAGCCTATCGAGAACCCCGATGACGGACGCCAATCCTCAGAACGCCGCGGCTGCCGCCGCTCCCGCCCAGGAATTTTCCATCCAGAAGCTGTATGTGAAGGACATCTCCTTCGAGACGCCGCGCTCGCCGCAGGTGTTCACGCGCGACTGGAATCCCGAGACCAGCGTGCAGCTCAACACCGAGGTCAAGCAGATCGAGGAGGGCGTGCACGAGGTCAACCTCACCATCACCGTCACCACCACCTCCAACGGCGAGACCGCCTACCTGATCGAGGTGACGCAGGCCGGCATTTTCCTCGCGCGCGGCTTCCCGCGTGAGCAGATGGGCCCATTGCTCGGCGCCTACTGCCCCAACGTGCTGTTCCCGTTCGCGCGTGAAGTGGTCTCCGATCTCATCATCCGTGGCGGTTTCCCGCCGATGCTGCTGGCGCCGGTCAACTTCGATGCCCTGCTCGCCCAGCAGATGCAGCAGGCCGCACAACAGGCCGGCGACACCGCAGCGCCCGCGCCCATCGCCTGACACACGACAGCGCCCCGGGAGCCAACGTGGCCGAACCCACCGCCGTCCTCGGTGCCGGTTCCTGGGGCACTGCGCTCGCCATCCACCTCGCGCGGGCGGGTGGCGAAGTGCGGCTGTGGGGCCGCGATCCCGCCGTGATGGCGGCGATGGCCGAACAGCGGCGCAATCCGCGCTATCTGCCCGACAACCCCTTCCCCGACCAGATCCGGCCCACGGCCGATCTCGCGGCCGCGCTCGACGGCAGCCGCAAGCTGCTGATCGCTGTGCCGAGCGAAGCCTTCCGGCCGATGCTGCGCCAGATCGCGCCCCGCCTGCGGGACGAAACCGGGCTTGTGTGGGTCACCAAGGGCCTGGAGCCGGACAGCGGGCGCTTCCTGCACGAGGTGGCGCAGGAAGAGCTCGATGCCCGCTGCCCGATGGCGCTGGTGTCCGGACCGTCGTTCGCCGGCGAGGTGGCGCGCGGCCTGCCGACCGCAGTCGTCGCCGCCTCCACCGACGAAGCCTTTGCCGCCGAGGTCGCGGGCTGGCTGCACGGCGGCACGCTACGCGTCTATTCCTCCACCGACATGGTCGGCGTGGCCCTGGGCGGCGCGTTCAAGAACGTGCTGGCGATCGCCGCCGGCATCTCCGACGGCCTGGGCTTCGGCGCCAATGCCCGCGCCGCCCTCATCACGCGCGGTCTGGCCGAACTGATGCGCCTCGGCCTGCGTGCCGGCGCGCGGCGCGAGACGCTGGTCGGCCTGTCCGGCATGGGCGATCTGGTGCTGACTTGCACCGACGACCAGTCGCGCAACCGCCGGCTCGGGCTTGCCCTCGGTCGTGGCGAGCGGGCCGAGGCCGCGATCCGCGACATCGGTCAGGCGGTGGAGGGCGCGCGCACTGCCGGCGTCGCGGTGCGCAAGGCGGCCGAGCTCGGCGTCGAAATGCCCATTTGCCAGCAGGTCGAGCGCGTGCTCTACGACGGCCTGGCCCCGGCCGATGCGGTGGCCGAACTCCTCGCCCGCGATCTCAAGCCCGAATTTTAACCCGGAAAATCCATCAGGAGACGCGCCCTCGCTTGATCCTTGAACCCACAAAGCATTTTCCTCAGTCGGCAATACGGCTCGGTATTGCGCGCCTTCGAAAAATGCTTTGTGAATCCAAATCTCGGCGCGATCATCACGCCTCCTGATGGACTTTCCGGGTTTAACCCATCACGCCAATTTCCTGGCTGCGGACTCCGTCATTGACAAGCCGGGTATCCCCGACTAAGACATACCTTGGCCCGATCGGGGGAGACGGGCCGATCCGCCCGTCATGCAGTCCCATCCAGGGCCGGCCACGCACAGGGAACGACCTCGCCGTATGTGACAGCGGGGCCGATGCGACCGGGCCCGTCAATGCCGGACCATAACAACAATGACATCTCCGCGGCCCATCGAGGCCTTGCAACAGGCCCTGCAACAGCGCGAGCGCGAGATCGCGCTGCTCAAGGAGACGGCGCTCGCCGTCGGCAGCGAACTCGATCTCGACCGCGTGTTCCATCTGGTCGCCGAGCGCGCGCGCGAACTCATCGACGCCGAAACCGTGCTGGTGCCGATCCTCAACCCGGACTGCGACGAATACACCTATCGTGCGGGTTCCGGCGCCCATGCCGACGAGATCGTCGGCGAATCGCTGCCGCTGGACTTCGGCGTCTGCGGCTGGGTGTGGAAAAACCGCCGGCCCTGGTGGCGCGGCGTGCTGGACGAACTCAGTCCGCAGGAACGCAACCAGTGGGAGAAGGAGGTCGGCACGCTGATCATGGTGCCGCTGGTCGGGCGCGAGCATTTCCTCGGCGGCATCGCCGGCATGAACAAGCGCGGTGGCGATTTCACCGAAAACGACCTGAACCTGCTGATCCTGTTCGCCGGCCAGGTGGCGATCGCGATCGAGAACGCCATGGCGATGGCCCAGGTGCGCGAGGCACAGCAGGCGGCGGAGGCCTATCAGGCGCAGTTGCAACAACTCAACAAGCGCCTGCTGTCGGTCAACCGCGAGCTCGAGTACCGCTCGCTGTACGACCAGTTGACCGGCCTGCCCAACCGTTCGCTGCTGCGCGACCGCCTGCAGGAGCGCATGGCGATGGCGACCGACGCCTATCCGATGGCGGTGCTGCTGATCGATCTCGACCGCTTCCAGGACGTCAACGACACGCTTGGTCATGAAGAGGGCGACCAGCTCATCAGGGCCGTGGCCGAGCGCTTCAAGGCCGTGGCCGGACCGATGGAGACCCTCGGCCGCATCGGCGGCGACGAGTTCCTGCTCGTCATGGTCAACACCGGCGCCGAACGCGCCATCGAGGTTGCGCGCGCGTTGCAGGAGAGCCTGAAGCGCCCGATCCACCTGAGTGGCCACAACGTCGCGGTCACGGCGAGCATCGGCGTCGCCATCTATCCGCGGCACGGCAACAGTCCGACCACGCTGCTCAAGCACGCCGACGCGGCGATGTACGTCGCCAAGCGCAACAAGAACGACGTGCGACTCTACGACCGGAGCTATGCGCAGGTCAGCTCCGGCCGTCTGACCCTGGTCAGCGATCTGCAACAGGGCCTCGAACGGCAGGAGTTCTGTCTCTACTACCAACCCAAGATCGCCATCGCCGACGGCAGCATCGTCGGCTTCGAGGCGCTGGCGCGCTGGCCGCACAAGGTACGCGGCTTCGTGCCGCCCGACATGTTCATCAGTGCGATGGAACAGACCGGGCTGATCTACGATTTCAGTTGTTTCGCGATCGAGACGGCGGCCGAGCAGTGTGCCGCATGGCAGCAGCGTGGCTGGGCGGTGCAGGTGGCGGTCAACGTGCCGGTGACGGTGATTCTGGAACCGCGCTTTCTCGATTACCTGAAGGCCGTGTCGACGCGGCATCCTCTGTGCGAGGGACTGGCGTTCGAGATCACCGAGAGCCTGTTCCTCAGCGACTATGATCGACTGAGCGCCATCCTGGGCGAGATGCGCGATCTGGGCGTGAGCTTTTCCATCGACGACTTCGGTACCGGCCATTCGTCATTGAGCCGCCTGCGCCGCCTGCCGGTGAGCGAATTGAAGATCGACCGCTCGTTCGTGATGGACATGGAGAAGAACCGCGACGATCTCGCCATCGTCGAGTCCACCATCCGGCTCGCACACAACCTGGGCCTCAAGGTGGTCGCCGAGGGCGTGGAGACGGCGCAGGTGCTGCAACATCTCACGCGGCTCGAATGCGATCTGGCGCAGGGCTATCACCTCGGCCGGCCCATGCCGGCCGCCGAGGTCGATGCCTTCGTGCAACAGAGCGGACTCAGGATCGCGATGCCATCGGCCGGTCTTGCGCAGGGCAGCGACCGGTCGGCGTGACCACCGGCCACGTTATCCCGGAAAATCCGTTAGTAGACGTGCCCTCGCTTGATCCTTGAATCCACAAGGCATTTTCCTCAGTCGGCAATACGGCTCGGTATTGCGCTCCTTCGGAAAATGCCTTGTGAATCCAAATCTCTGCGCGATCATCACGCCTCCTAACGGACTTTCCGGGATTATCGTGACCCGGATGCAGGGCAGCGGAATCCAGGTCCAACCCCGTCAATCTGGAACGCGATTTTCGTCCTCGTGCTCATCCGCGTCGGATGTCTCCTCCGTCGGCCGGCGCAATTCGGCGACGGCGGCTTCCAGATGGTGGAAGAAACGATCGGCTTCGCCTTCGTTGACCTTCGCCAGCAGGCGCGCGCAGAGATCGAGGCGCCGCTCGTGCAGTTCGTGCGCGAGGGCGATCAGGCCGGCGCGCTCGTCGCTGTGGCGTGCCGCCTCCAGTTCGGGATCGTCGTGCGGCAGGCGCAACGACAGGTCGATCAGGCGCCGCATGCGTTCGGCGCCCGCCTCTTCCGCCGCCTGTCGCAGCTCGATGCCGAAGACCTGCACGTCGTGCACCTCGCCCATGATCTCCTGGAATTCCTTCAGCTCGCGCACCAGCGCCTTGCCGTCGGGCAGCAGCTTGGCCAGCGGTTCCAGCAGATAGCGCAGCCGCTTGGCAGCGATGCGCGCGCGATGCACCGCCTCCTCGTTTTCTTCCGAGTGCACCTGTGCCAGTTCGTCGTGGAACTCGTCGGCGGCCTCCAGCAGCAGCGTCGCCGTGACCTCTCCCAGCGTCTCGTCGCCGTCGTCGTAGTTGAGTTCCAGCCGCGTCTTCAGCCGGTCGCGCAGACGCGCGAAATCCGTCGGCAGACGTTCGCGCAGGTCGGCGTATTCCTCCAGCCGGCGATGTTCCAGGCGCGAGACGATCCAGTGATAGCCCGGCTGCTCGTGCGGCCGTACGTTCTCGCGCTGCTGCACGAGCCAGGCCAGTTGCACCTCGGTGTCGCGCGCGGTGCCGGTGCCGGCCGCCAGTTCGCCGATGCGCTTGCGCAGCTTTTTCGGCAGGGCGTCCTTCAGGTGCGGCGTATAGGCGCGCACGATGGAACGCAGGCGCCGCAGCGCGACGCGGAAGTCGTGCAAGGCCTCGATGTCGTCCGGGTCGGCGAGCCGCCGGCAGGCCGCCTCCGCATCCTTGAGGAATCGCAACGCCAGTTCGCGCGCGGCGCGTGACGCCGGTTTCTGGAGCAGGGAGGTTTTCATATCGATCGGTTTTTCGGCGGGCTTGCCGGCAAGCCCGCAACGGGTGGTCGTGCGATGCATCCGGTAGCGGGAAAAGCGTGAACCGCCGCGCGGACGAACGCAAGACGCAGCCATCGGCTGTCACATAAACTTCATTTGGGCGTGATATTCATGCCCGTCGTTGAACGGCCCTGCATTCGGTGCGAGGCTCGTCGTATCGACACCGCCACCTCCTCCCGGTTCCACCGACCGATTTTCATGAACGCAGCAGATTTCATCGGCAAGGGCGACGCGCTGCACGAGCTGCATGCCGCGCTGGTTGGCCTGCGCCACGAGGTCGAGCGCGGCGCGCAACGTCGTCTCGCGCAGTTCGCGCAGGATTTCCCGAAGGACCAGCCGTCGGCCAGCGCCTGGAACCTGGCGCATTACCTCGCCCTGCGCAGCTTCGATCTGCGGCCCTTGCAGGCGGCGCTCGCGCGCAACGGCCTGTCCTCGCTCGGGCGCATCGAGGCGCACGTGATGGCGAACCTGAACCAGGTCATCCGCGTGCTCGATCGCCTGTGCGACGTCGACACGCCGGAACCGGCCCCGGCGCCGGTGAGCTTCGAGCAGGGCGACCGCACGCTGGCCACGAATGCTTTGAACCTGTTCGGTACCGCGCCCTCGGCGCGCGACGTGCGGATCATGGTCACGCTGCCGAGCGAGGCCGCCAGCAACGAGGATCTGGTGCGTTCGCTGGTCGGTTCCGGCATGGACTGTGCGCGCATCAACTGCGCCCACGACGGACCGGAAGACTGGTCGCGCATGATCGACAACCTGCGCAAGGCGGAGGCGTTCACCGGCCGGCGCTGTCGCGTGCTGATGGACCTGGCCGGCCACAAGATTCGTACCGGTCCGCTGGCGCGCCTGCCGGCGGTCACGCACGTCAAGCCGCGCCGCAACCTGCTCGGACGTACCGTCGAAGCGGCCGTCATCGCGCTGTTGCCCGAGGGCGGCGACCCTCTCGTCACGCCGCCGGCCGGCATCCGGCATCACCTGTTCGGCGCCCCGGAAACCCTCGCCGCGCTGCAACCCGGCGACCGTCTCGCCTTCGAGGATACGCGCGGCAAGGACCGCCACCTCGACGTCGTGCGTCCGCTCGAAGGCGGCGGCTGGGTGCTGCATTGCGCCAAGGGCAGTTACATCGGCGACGACACCGTGATGGCGCAACAGCGCCTGGATGCGTCCGAGCAATGGCGGACGCTGGCGCAAGACCTGCGCTTCGGCGGCCACGCGCAGGAGATGGTCGATATCCGCCTGTTCAAGGGCGACTGGCTGCGGCTCACCGACGGCTCGCGGCCCGGCGAGCCGGCGCGTCTCGACGCCGACGGCAACCTGCTCGAACCCGCCCACGTCGGTGTGCTCACGCCCGAGATCTTCGAACACCTGCGGCCCGGCCAGCCGGTGTGGATCGACGACGGCAAGGCCGGCGCGGCGATCGAATCGGTGGATGGCCGGTCGGCGCTGCTGCACATCACCCACTGCCGGCCACAGGGCTTCCGTCTGCGCGAGGACAAGGGACTGAATTTCCCCGGCGCCGACCTGCGTCTCGGCCCGCTGTCGGCGCGCGACCTTGCCGACCTCGACTTCGTCGCGTGCCACGCCGACATGGTCGGCTTTTCCTTCGTCGAGACGCGCGACGACATGCGACGACTGATGGACGAACTCGCGCGCCGCGAGGCATCGCAGCTCGCCATCGTCGCCAAGATCGAGACCCAGAGCGCGGTGCAGAACCTGCCCGAGATCATTCTCGGCACCATCGGCCGTCATCCGCTCGGCATCATGATCGCGCGCGGCGACCTCGCGGTCGAACTCGGCGCCGAACGCCTGGCCGAGATCCAGGAGGAATTGCTGTGGCTGTGCGAGGCCGCCCACGTGCCGGTCATCTGGGCCACCCAGGTGCTGGAGACCATGGCGCGCACCGGCGCCGTCTCGCGCCCCGAACTCACCGACGCCGCCATGTCCGGGCGCGCCGAATGCGTCATGCTCAACAAGGGCCCGTACATCCTCAACGCCCTGCGCAGCCTCGACGACATCCTGCGCCGCATGCAGGACCACCAGCACAAGAAGATGGCGCAACTGCGCGC
>JAQVJI010000126.1 GCA_028695255.1 Chromatiales bacterium | reverse complement strand
CGATGCGCGCGTCGAACTCGGCACGGCTTTGACCGATCTCCTCGACCGATTCGCTGAGCGAGCTGCGATGCACGGCCATGCCCGGGATCAGGCTGGTACAGTTGGTTTCGCCGCGTTCGGCGGCATCGAGACGCCGGTCGATGAACAGAACGGCGACCTGCACGTAACAGGCCTCGGCCGCCCGAACTGCCTCCATTCGCGCCTGCCGATCGGCCGCCGGATTGCGCATCACACTCACCGCGGTACCCATGACCCGGGTACAGGGGCGACAGGGCAGGCGCCCCGCATCGGCCAGTTCCCAAGCCTGATCCAGACCTTCCTGATAGCGATCGGCAAGCTGCGGCCGGTCGTCCGCCGGCACGTTCGCGGCCAGACCGCTGCCGAGCAGCAGCGCCGCAGCCACTGCCCGCAAACGCGCCCGGCGACAAGCGCCGATGCCATGCCCGAACGATTGCTGCACGACCGGAACGATCAGCGGCCGCGACCGTCCGGCAGCGTGATGTTGAGTTCCAGCACCTCGCAGTCACCCTCGCGATCGAGCTGAATGGTGACCGCGTCGTTGTCCACCTCGACGTACTTGCGGATCACGGCGAGCAGTTCTTCCTGCAACAGCGGCAGATAGTCGGGACCGTTGCGCGTCACGCGCTCACGCGCGACGATCACCTGCAGGCGCTCCTTCGCGACCTGCGCACTCTTCTTTTTCTGCGCGCGGAAATAATCGAAGAAACTCATCGGCTCAACCCCCGAACAGACGGCCCAGCAGGCCCTTCTTCGGCACGGTAAGGAAACGATGCGGGCGATCCTCGCCGAGGAAACGCGCCACTGCGTCCTGATAGGCCTGACCGGCATCGCTCTCGACGTCCATGATCACCGGCACGCCGGCGTTGGAGGCACTGAGCACGGCCTTCGATTCGGGAATCACGCCCAGCAGATCGACGGCAAGGATTTCGCGCACGTCGTCGACGCTCAGCATCTCGCCCCTCTCGACACGTTCGGGCGCATAGCGCGTGAGCAGCAGGCGGCCGGGGATCGTCGGCTCGCCCTGTTCCGCGCGCCGCGTCTTGCTGGAGAGGATGCCGAGGATGCGGTCGGAATCGCGCACGCTCGACACCTCGGGGTTGGTGACCACGATCGCCTCGTCGGCGAAGTAGGCGGCCATCAGCGCGCCGCGCTCGATGCCGGCCGGGCTGTCGCAGATGATGTAGTCGAAATCGGCGGATAGTTCCTGCAGCACGCGTTCCACGCCTTCCTGCGTCAGTGCGTCCTTGTCGCGCGTCTGCGAGGCCGGAAGGATGTAGAGGTCGTCGACGCGCTTGTCCTTGATCAGCGCCTGCTTGAGATTCGCGTCGCCGTGAATCACGTTGACGAAGTCGTACACGACCCGCCGTTCGCAGCCCATGATGAGATCGAGATTGCGCAGACCGACGTCGAAATCGATGACGGCGGTGCGATGACCCGCCTGCGCCAGGCCGGTCGCGATGGCGGCGCTGGTGGTGGTTTTGCCCACCCCACCCTTGCCGGATGTCACTACCACGATCTTCGCCACGTCGTTGCTCCTCGCAAATACTTCAGTTTGTCTGTCTGGTGCCCGGAGGCATGTGTTCGGTCAAAGCGGTTCCACCCGCAGCGTTTCGCCGTCGAGCCGCACCTGCACGCTGCGGCCGCGTTCCTCGTCCGTGACCTGCTCGCTCAGGCGGTAATGGCCGGCGATGGAGATCAGTTCCGGGTCGAGACTGCGGCAGAAGATGCGTGCCTGCGCATTGCCCTGCACGCCCGCCAGCGCACGGCCGCGCAATGCACCATAGATATGGATGTTGCCGTCGGCCAGCACCTCGGCACCGGGACTCACCGAGGCCACCACGACGAGATCGCCGCCACGCGCATAGACCTGCTGTCCGGAACGCACGGGTTGGGTGATCAGCAGCGAGGTCGCCGCCTGCACCGGCGCGGGTGACGGCGCGGTCTCGGATTCCACGCGGCTCCGGCCCGCCGGTTTGCGCCCACCCTCGCCCGTCAGTGCGACTGCGGACAGGCCGAGATCGCGGACGCGTGCGGCAAGCGCCGCATCGCCGGTGTCACGCACGCCGATCAGGCTCAGACCGCGCGAACGGCAGGCATCGACCAGCCCCGCGAGATCGAACCCCGCCGCATCGGGCAAGGCCTCCAGGTCGAGCAGCATCGGCAGGCCGCGCAACATCTCGGCGCCCTCGCCCAGGCGCCGGTCAAGGGTGTCGATCAGCGTCGCGAGATCGGCCTCCAGCGCGCGCAGCACCGTCACCGTCAGCATGCGGCCCTTGAATTCGAGGGCATTCAGAACCGGCCTGGCGGCACTCATGGCGTCCTGGGGGACGAAACGGGATGGGACATCGGGATTCCGTGGGAATGGCGCGAAAAGACACGGCGCCCGGGTCGCGGGCGCCGTGTGCTTTATAGCCTGCCGTGGCGGTGGGGATCAAGGGGAACCACTCACTCCTCCGCCATATCCTTGCGCCGCAGGTCCTTGACGCGCGAGCGCCGGGTCTTGCCCTCCAGACGCCGTACCTTCGAAGCGGCGGTCGGGCGCGTCGGCTTGCGCGCCTTCTGCACGACGGCGGCGCTCCGGATCAGTGCCTGCAGGCGTGCCAGCGCGTCCTCCCGGTTGCCCTCCTGCGTCCGGTACCGCTGCGCCTTGAGCACGATCTCGCCATCCTTGGTGATGCGCGAATCGCGCAGCGCCAGTAGCCGTTCCTTGTAGAAATCCGGCAGTGACGAGGCCCGGATGTTGAAGCGCAGATGGATCGCGCTCGACAGCTTGTTCACGTTCTGGCCGCCCGCGCCCTGGGCACGGATGGCGGTGATCTCGATCTCATCCTCGGGGATGGCGACGTGGCTGGAGATGGGGAGTTTCATGGCCTGCACAGGATATACCCGGCGCGGGCATCGGCAAAAAATCGGGGTCCGGCGACGAGCGCCGGACCCCGCGGGAGGAAAATGGTTGGCGAACGTCCCGGGTGTTTGCGCTACTTGCGGATGTAGAAACTCTCCACGCCGCGCGCATCGCGCACGACCTCCAGCAGCGTGTGTCCGGTGCTCTGGCACCAGGCGGACACGTCCGAACGCGCGGCCGGGCAATCGCTGATCAGGCGCAACACCTCGTCCGTCGCCAGGAAACGCAACCGCCGCCCGGCCTCGATGATGGGCGTCGGGCAACGCTGGCCGCGCGCGTCCAGCACCACCGACGGGGCCCAGCGCTGGCCCTTCTGGATGTAGTAACCGCTGCGGCGCTCGTCGAGGCTCTCGACGTCCAGCACCGAATTGCCGGTCTGATGTGCCCAGGCGAACAGATCGTCCGAGGCGTGGCGGTCGTCCGAGATGAACAGCATGACGTCGCCGTCGCGCAAGGCATGGGCTTCGTGATTGGCGAGCACCAGGGGATCGATCGCATGCGGAATGGTGGCGTCGATCGTCGTCGAAGGGCTGTGGTGGGCGGTATGCATGGGTCTCTCCTCGGTCGTTTCCCGGCCGCCGGGGCCAGGGGCAATATCGGCGTTGGAGAAACACTAGCAGAGGAATATCAGGCCTAAAAAGAATAAAAAGTCATCCTGTTATATCAAATTGTTTGACAAGAAAGCAGGAATACCACCCCTCTCCGGCGGCGCGCCCGTCATGTCCGACGGCCGCCATACATCCATGGCCACTCAATTTTCGGCCTCGAAAGGCACCCCAAATCGATGCCGGACGTCAATCTTCACCCCGCAGCCGGTCCAAACCATCCAGGATCAGGTCAAGTCCGAACGTGAGGTCATTCAGGCCGTCGTGATCGCCGTCGATCACCTGTCGCGCGAGTTCGTGGGCATAGGGATATTGCTCGGCGGGGATCGCCGGCAGGAATTGCTCCGCCGCACTGGCATAGTCGGCCGGCCTGAGCGGAAAGTTGAGTTTCTGGAGGGTGAAGCCGTGGATGAAGCTGTCGATCGCGTTCCATGCGTGATCGGCCTCCACGCTCGAAAAGCCCGCCTCGCGCAGGCAGCCCAGCGTCGCCTCCATGTAACGCAGCATCGCCGGCCCGACGTTGATCCGCGACACGATGAGCATCGTGGCCCAGGGGTGGTGCATGAGTACCTCGTGAGCAGAGATCGCGCGCCGTCGCATAGCCGCCTTCCAATCCGCGCCGGCCGTGGGCAGTTCGATCTCGCCCACGACCAGATCGACCATACCGTCCAGCACGTCATCCTTGCCTGCGACGTGGTTGTAGAGCGACATCGCCTTGACGCCCAGCGCATCGGCCAGATTCCGCATCGACAGCGCCTCGATGCCCGTCTCATCCGCCAGCCGCACGGCAGCCCGCAACACCCGTTCGCGGCTCAGCGGCATCGATCCGCGCCCCCCGGTCTTTCTGCTCATGGCCACAGGAAACCTCGATGCTTGACAGAACTTACAGTGTAAGTTTT
Organism: Chromatiales bacterium; assembly: GCA_028695255.1. Classification (GTDB taxonomy): domain Bacteria; phylum Pseudomonadota; class Gammaproteobacteria; order Ectothiorhodospirales; family Ectothiorhodospiraceae; genus JAQVJI01. The sequence goes on along the minus strand of JAQVJI010000126.1, from coordinate 3,581 downwards.
ACTTACAGCGTAAGTCAAAACGAGCCCTGCCACGACGACCGGGAGTTTCATCATGGATACAACCAACCCAGACACCATGCGCGCAATCGTCCATACCGCCTACGGCCCGCCGGATGTGCTGGAACTACGACGGATCGCCAAACCGGTTGTGACGGACGATGGCGTGCTGGTGCGGATCCACGCAGCGTCGGTGAACGCCGGCGACTGGCACCTGATGCGCGGCAGCCCGTTCTTCATTCGCTTCATGCTGGGCGGCTTGTTCAAACCCGGACGACTCGTCCCCGGTTGCGCGATGGCCGGACGGGTCGAGGCGGTCGGCCGCAAGGTCACGCGCTTCCGGCCCGGCGACGAGGTCTTCGGCGATCTTTCGGAAAGCGGCTTCGGCGCCTTCGCCGAGTACGTCTGCGCGCCCGAGCACGCATTGGCGCACAAGCCGGCCAACGTCGGCTTCGAGGCGGCCGCCGCCGTCCCGGTCGCCGCGCTGGCCGCCTTGCAGGGGCTGCGGGACTGCGGGCGAATTCAGGCCGGACACAAGGTCCTGGTCCTCGGCGCGTCGGGCGGTTTCGGATCGTTCGCGGTACAGATCGCCAAGTCCTGCGGCGCCGAGGTGACCGGCGTCTGCGGCACCGACAGGATCGACCTGCTGCGAGCGCTGGGCGCGGACCACGTCATCGATCGCACGCGGCAGGACGTGACCCGTGACGGGCGGCATTACGACCTGATCCTCGATGCGGCGGCCTTCCGCCCGTTGCGCGACTACCTGCGGATACTCACGCCGGGCGGCCGCTACGTGATGGTCGGCGGTTCCACGCCGCGCTTCATGCTGGCGCTGCTGTTCGGAGGATTGATCTCCCGCTTCGCGCGACGCAGCGTGAAATGCCTGGCATCCAGACCCAACCCGGCGGACATGGATACGCTGAAGGAGATGCTGGAAAGCGGGCGGATCGTCCCCGTCATCGACCGGCGCTACGAACTGGCCGAAACCCCGGCCGCCATACGCCGGCTTGAACAGCGGCAGGTGCGCGGAAAGGTGGTCATTACGATGGCGCGCCAGTAGGCGCGGACGAGAACGAAGCCCCTCAGTTGCCGAACAGCCTGGACAATGCCTCGCCCACGCCACGACTGTCCGCGGCCGAAAACCTGCCCAGTTCCCCGCGCACGAGCCGATGGTCGAGCGTAAATAGTTTGAAACGCACCTTGGATGGCGCCGGCAGGCCGGCGGCGGCAAGATCATCGATCAGATAATCCAGCGGCCACGGCGGATTGGCCGCCGAAGTGATCATGGCCATGACGGAATGCCCCACAGGCGCGTTGAACGCCACGGCATCCGACAGCACCAGCGCCGGACGATTCTTGGCGGCGTTGCGGTCGGTGAACGGAAACGGCACACGCACGACCGTGAATCGCTCAAAGATCACGATACGCTTCCTCGTCGGCCTCGCCCGCCCACTCGTCGAGGGTGCCGTCGACGGCATGCAGATAGGCGATGTCGAGCGGCTGGGCACGGCGCACGGTCGCGGTACCGTCGGGTTTGACCTCCCAGGAAATCAAATCACCGGGCGCCACATGGAGTGCGGCACGGACCTCCCGCGGAATGGTGGTCTGTCCCTTGGCAGTGATTTTGGCAATGGCGTTCATCTCTTCCCCGTAAGGAGTTCATTACTTTCTTACTCTACTGCCGGGGCGGCACAGGGTTCAACCTCGTCGACCCCGCGACGGCAGACGCGACGAAACATGAATTTTTCGAGGCGCCAGATTTCGATGCCGTCAGGCACGCAGAGCCGCGCACGCTCCGACCACCCGCCGCACCCGCATGATCGGATAGAATGTCCCGTTTTCACTCGTCTCCCCATCGCTCCCCATGATCCGCATCCGCGGTGCGCGCACGCACAATCTCCAGAACGTCGACCTCGACCTGCCGCGCGACCGGCTGATCGTCATCACCGGCGTGTCCGGCTCCGGCAAGTCCTCGCTCGCCTTCGACACGCTGTTCGCCGAGGGTCAGCGGCGCTACGTCGAGTCGCTGTCGGCCTACGCGCGGCAATTCCTGTCGATGATGGAAAAGCCCGACGTCGACCACATCGAGGGCCTGTCGCCGGCGATCTCGATCGAGCAGAAGACGACCTCGCACAACCCGCGCTCGACCGTCGGCACCATCACCGAGATCTACGACTATCTGCGCCTGCTGTACGCGCGCGCCGGCCAGCCGCGCTGCCCGGATCACGACATCTCGCTCGAAGCGCAGACCGTGAGCCAGATGGTCGACCAGGTGCTGGCGCTGCCCGAGGGCACGAAGATGATGGTGCTGGCACCGGTGGTGCACGAGCGCAAGGGCGAGCACGTGCAATTGCTGGAAGGTCTGCGCGCACAGGGCTTTCTGCGCGCGCGCATCGACGGCGAGACCTTCGAACTCGACGATCCGCCGAAGCTCGACCTGCGGCGCAAGCACAGCATCGACGTGGTGGTCGACCGCATCAAGGTGCGCGACGACGTGCGCCTGCGGCTGGCCGAATCCTTCGAGACCGCGCTCAAGCTCACCGAGGGCGTGGCGCGCGTCGCCTTCATGGACGAACCCGAACGCGAGGAACTGGTGTTCTCGTCGCGCTTCGCCTGTCCGGTGTGCGGCTACGCGCTGTCGGAACTCGAACCGCGCCTGTTCTCGTTCAACAATCCGGCCGGCGCCTGTCCGACCTGCGACGGCCTGGGCGTCAAGCAGTTCTTCGATCCCGCGCGCGTGGTCGCCAACCCGCACCTGAGTCTGGCCGGCGGTGCGGTGCGCGGCTGGGATCGGCGCAACGCCTACTACTTCCACATGATCCAGTCGCTGGCCGATCACTACGGCTTCGACGTGGAAGTTCCTTTCGACGAACTGCCGCAGCGTGCGCGCGACATCGTCATGTACGGCTCGGGCAAGGACCGGATCGAATTCCAGTATCTCAACGATCGCGGCCTGATGACGCGCCGCACGCATCCCTTCGAGGGCGTGATCCCGAACCTTGAACGGCGCTACCGCGAGACCGAATCGAGCATCGGCGGGAGAGCCCAGCACGTTTATGACCACCCCGGGCCGGGTCTTCTTCATCTGGGTCGGGGTGAGCCACACGTCGTGTGCTCCCGCGGCGAACAGGCGTTCCATAACGTACTCGTAGAACTCCGGGTTCATGTCGTCGACGTTTGTGGAGATGACGTACGCAAGCTGCTCGCCGTCCCCGGGGGTGTCGATGAGTTCGCCGGTGACCACCCGAAGGAGGTTGGGGACGCCGATGTCTTTTGTACCGGCCCCGTAGCCGACAGCGCCTATCTTCATGGGGGGCATGACCCCGAAGGCGCAGGCCAGGGACTTCACGATAGCCGCGCCAGTCGGCGTGACGATCTCCGTCGGGATGCCGCGCCCGTACGTGGGCGTGTCCCCGAGGATCTCCAGCACCGCGGGGGCGGGCACCGGGAGCGAACCGTGCTGCGTCTTTATCATGCCGTGACCGAGGGGCAGCGGGCTCGCGTAGGCCCCGGTGATGCCGAGGGCGCTGATGCCGTACGCGGCGCCGACGATGTCCACGATCGAGTCCATGGCGCCGACCTCG
>JAQVJI010000010.1:32856-34044 GCA_028695255.1 Chromatiales bacterium | reverse complement strand
GCCGGTCGCGCCGAACGTCCGGGCGAGGTGGTGATCCAGACCCGCCACCCCGAGCATCCGCTGTTGCAGACCCTGCTCACGCGCGGCTATCGCGCCTTCTGCGAGGCGGCGCTGGCGGAACGGCGCGCGACGGCGTTTCCGCCCTACGCCAGTCTCGCGCTGCTGCGTGCCGAGGCGCCCGGCGAAACGGCGCCTGCGGCCTTTCTGACCGCGGCCCTGCAACTCGCGCGTGCCTGCAAGGTGGAAGGCGTCGATCTGCTCGGCCCCGCGCCCGCGCCGATGGAACGCCGTGCCGGGCGCTATCGCGCGCAACTGCTGCTGCGCGCCGAGCGCCGTGGCGATCTGCAACGCCTGCTCGGCCGGTGGGTGGACCGGCTCGCCGGTCTGCCCGAGGCGCGGCGCGTGCGCTGGTCGATCGACGTCGATCCGGTCGAGTTGTTCTGATGCGCATCCAACTCGTCGACACGCCGCCCACCACCTGCCCGTATCTGCCGGAGCGGGTCTCGATCAGCCGCTTCGTCGATCCGATGACCATGCTCGATCCCGCGCTGTACGGCCGCCTGCTGACGCAGGGTTTCCGCCGTACCGGCCGTTACGTCTATCGCCCGCACTGCCCGCGTTGCAGCGCCTGCACGCCGCTGCGCGTGCCCGCGGGCGAATTCGTGCCGAACCGCAGCCAGCGGCGCAACTGGCGCGACAACCAGGACCTCGAAGTCGCCGTGCTGCCCTGCGCGTATCACGAGCGGCATTTCGAGCTGTACGCGCGTTACGTCGGCGTACGTCATCCCGGCGGCGGCATGGACGATCCCGATCCCGAGGAATACTGGCGCTTCATCGCCGCAGCCTGGTGCGACACGCGCCTGATCGAGTTCCGGCTCGACGGCCGCGTGGTGTGCGTCGCCGTCACCGACTGGCTGCGCGAGGGATTGTCGGCGGTCTACACCTTCTTCGATCCGGAACTCGCCGCGCGCGGGCTCGGCAGTTTCGCGATCCAGTGGCAGATCACGGCCGCGCGCCTGCACGGCCTGCCACATCTCTACCTCGGCTATCACATCGCCGACTGCCGCAAGATGCGCTACAAGGACCGCTTCCGCCCGCGCGAGCTACTGCTCGGCGGGCGTTGGCAACGCATCTGACCGGCGTCAGGCCGCTGCGCCGGCCGGCACGTTCACGCGCAGCCGCCAGCCG
>JAQVJI010000010.1:27623-32756 GCA_028695255.1 Chromatiales bacterium | reverse complement strand
GCCGGCACGTTCACGCGCAGCCGCCAGCCGCCGAGTTCAGGACTCCGATCCCAGTCCGCATGGCCGCCCAGGTCGCCGGCACGGGTCAGGATCACGCGACCGCCGCGACCGGGCTTCCAGTCGGCGGACGGACCGCCGTGGCAGCCATCGTCCTCCACCGCCAGGCGCGTGCGGCCGTCGGCGACGTTCACCGAGACGCGCAGACGTTGCGGCTCGGCATGCCGGATCGCATTGGTCACGGCCTCGCGCAGGATGCGGCCGAGGTTGGTGCGTTCGCGTGCGCCGTACACGCCGTCCGCGATATTCGCCTCGCCGCTCCATTCCAGTTCGATGCCCCGCTCGTCGGCCCGCTGCTGCGCTTCGGCACGCCAGGCCGCGATGGTCTCGGCAACCGGTGCCGCGTCGGCCTCCAGCGCCGACAGGATCTCGCGCATGTCCTGCAGCGCCGAGCGCGCGAGCTGTTCACCGCGGCTGTTCTCCTGCAAATACACCAGCGACAGCAGCTTGGCGCCGATGTCGTCGTGCAGGTCGCGCATGATGCGCCGTCGCTCGTCCCCGGCGCCGCGCTCGCGCGCGGCCTGCGCGTGCAGCGCGCGGGCGGCGAGACGCGTCAGCAGTTCGACCGCCGCGAGATCGTCGCCGCGGAACAGGCGTCCACCGCGTTGCGGATGCGCGAGGCAGAATCCGCCCACGCCGTCGGGGGTCGGCAGATACAGGGTCTGACCATCGTCGGCGATCCTGAGGCCGGTCACGGATTCGCCGAGCGACCTCACCTGCAACGGTGCGAAGCCGTCCTCCAGCGCGCGGCGCCAGGCCACCAGCAGGGCGTGGCGGTCTCGCGCTGCAAACAGTGCGCCGGCCCAGTGCTCGATGCGTGCCCGTGGATCGGCTGCGGCGCCAGGCGCCAGACGACGCCACACCCATTGACGCAGCGGAAACCAGACCCAGCCGAGCAGCGCCAGTGCCAGCGCGAGCGCCAGGGTCTGAGACATGCCGAGCAGGCTCACGAGCAGAAGGTCGAGCGCGATCACGGCGACGCCGCCCAGGAACCACGACCAGGCACGGAACCACCACACGTCGAGCTCGAACAGCCGGTAGCGCGTGATGCCGAGCGCGATGCCGGCGAACATGAACAGGAACACGATGAACATCAGGCCCTGTCCCGCGAGCGGCGGCTGGCCGAGCGCGAGCGGGATCAGCATGATGCCGGCGAACAGGCCGGTACCGAGGTACAGCGACAGCAGGAACCACTTGAGCGCGGCGCGCTCCACCGGCCGGCCGCGCGTATGCCACCACTGTAACGCGGCCAGCGGGAAGCTCGGCGCGAACAGGATCAGCACCGAGACGTAGCGACCCCAGTTCATCTCCGGTGCCCATTGCAGGAACTCGGCAAGCCAGAACAGGCTTGCCAGCGTGTACGCGAGTGCCGGCAGCGGCCAGCGCGCGATTCGTTGCGGGTAGTGCCAGAGCATGGCGGTGAAGGCGGCCGTGAACGACAGCGAACCGACCAGATTGAGCATCGACAACCGATAGACCCAGTCGCCGTCGATCAGCAGCGGACGTGTGCTGTAGACCGCGGCGCTGAAACAGGCGATCAGCAGCCCGAGTGCGCTCAGGGCGAAATTGCGCGCCGCCGGGTCGCCGCGCCGGAAGGCCCATACGCCGGCCGCCAGCAGGAAGGCGCTGGCGCCGACCGCAAGCTGGTACCAGAACAACCAAGGCAGTTCGGACAGGTGGCGTTCGCGCACCTCGAACGTCAGGGTTTCACCGTCCTCGGTGAGCGCCGTCAGGCGGCCGGAGACGGCGGTCGCGGTCAGCCGTTCCTGCGTCTCGATGAAGGCGTTGAAGCGGGCATAGGTTTCGAGGTGATCGGGTTCGTCGATCAGCAGGTCGGCGGCGGTCAGGGGTGCCTGCGGCCAGGTCTGGTCGTCGGTATCGAGCAGGGCCGCAAGCGTCCTCGGGTCGTCGGCGTCCAGTACTATCAGTGCGCCGTTCCGTGCCTCGAAGCGCTGGCCGAAGGCGGGCAGGGCCAGGGCCAGCCACAGCGCGCCGGCCGCCAACAGCAGTGTGAGGGCGGTTGCCAGTCCCAGGGCGGACTGCGGTGCCAGCGTGAGCGATGCGGTTCGGGACATGATTCTGGTGACACGGATCGGGCATCACATGATGAGCGGCACATTCCCGTGACTCAAGTCGCGAACCCGGAGGCTGTGATTGCGATGCAGTGCGCGCATGACCCCACCTGTTCGGGGGGTACATGACGCGGCCGGTGGTTGCGATGATGCACTGGCCGTTCGGGCTCCGCCGGCGGCAATCACCGTGGTCACCAACGCAAGGAGAATCTCGTTCATGCACATACCGACGTGGCGGCTGTTCTGGCTGCCGATATCGTTCCTGCTGCTGCTCCTGCTCTCCGGCTGCAACGTCAGCGTCGGCAACTCCGATGACGACTCTTGGGCCGAGGACGATTCGACGTCCGGCATGGTCGTGCTGAGCGGAACGGCCGCCGTCGGAGCCCCCCTTTCCGGCGTCGTGCAGGTGGTCGACGCACTGGGCCGCGTGTCGGAGATGGTGTCGATCGGCAGCGACGGGAAATTCAGCGTCGAGGTACAGGCGGCACCGCCATTCCTGTTGCGCGCCAGCGGCGGCGGCACGGTACTGTATTCATTCGCCAGCCAGTCCGGCGTGGTCAACATCACGCCGATGACCACGCTCGCGACCTTCCTCGCCGCCGATGGCGCCAACCTCGATGGCCTGTTCGCCGGCTGGAACGGCCAGATCGGCCAGGCGGCGATCGATCAGGCGATGGCGACCGTGAACGCGAATCTTGCCGGGTTGTTGCAGGCATACGGACTGAGCACGGCCTACGATTTCTTCGATACCGCCTTCAGCGCCGACGGCAGCGGCATCGATGCCGTGCTGGACGCGATCGACATCGTCATCCATTACGGCGCCGGCTCGCTCGCGCAGGCAATCCAGATCACGCTGCCCGGCAACGTCCCGCTCGGCTTCAATCCCGGCGCCGGCGCACCGCCGCAGGGCGGCGGCACGCTGTCCGGCAACGGCGCCACCGGCACCGTCAACGGCACCACCTACACCATCACGGAAGAGGTCTCCACCGCGGTGATGCTGAACGGGACATTCGTGTTCGTCGCCACCGACTGGTCGAGCCTGAGCTTCGACCGCTGGAGCATCATGAATTTCGACTTCATGCCCGGCACGCAGCAATGCGACGGCAACAAGGGCATCCAGCTGTTCCTGGGCCAGGAGTCGACCATGCCCTACACCAGCAACGACTGCGTGGTCGAGATCCTGTCGGTGGGCTCCGAGGCTGGATTCGCCAAGAGCGTCGAGGGCCGCTTCACTGGCAGTTTCCGACGCCCGCAGCCCGGCGCGTCGGCCTACATGGTGAGCGACGGCCATTTCCGCTTCGATCTCGGCGCACCGACCACCCCGCCGCCCGGCGATGGCGGTGGCGATCCCGGCAACGGCGGCAACGGCATCGTGCCCGCGGATTCGCAGTGGAATTTCAGCGGCGTCTACACCATTTCCGGCGCCAGCAGCGCCTTCGGCCCGATCACCGTGCCTGGTCCGCAGATCCCGCAGAGCGAGCAGGACCTCGAAACGGCGATCAACGAAGGCATGTCCGGCCAGGTGACCACGCCCGACGGCTACACCGTCACCTACCGCTACGACGAGCTGCGTTACGAAGCGAATATCCAGGGCCAGGTGGGTGACCGCGTCGAAGGCTATGCGCGCGGCGTCTACACCATCTCGGGCCCCGGCATTCCTGACCTGACGGTGAATTTCGAGCTCACCTACGTCTACGAGCGCGTGGTCTGATCCGTCGCCGGGTGGCCGTGACCAGCGGCCACCCGGTATCGTTATGGCGTCCCAGCCATCGGATCAGTTGCATGTTCAGCCGCGGACTCGTCGTCGAAGATCTGCCGGATTCCGCCGCCTGGCTGGCCGAGGTGCTGGGCGAGGCGTTTCCGGGTATTGCGGTACGCACCGCCGGTGCGCTGGAAGACGCATCGACACTGCTCAAGGACTGGCGGCCGGACGTGGCACTGATCGATCTCGGCCTGCCGGACGGTTCCGGCATCGATCTGATCCGCGTCCTCAGTGGGCGGGAACCACCCTGCCTGTGCGTGGTGGCGTCCATCTTCGACGATGACCAGCATCTGTTCCCCGCGTTGCGCGCAGGCGCACGCGGCTATCTGCTGAAGGATCAGGCCCGCAACGAACTCGCCCAGCGCCTGCACGGCATCGGTCGTGGCGAGCCGCCGCTTTCGCCCAGCATCGCACGCCGTCTGCTCGGCCACTTCCAGCCGCCGCCGCAGGGTGCGGAGCAACCCCTCACGCCGCGCGAGACCGAAGTCCTGACACTGATCGCCAAGGGCTACACCGTGCCGCACGTGGCGGCGCAGCTCGGTCTGAGCGCGAATACCGTCGCCGGCTACGTGAAGGAAATCTACCGCAAGCTCGACGTCTCCAACCGCGCCGAGGCGACCCTGGCCGCCGCCCGGCGCGGCATCGTACAGAACGTCTGAGTACATCCGTCGCCCACGCACCAACCCACTCATCACTTGGAGCCTGCGGTCGCAGGCTATAGAATTTCCGGCCATTCCCGCCCACCTGCCTCCGGAATACCGCCTTGAAAACCAAGCTCCAGGCACTGCTCGACGCGGCCGTCGAGACCCTGCGCCGCGACGGCGTGCTGCCGCCCGATCTCGTGGTGGACACGCAATTGACCCGCACCAGGGACAAGACCCACGGCGATTTCGCCAGCAACGTCGCGATGCAGCTCGCCAAGCCCGCGCGGCGCAGCCCGCGCGACATCGCGCAGGCGATCGTCGAGCGCATCGGCACCGACGACGTCGTCGCGAAATGTGAGATCGCCGGTCCCGGCTTCATCAATTTCTTTCTCAGCGCCGATGCGCGACTCGCGGTGGTACCGCTGGTGCTCAAGACCGGCAGCGACTACGGCCGCAGCCATTTCGGGCGCGGCAGGCGCGTGCAGGTGGAATTCGTCTCCGCCAATCCGACCGGTCCGCTGCACGTCGGTCACGGCCGCGGCGCGGCCTACGGCGCGGCGGTGGCCGATCTGCTGGAGGCGGTCGGTTTCGACGTGCA
>JAQVJI010000010.1:17862-27523 GCA_028695255.1 Chromatiales bacterium | reverse complement strand
CCGCGCGTGAAGGCGGCATTGAAGGCGCTGGGCGAGGACGAGGCACGCCTCGACGTGCTGCTGGTGCAGTTCGCGATCCTGTATCGCGGCGGCGAGCGCGTGCAGATGTCGACGCGCTCGGGCAGCTTCGTCACGCTGCGCGAACTGCGCGACGAGGTCGGCAACGACGCCGCGCGCTTCTTCTACGTGCTGCGCCGCTGCGAACAGCACATGGACTTCGACCTCGATCTCGCCAAGAGCCAGTCGTCCGACAATCCGGTGTACTACGTGCAGTACGCGCATGCGCGCATCTGTTCGGTGATGCGCCAGCTCGCCGACAAGGGCATGACGCACGACCTCGCCGTCGGCGAGGCCAACCTGTTCCGGCTGGTCGAGGAACACGAACAGGCGCTGTTCGCGAGCCTCGCGCGCTATCCCGAGACCGTCGAGGGCGCGGCGCTGACGCAGGAGCCGCATCAGATCGCGCACTTCCTGCGCGATCTCGCCTGCGAACTGCACACCTACTACAACGCCCATCAGTTCCTGGTCGAGGCGCCGGAGCTGCGCAACGCGCGGCTGTCGCTGATCCTCGCCGTGCGGCAGGTGATCGCCAACGGACTCGCGCTGCTCGGCGTGTCCGCACCCGAAGAGATGTGATGGCCTCGCGTCGCGATTACAAATCCCGTTCCGCCGCGCCGCGCCGGCCCGCCAGTCGCAAGGGCCAGAAGCGGTCATTGCCGGGTTGGGTGTGGCTGCTGGCCGGCCTGGTGCTGGGGCTCGCGGTGGCGGGTTTCGTGTGGCTTGAAGGCAAGCGCCAGGAGGGTGAGCGGGTTGTGGTCACGCCTGCGGAGCCGCTCAGGCCGCAGGAGAAGGCGCCCGACAAGACCCAGGACGCGCGCGATGTCAGGAAGAAGCCAGCGCCCGAGCCGATCCCGCCGGCGCCCAAGCAGCGTTTCGACTTCTACACGCTGTTGCCCGAACTGGAGGTCGTGGTGCCCGAGCCGCAGGCCAAGCCGGCCAAGCCCGGTGCGCCGCTGCCGCCGCCGCCCAGGGTCGAGGAGCCGGGCACCTATTACCTTCAGGCCGGCTCCTTCCGCCGCTTCGAGGACGCCGACCGTCAGAAGGCGAGCCTGGCCCTGCTCGGCATCGAGGCCGGCATCCAGAAGGTGACCATCAACGGCGATACCTGGCACCGCATCCGCGTCGGTCCCTACAAGGATCTGGCGCAGCTCAACCGCGTGCGCGAACGCCTGCAGGCGAACCAGATCCCGACCCTGCTGATGAAGGTGCAGGAGTCCGGCTGAGCGCGTTCCTGCGTCATTTGACGCAGGGCATTTCTCGCGTCCGGTGAAATCGCCTAGAATCAGGCACAGTTCCATCCAGGGAGACTCCGCATGTCCGCACCCGATCCATTCGACAGCCTGCTCGGCAGTGCGCCCGAGTTCGAGACACAGATTCGTGCCGCGCGCCTGGTCGCCGCCTCCGATGCCTCGGTGTTGCTGCTGGGCGAGAGCGGGACCGGCAAGGAACTGCTGGCGCGCGCGCTGCACGCACTCAGTTCGCGCGCGAACGGGCCGTTCGTCGCCATCAACTGTGCGGCGTTGCCGGGCGAGCTGGCGGAATCGGAATTGTTCGGACATCGCCGCGGCGCCTTCACCGGCGCGGACCGCGATCACCCCGGCTATGCGCGTCTGGCGGCCGGCGGCACGCTGTTCCTGGATGAGGCCGGCGACCTGCCGCTGCCGCTGCAATCCAAGCTGCTGCGTTTCCTCGAACTCGGCGAGTGTCAGGGCGTCGGCGAGTTGAGTCCGACGCGCGTCGACGTGCGCATCATCGCCGCGACCCATCAGGATCTGCACCGGGCCGTGGCCGAGGGCCGTTTCCGGCGCGACCTGTTCTATCGTCTGCACGTCGTGCCGCTGGAACTGCCGCCGCTGCGCCAGCGCGGCGAGGACGTGCTGTTGCTGGCGCGGCGCTTCCTGGCCGAGTTCGCCGAACATCACGGGCGTCCGCTGGCGGTGTTCGGCCGACGTGCCGAACGCGCGCTGCTGCGTCACGACTGGCCGGGCAACGTGCGCGAACTGCGCAATCTCTGCGAACGCCTGTCGATCCTGCTGCCCGGCCGCGTCATCGAGCCCGAGAATCTCCCGCCCGAACTGCGCGGCGAGGCGCAGGCGCAAAGCAGTTTCGCCCTGCCGGCCGGCGGCATTCGTCTCGACGACCTGGAGCAGGACATGATCCGCCAGGCGCTCGACCGCAGCCACGGCAACAAGAGCCGTGCCGCGCGCCTGCTCGGCATCAGCCGCGACACGCTGCTGTATCGGCTCAAGAAATACGCGATCGAAGGTTGAGATGGTCCGGGGGCATTCCCCGGATTCCGCTGCGCTGCATCCGGGCTACGGCAGGCAGCCGGTAGTCAATGCAGTACGCCGCCGGCCGCGCAGTCTTCTTCCGGTTCCACCTCGCGGTAACCGCCCGTGGTCGCATGGTGGATGACCATTTCCCAGCCGCCGCGTTCGCTGCGCCGGTACACGTTGGTGAAGAGAATCACCGCAAACACGTCCGGATCGTCCTTGCGCCGGACGTGTTCCTCGCCGGTGTGGATCGCCAGATCGTCGGTCTCGGTGCGCTGGACGTTGCATAGCGTGAACTTCAGATGCGCTTCGCGCGCGAAGATGTGCAGCCAGCCCTCCAGCACTTCCGTCGTGCCGCGCAGCGCGCTGCCGCCGGAGGGGTGTACGCAGACGATGTGATCGCCTTCCGCCCACACGCCCATCATCGCCTCCAGATTGCAGCGTTCGAAGGCGTCGTAGAACGCGCGCTCGGCAGCGTCCGGTGTGGTGTGAATGTGGGGCATCGTGTCGACTCCTCTCGTCGTCGGTACGTCCGATGTGTCCGGGGAATGCGGGGAGGCTCTGTGGCACACCGAGCGGGTACGACCGATCCTTATGTTAGGTTATGCCCCCCCCGACAACCACCCTCAAACGAATCATGAGCCACATCCTCGGTATCGGCATTGCCACGCTGGACAGGGTGTTCGTCGTCGAGCGCTTCCCGACCGAGGACGCTGAAATGCGTGCGCTCGATCATCGCGCACGACCGGGCGGCAACGCCGCCAACAGCCTCGGCGTGCTGGCGCAGCTCGGTCATCGCTGCGATCTGCTCGCCGTCCTCGCCGCGGGTGCCGACGGCGCGCGCATCGGCGAGGCACTTGCCGCCCGCGGCATCGACAGTTCGGCCTGTCCGCGCCGGCCGGGTGCGGCACCGACCTCCTGCGTGCTGCTGGCGCAGGACACAGGCTCGCGCACCATCGTGCACCACCGCGATCTGCCGGAACTCGATTTCGAGGATTTCGCGCGCCTGCCGATCGAGCGCTACGACTGGCTGCACTTCGAGGGCCGCAACGTCGCCGTTACGCGTCGCATGCTGCAACAGGCACGCCGGCGCCTGACCGATCAGCCGCTGTCGCTGGAGGTCGAGAAGGAACGCGAGGACATCGACACGCTGTTGCCGCTGGCCGACGTGCTGATGTTTTCCGCCGCCTTCGCGCGTGGCCGCGGTTTCGACGATCCCGCTACGTTCCTGCCGGCGATGAGAAGGCGCGCGCCGCGCGCGATCCTGACCTGTACCTGGGGCGAGGCCGGTGCCTGGGCCCTGTCGGCCGACGACCGCTCGCTGCATGCACCGGCCTTCGCACCGCCCGCGGTGGTGGACACGCTCGGCGCGGGCGACTGTTTCAATGCCGGCCTGATCGATGCCCTGATCAGCGGTCGCACGCTCGACGAGGCGCTCGACCGCGCCTGCCGTCTGGCCGGCCGCAAGGTGGGGCAAATGGGTCTGGATGGCCTTACAGATCCACCGTCGACGCGCGCGTGAGCTTGGCGAAACGCACGCCCTTCAGGCCGCCGATGCCGTGGCTGATGCATTCGATGTCGGCCGGCTTGCCGCGCACGATGATGGTTTCCAGACAATGATGGTGGTCGAGGTGCACGTGCGTCGAGCACAGCACGTTGACGAAGCTGTGGTGCTGTGCGTCGGTGATCTTCTCCGTCAGGCCGCGCTGATGATGGTCGTAGCTGATCGTCAGCACGCCCACCACCTCCTCGTTGCCGAGTGCCCAGCGTTCCTCCACCAGTTTTTCGCGGATCAGATCGCGCACCAGTTCCGAACGCGAGGCATAGCCCTTGTCGATGATGCGACGGTCGAGTTCTTCCAACAGGGCCTCGGGCAGCGAGACGGTAAAGCGGGCGAGCGTGTCGTCCTGGCTCATGGGGTATGCCTTCTGAACAGGGGGGCAAACGAAAACGCCGATACGTGGCGGCACCTGTGCAGAGTGTACTACGCGATCCGCCCGATCCCGGGCGGATCGCGTCCGGCATGTCGTCAGGTGTTTTCGGGTACTGCAACGCAGCCGGGCTGCACGGCTACGGCCTCGGGCGAGGTTTGCATCGCCAGCGAGTAGACCCGCTGCAAGTCCTCTTCGCTGATGTCGACGAAGGTGTCGATCTGCGACAGCGCGTACACCAGACTGCTGTGCGGGATCATCGCTTCGGCGGACTCGTCCGCCGCGACTTCGTCGGCCCGTGCCTTCGCACGATGCCATGCCTGGGGATAGCGGCGCCATGCGAACGGATAGTTGAAGACGACCGCGATCAGGACCAGCAGCAGGGAACCGACGAGGATCGGCCCCGTCACGTAGCCGTAGCCCATCGCATGCACCGACTCGCCGCCGACCACCGCGAACAGGGCCGTCGCGCCGCCGGAAGGATGCAGGCAGCGCAGCACGTACATGGCCGTGATCGAGCCGCCGACCGCAAGCGCGGAGGCCAGGGCCGGGTCGTTCGTGAGCCAGGACGCGCTGGCGACGCCGATGATGGCCGACACGAGATGTCCGCCGAGCACGGGCCAGGGTTGCGAGACGGCGCCGTGCGGCATCGCGAACAACAGCACCGCTGTCGAGCCCATCGAGGCGGCCACGAGCGTGCCCGCCTGGGCGTCCAGCCAGGCGTGGCTGACCAGCGACATCAGCAGGATGCCGATGAATCCGCCGACACCGGAGATCCAGTGCTCGCGTTCGGAAACCGTATAGGCAAGTTTGCGCGACAACATCACTTGCACCTCGTCACGGTCGTTTGTCCACTGCGGTTACCGGTCGTGATCGGGTGGATCAGCCCGTGCTCCAGGCGCGCGGACGGCGCATGCCGGCGATCTTGCAGGCCTGTTTCACATAGCCGTACGGGAACAGTTCGAACAGCTTGGTCTGTGCGCCGAGGTTCATGCGTCCGGAGAGATGCTTGTTGACGAAGCGCGCGTCGGCTGCGATGCCGTGCTTGTCGAAGTAGTCGCGCATGAAGCGGATGACGTCCCAGTGCTCGTCCGTCAACGCGACGCCTTCTTCCTCGGCGAGCATTTCGGCGATGTCCTCGTTCCAGTCGGCCGGGTCGACCAGATAGCCTTCTACGTCGCGTTCGGGCAGGGTCATGATGGCGTCATTCTCGTATACGGCGTTCATGTCGCACCTCCTACAGGGTTTGCGATATGAGGCAAGTCTATGACGCGTCAATTCATTTGACCAACGATGATTATTGGTATTTGATATCGGAAACGTCGATAGAAAATCATGGATACCGAGCTCGCCCGCACCTTTCTCGCCGTCGCCGCCACCGGCAACTTCGTTGCCGCCGCGACCCGCCTGCACGTCACGCAATCGACCGTCAGCGCGCGCATCCAGAGTCTCGAAACGGCGCTCGGCGCGCGCCTGTTCCAGCGTGGCCGCAACGGTGCGGAACTCACCGCCGCCGGCCGGCGTTTCATGCGCCATGCCAAGCATCTGGTGCGCACGGTCGAACAGGCCATGCACGACGTCGGTCTGCCGCAGGGCTTCCGCGACGTGCTGACGCTGTCGGGACGCATCGCGCTGTGGGAGGGCTTCCTGCCGCACTGGGTCGCATGGATGCGCGACACGGCAGCCGATGTGTCGCTGCGGCTGGAGATCGGCTTCGAGGCCGACATCATGCAGGGCCTGATCGAGGGCTCGGTCGACGTCGGTGTCATGTACACGCCGACGTCGCGCTCGGGGCTGGTCGTGGAGCCGCTGTTCGACGAAACGCTGGTGCTGGTGACGAGCGACCCGAAACGCGGCTGGCCGGACCCGGGCTACATCCACATCGGCTGGGGACCGGAGTTCAACGCGCGCTTCAGCGAGCACTACGCCGACGTCGGCCCGCCGGCGCTGATCGCCAACATCGGTTGGCTGGGCGTGCAGCAACTGTTGACCTACGGCGGCAGCGGTTATTTCCCGGAGCGGCTGGTGCGCCAGCACATCGAGGGCGGCCGGTTGTGGCGCGTGAGGGACGCCCCGACCATCGACCTGCCGGCCTGGATGGTGTTTCCTCGCGAGGCCACGCCGACGGTGGCGCATGCGCTCGAAGGTCTGCGCGAACTCGCACGCGCGGAGCAGGGCCGTACCTGAACGACCTCAATCCCGGCCGTGGACTGGCTGTGTTCAGCGCGACGAGCGTTTCAAAGCCGGCATCAAGGCACGCAGGTCCCGCGCCAGTGAGCGCAGGGCCGGCGCCGAGACGACGAGCACGAACAAGGCGACCAGCCACTGCCAGCCGCGCGCGTCGGCATAGCCGGTGTCGTACCACGGCAGGGTCAGCGCACAGACGAGCAGGACCAGCAGGAACACGCGCTGAGCGACCGGCCGCAGACCCCAGCGCCAGCCTGCGGCGAGCGTCGTGCCGGCGACGGCGGCGCCCCAGCCGACGAACGCGCCGGCCGTGACGTCGAGCGGCCAGTGCGCGCCGACCACCGTGCGCGACAGCGCGATCAGCGATGCCGCCGCCACTGCGAGCACGAACAGCCAGCGGCGCCGGAACGTCAGCGCGAGCACGCCGGCGAAGGCGAAGGCGGCGGCGCTGTGGCCGGACGGGAAGGCGTTGCGCGCCCGCAGGCGCCGGCCGATGACGTGCATCGCATCGGCATCCAGCACGGCGGCCGGACGCGGCACCTCCAGCAAGGGTTTGAGACCGTGCACGATCAGCGTGGCGATGATCGCGGTCAGCGCCATCGCCCACACGACGTCGGGACGACGGCCGATGAAGGGCAGCATGAGTGCGAACAGCACCAGCCCGTCGCCGCTCGCGCTCAGGACCGACCACAGCAGCGTCGGCGTGACGGTGCCCAATGCATTGAGTTGCAGGAAGGCCGCGGTGTTGAGCCCGGCAAGATGCAGCGACAGGCCGGTGAGGAGTGCCACGCAGGGCACCAGCCAGACGCGCGGATCGCGCCAGTCGATCGGCCTGGTCGTGGAATCGTCATTCATCTCCGGCATGCTCACTCGGCGCCCGCTACGCGTCCCTGTTCGAAGCGGATGCTCGCCGGCCAGCCGTCGGCTCTGTTGCGAAACTCCCAGTATTCGGCCGCGCCCTCGCGGCGTACCGAGATGTCCGGACCGTGCCGTGAGCCGCTGCCACGGGTTGCGTTCTCCAGCGCGCGCAGCACATCCTCCTGCGTCATGCCTTCCACCACCTTGCCCTGCTCGATCGCCTCCGGCAGCGTGAGCGACGGTGCCGCGGCCTCGTCCGCCGGCGTCGTTTCCTCCTGTGGCGGTTCTTCCTGCGCCGGCGGAGGCGGTTCCGCGGGCGGGGTGGTCGGCAGGTCGTTCGTGACGGGCGGCGGCGCCGGCCGTTTCATGCGCACGATGTCTTCCCGCATGCCGCGTTCGCAGGGTTGCTGCGTGAACGTCACGCGTCCGTTGGTGTCGGTGCAGCGGTAGACGTCGGCCGCGGCCAGCGGCGCCGCCGTCAGCAGATACGGCAGCAGGCAGAGCAGTATGCGGCGCATCGAAGGTTCCTCCCGGCGGCGTGTGTCGTCGATTCTACGATGCCGGCGCACGCCTGGCATGCGCCCTGCGATGGAGCGCGACGTCGAACCCGATCTTGAGCACGATCAGGATCAGCAGCATCGGCAGCGGCGAGCCGAGCGCCATGACCGCCATGCCGCCGGCGATGATGGCGAGATGCATGACGACGATGCGTCCGTAGGGGTCCATCATGATCCGTTGCGGACTGCGACCGGCGTCTTCATGGCCGAAGACGTGATGGACCAGCAGCGAAATGCCGTGACTGACCGCCAGTCCGAACAGGGGCAGCCAGAAGTGTTCCGGCGCCTGTTCCGCCACCGCTTCGATTACCCGCACCAGCATCTGGATGAACACCAGCGGTCCCGGCCAGTCGTCGCCATGCGTCGGCATGATCCCGTCCCCGTCGCCGAGGAACAGCATCAGGAACAGGCCGTGACCGCCGCAGAATGCGCCATAGTGAAAGGCGAAGAACAGACCCGGAAACACGGCGAACCAGCCACCCGCATGCAGCATGCGCAACAACGTGTAGGCGCCGACCACCAGATTCTCCAGCCAGTACAGCACCAGCAGACCGCCGACGTCCCAGCCGAAACCGAGCACGCCGAACAGCGGCAGCAGGTTGGCGACCAGCAGCGCAAGCAGCGGCAGGCGGTCGTCGCCCTTCATGTGCGTACCGGTGTCTGTTCGCTTTCGGGCAGACGCTCGCGATTGTGGTATTCGAGCTTCGGGCCGGCGCGCCCGATGCGCAGACGCGTCAGGCCGGCATAGTCGACGCGCGCCTGGAACCAGGCGTTGGCCTGCGCCTTCAGCACATGGCCGAGAATCGCACGCATCACGCCGGCGTGGGAGACGATCAGCAGATGGCCGCCGCCCTGCGCCAGTACGTCCTCGAAGCCCGCACCGACGCGTTCGAGCAGGCTCGCCAGCGATTCGCCGCCGGCCGGTCGTCCGCCTTCCGGATCGGCGTAGTAGCGTGCGTGACCCTCCGGGTCGCGCCGTTGCACCTCCTCCGGCGTGAGTCCTTCCCAGGCGCCCATGGCGATCTCGCGGAAGCGCGGCTCGATTGCGAGCGGCAGGCCCAGGCGTTCGGCCAGACCTTCGGCGAAGTCGCGGCTGCGGCGCATCGGCGAGCTGACGATGCGCTCGAATGGCGGGCGGTCGCCGACCGCCCGCCACATCTGCGACCAGCCGGTCTCGGACAGCGGATCGTCGACGCCGGAGCCGCGGTAACGGCGTCCGCCCACCGGTTCGCCGTGGCGCAGGAGGTCGATCAGGTTGCAGGGTCTGTTCATCCGGGCTCGCGCTCAGTGTTCGAATTCGTGGATAGCCATGTCGATAGCCGCGTGACGACGGCGCGCCGGGTAGTGCTGACGCGCAACCCGACCTACTGCGATGCCAGCGCCTCACGGATCATGCGCAGGCGCTCCGGCGTCGGCGGATGGGTGGATAGATAGCCCGGTACGCCGTCGGCGTGCGCGCAATCGTCGCCGTCGTCGTTTCCGTCGCAGGCCCGTTCCAGGCGTTCGAGCGCGGCGGCGAAGTGTCGCACATCGATGCCCTCGCGGCGCAGGATGGCGACCGCATGGGCGTCCGCCTCACGCTCGAAATCACGTGAATAGCCGAGCTGCGTCAACATCATCGGCAGCGCGACCACCAGCGAGGACACGCTCGACACGTCGCCGACGACCAGGGCCGCCGCGATGGCGAGCAGCGAGCCCTGCAAGGTCTGGCGCAGGCCATGCCGGTGCACGACGTGGCCGATTTCGTGCGCGAGGATCGCGAGCAGCTCTTCGTCGCGTTCGGCCTGCCGCACCA
>JAQVJI010000010.1:0-17762 GCA_028695255.1 Chromatiales bacterium | reverse complement strand
TTGACCAGCACCAGACGCATGTAGGACAGGACCTCGAAGTTGGCGTGGAAGCTTACGTTCGGCGGCAGCGTGCTGTGATTGAACTTGACGTTGATCAGGCGTGCGCGGAAGTAGGCGAACACCAGTGCGTACAGCAGCAGCGGCAGCAGTGCGGCGATCAGCATGAAGGGCGAAAAGCCCACCGCCGTACCGCTGCCCAGACCGACCAGCGCCAGCAGTGCGTTGATGCCGCCCAGGACCACCGCGCCGACGATCATGATCAGCAGCGTGAACAGAAACGTCATGTAATAGGGCGAGGCGCCGGCCGAGAACTCGAACGGCGAACTGCCGTAGCGGCTGTTCTCGATCACGTAGCGTTGCTGTTTGTAGAACGCCCAGGGCATCGCCAGGCCGAGCGTCAGCACGCCGGCCAGCGGCCACAGGATCATCACCTTGAAGGCGTCCCAATAGCTGCCCGCGAAATCGCAGCGCACGTTGCGGTAGGCGCTCATGCGGTTGCGGAACATCAGCGAGCGCTGTACCGCCCAGGGGATGAAGAACAGGAAGGCGATGCCGATCACCGCACCGAAGATCGGCGAGATGCTGTCCGAGACGCCGAACAGGATCAGCACGGCGACCGCGATCAGTCGGCCCTTGAGGATCGGGATCGGCTTGGCCAGATACTCGAAGCTGCTGTCGTCGAGCCGCGTGCTGCCGTAGAAATATCGGTTCGTGCGCACCTTGGCCCAGGCGGAATAGATGCCGAGCGTGAGTACCGTGAGCAGCAGGTTGACGATCCAGATGCGGAAGAACTCGTAGCCGCTGCCCGTGAACTCGAACGGCAGCGTCTGCAAGCCGCCGGCATCGTCGGTCGCTTCGTTCGCGGGCCGGGCGGCCGGCGGCGGGGCGGCAACCGCGGCTGCCGGCGCAGCGGCGGCGGGTTGCGGCTTCGCTGCCGCCGTTGCGGCCGCAACCGGCGGCGGTCCGCCGGTCACGTACACCTTGACGCCGAGCCTGAGCAATGCCGCCTGATGGCGCATCGCATCCTCGCGGCTCAGGTTGCGTTTGATGACGACGCTGCCGCCGGCGAACAGCCGGTCCAGTGCCGGCCCCGTGACCTTGAACACCTGCCCGAAGCGGGCCTTCACCGCGGCACGATCCAGGCCCTCGATGATCTCCCCGCGAAATTCCAGCGCATAAGGCTGCGACATGATTCCCCCTGTCCTCTTTCGTTCTTCGTTGTTTTGCTTGGGCCGGATCAGCCGGCCGCTGCTATGGCGACGGACCGATGCAACGCCAGCCGCATGGGCCTGAATCTGAGTCCTTGCGTCTCGTCTTCCGGACCGGCGAGTTCGAAACCGTATTGTTCGTATGCGCCGACGGAAGTCAAAGCCGCAGCAGACCGTCTACGAAGGCGTCGATCACCCGCGCCACCCGCGTCGCCGGGTCCATGTCCGCCAGATCGATCGGATCGCCGGGCATGTCGATCGTCAGACGCGCCAGGCCGTGCATCAGCGCCCACGAGCCGATGGTCATTGTCGCCCGATCCAGCGATGATCGTCCGGGATCTGCGACACAGGCCGCGACCGTGTCGGCGAGCAGCGCATACGATGCATGCGCCGCCTGCTTCAGCTCGTCGTCTGCCGCCTGCGCGCATTCCGGTCCGAACATCAGGCGGAAGGTCTCGGGGTGTTCCATCGCGAAGGCGACATAACCGCGTCCGAGTGCCTTGAGACGGGCCAGCGGGTCCGGTGTCTCGTCGGCATGGGCGGACAGGACGCGCGCGAACTCGCGGAAGGCCTCGGTGGCGACCGCCGCCAGCAGCGCCTCGCGCGAGGCGAAATGCCGGTAGGGTGCCGCCTGTGACACGCCGCAACGGCGTGCCACCTCGCGCAGCGACACCCCGCCGCTGCCTGCGTCCTCCAACAGTCCGGCGGCCGCGCTCACCAGTGCCGGCCGCAGATCGCCGTGGTGGTAGGACGCCTTGGCGCCGCGCCCGGAACCGCTCTGGCGGGTCTTTGCGCCGCTCTTCGATGGCCGTTTCATGCGCGGCATTATCGCGCGCGGTGTTGACAGCGTAAACTTGCGAATGTTATCTCTGTTAACATTGATTCACGCAACCCTCCGGGAGGTCCCGCCATGACTGTCACCGATACCGGCCCTGTACGTCCGCGGCGCGGTCGCCTGCGCGTCACGCCCTGGTTCGTGATGACGCTGCTCGCGACCCTGCTCGCGCTGTTCTCGCTGCACTACCTGCGGCCCGGCATGCCGGATGGGTTCTTCGTGCAGATCGACGTCTATCGGCAGCACGCCTTCTGGCTGCTGCTGCACGTGGTCGGCGGCGTGGTCGCGCTGGCGATCGGGCCGTGGCAGTTCCTGTCGGGGCTGCGCAGGCGCCGGCCGCGTCTGCACCGTTGGCTCGGTCGCGCGTATGTCGCGGCCGTGGCGGCTGGTAGCTTCGGCGGCATGTACATGGCCTTTCTTGCCTTCGGCGGCACGCTGACGCAGACGAGTTTCCTCCTGTTGTCGATGCTGTGGTTCGGCGCCACCTGGATCGCGGTCGGCCGCGTGCTGGACGGCGACATCGCGGCTCATCGGCGCTGGATGGTCCGTTCCTACGCCTTGACCTTTGCCGCGGTGACCTTGCGTCTGTGGTTGTTGGGGCTCGGTGCGGTACTGCCGTTGGAGGTCGCCTATCAGGCGGCTTCTTGGTTGGCGTGGGTGCCGAACCTGATCTTTGCCGAATGCCTGTTGCGCCGACGCGACCGGTCACCCGTCGCGATGCGAAACCGGCACGCCGTCTGAAGTTGCGACGGCGGCGGTATGATGGCGCGCTCCATTCCTGCGCGCGTCCAACATCATGCTGCTGCGTATCGCATCGATCCTGTTTCCGGTCTTCGCCATCGTCGGCGTCGGCTACCTCTACGCCCTGCGCCACAAGCCCGACATGCTGGTGGCGAACCGCCTGACCATGGACGTGTTCGTGCCGGCGCTGGTGTTCGCGGCGCTGGCCGGCAAGTCCTACAGCATCGACAGCTATGTCGGCCTCGCGCTTGCGACGCTGGTGATGGTGGTGGGCTCGGGTCTCGTCGCCTGGCCGGTCGCGCGCGCGATGGGTATCGCGCCGAAGACCTTCGTGCCGCCGATGATGTTCAACAACTCCGGCAACCTCGGCCTGCCGCTCGCCGTGCTGGCCTTCGGCGACGCGGCGTTGGCGCCGGCGATCGTGATGTTTCTCGTCTCGAATCTGATGCACTTTTCCTTCGGCGCCTGGCTGCTCGACCACGGCGTTCGCCTGACGACCATGTGGCGCATTCCGGTGGTGCAGGCGACCATCGCCGGGTTGGCGGTGAGCTTCCTGGAGATACCGATCTGGGAGCCGCTGCTGATCGGCATCCGCATGCTCGGCGACATCGCGATCCCGCTGCTGCTGTTCGCGCTCGGCGTGCGCCTCACCGACGTGCGGCTGAACGACTGGCAGCATGCGATTGCGGGCGCGGTAGTGCGGCCGGTGATCGGTATGGCGATCTGCTGGGGCATGGGTGTCGCGCTCGGGCTGGATGCGGCGCAGCAGGGCATGCTGCTGGTGTTCGGCGCACTGCCGCCGGCGGTGCTCAACTACGTGTTCGCCGAGCGCTATCAGCAGGAGCCGGAAAAGGTTGCCTCGCTGGTGCTGATCGGCAATCTGGCGGCGCTGCTGTTCCTGCCGATCGCGCTGGCGCTGGCGCTTGAATGATGATCGGTGGGCAATTCGACCCGATGCCGACGCGTCGAGGAAGGACAGGGTAGCCCGTTTCGGCATCCTGTCGTCTCTTGGCAGAAGACCGGGCGAAGGGGTGTTGATCCCCCTTGGGACCGCCCTGGACTGGCCTGCGGAGGCCGGGTGAATGGGCCATGGATGGCCCATTCAGTTCCGCCGCGACAGGACGTCGCGTCGGAACGGCCCGACCGGAGCAGGTCAGGCCAGGGCTTGCCCGAAGGGCGGTCCCGTGGGGTGTCCTTTCTTTGGTGACTTTCTTTGGACAAGCAAAGAAAGTCACTCGCCCGGCCTCGTCGAACCTGGTCCGAAGTGCAGGCCAAAAAGCCGGGCGAAAGGCTGCACCGCCGGTTGGTCGACGATGTGGTGGCGGGAAGGCATGAGCATAGCGGACGATGCCCGTCCAATGCGGTACACCCGCTCAGACGAACGGAATGACGAGCCCCGTGTCCTCGTAGATGTCGTCCAGGCTCAGCACGGTTGCGACCGGGCCGCAGTCGATGTCGAGCATCTCGTCCGGCGCGAGCCGGCCGCCGAGCCATTCGCCCTCGGCGTTGCGGCAGTAGTACTCGACCATCACCGTGTCGGGATCGACGATCAGGTAGTAGTGCAGGCTGTCGATCTGGCGGTAGTGCAGCCACTTCTCGCGCCGGTCGATGTTGGCGGTGGAGGGCGAGAGCACCTCGGCGATCAGGCAGGGACGTTCCTTGTAATACGGATGGTCGTCGTCGGCCGCGCAGGCGAGCACGACGTCGGGATAGTAGAAGGCGTTGACGGACGCGACCCGTATCTTCATGTCGGCGATGTATGCGCCGCAGGGTGTGCCGCGAGTTGCGGAACGGATATGGAAGAAGATGTTGCCGCTGATTCGATTGTGCCGTTCGCTCGCGCCGCCCATCGCGTAGACGAAGCCGTCCACGTATTCGTGACGCCGTTCGGCGGATTCTTCACCGCGCAGATAGTCCTCGACGCTCAGATGGGTCATGACAGACTCGTGTTTCATGGTGCACCTCCTTATGCCCTACGTTCGATGCTCAAAGCATCGGCCGGCCGGTCACCGGAGTCAACGCCTGGTCTTCGTCGTCTTGCGTTCCGTGCGCGCCGGCAGATTCTCGCAGCGGAATCCCAGCCGCTCCGAGATGCGGCAGGCGGCGTCGATCAGCAGCGGCGCCCACTCGTTGCGGCGGCGTTCGATCGGCGCCGAGATCGACAGCCCCGCCACCGCCGTGCCGCTGCCGTCGCGCACCAGCGCGCCGATGCAGCCGACGCCCGTTTCCGCCTCCTCGTCATCGAAGGCAAAACCGTTTTCCAGTGCCTTGTCCGCGGCCGCCAGCAGGCGCTCCGGATCGTTCAGCGTGCGAGGCGTGTAGGCCGGCAGGCCGGTGCGCCGCGCATAGGCCAGCGTCTCCTCGGCGCCCGCGTCGCCGAGCATGATCTTGCCCACGGCCGTGACGTGCAGCGGCGCGCGGCTGCCGATGATCTGCTCCACGCGCATCATGCGATTCGGCAATGCGCGTTCGACGTAGATCACCTCGTCGCCCTCGCGCACCGTCAGGTTCACCGTCTCGCCGATGGCGTCGCGCAGCCGTTCCATCTCGGGCCGCGCCACGGCGCGCAGGTCGAGATCGGCGCGCACGCGCGCGGCGTATTTGAGAAAGCGCGGGCCGAGGCGATAGGTGCCGCCCTCGTCGCGCGCCACGAAGTCGTGTTCGACCAGCGAGGCGAGGATGCGGAAGGTCGTCGACGGATGCAGGCCGGTCTCGGCCGCCAGCACCTTCAGGCTCACGGCCTGGGTATAACGGGCGATGGCCTCGAGCAGGTCGGAGGCGCGGTCGATGACCTGGATCGATCCGGCGGTGCGTTCAGGGTTCTTCATGGGGTGGGTATTTCGCATTGTGGGATGGGTTGAGTATTGTAAAAATACCGGCGACTGTCTACGTTCCTCGGTACACCCCCGACCGGGGGAGGGCTTCCTGTGTCTCCATGCCGCGGGATGTCTGCACTATCGACCGGGTCGACCCGGCAACAACAACCCCAGCCAAAGAGCGAGTGGAGGATCAGAGACATGTCGGAACAAGATCGGAAAGACGGCGCCGCACGGGTCGGTGCCAACGATGACGAGACGCCCGTCGCCTCGCGGCGCGGTTTCCTGAAGACCGGTGCCGCGCTCGGTGCCGGCGCACTGATGGCGGCGCCGTACATCGGCAACGCACAGACCGCGCGCGGCGTGAAGTGGAAAATGCAGAGTGCCTGGCAGCCGGGCACGGTCGGTTATCGCACCTTCGAGACCTGGTGCCGCTCCGTCAAGGAACTCACCAGCGGCGAACTGGAGATCGAGCCCTTTGCGGCGGGTGCGGTGGCGGGCACCTTCGAGATGGCCGACGCGGTACGCACCGGCGTGCTCGACGGCATGAACTGGTTCACCGTGTACTGGCCCGGCAAGATGCCGGCGGGCGTGTTCATGAGTGCCTATCCGATGGCGCTCAGCCTGCCTCATCACTGGGACATGATGCTCGACTCCTTCGGCGGCCGGCAGATCGTCGACGAGTTGTACGACCGGCAGGGTCTGGTGTTCCTCGGCCACGTGCAGCACGACCTCAACCTGATCCATTCCAAGGTACCGCTGCGCAGCTTCGACGACTTCAAGGGCAAGCGCATCCGCTTCCCCGGCGGCATCGTCGCCGAGACCTTCGCCGAGGTCGGCGTGCGCACCACGCTGCTGCCGGGCGGCGACGTCTATCCGGCGCTCGAACGCGGCACCATCGACGCCGCCGACTTCG
This sequence comes from Chromatiales bacterium, assembly GCA_028695255.1. Taxonomy (GTDB): domain Bacteria; phylum Pseudomonadota; class Gammaproteobacteria; order Ectothiorhodospirales; family Ectothiorhodospiraceae; genus JAQVJI01. The sequence goes on along the minus strand of JAQVJI010000010.1, from coordinate 11,246 downwards.
TCGGGCCGGCGGTCAACTACGACCTCGGTTTCCACCAGGTCACCAAGTACATCATCATGGGGCCGCCGTCGACGCCCTGCCTGCATCAGCCGGTCGACCTGATGGACATCTCCGTCAACAAGCGCTCCTGGGCCCGTCTGTCGAAGAAGACGCAGGAACTCATGTACAAGCTCGTGCGCGCCTACTCGGCCGAACACTTCGCCGCCATCCAGAAGGCCAACCACGAGGCCTGGCCGAAGTACAAGGAGGCCGGCGTCGAGGTCATTCATCTGTCGGAAGAGGACGCGCAGCGCTTCCGCAAGGCAGCCATCCCGCTGTGGTTCAAGTGGGCCAACAAGGACAAGGACGCGGCGCGTCTGTTCAAGATCCATCTCGAAGTCATGCAGGACCCGAGCGTCGCGGTCATCACGCCGGACGACATCAAGGGTCACAAGCTCAACTTCTGAGCCCGACCCGCAGGCAGCGATGCACGCCCCTCCCTGGAGGGGCGTGTGCGTCGTGCCGCCGATACCTGTGCGGTGGCGAAACCGGGTCCGTCTCCTATGCTTCCCCTATGCTTCCTGATATCCCTTCTGCTTCGGCTCGGATCGCGCCATGAACCTGGAACTGAATTTCGTACTTCCGCACTGGCTGTACTGGTCGGTGCTCGCCCTGTTGCCGCCGGCCATGATGCTCATGGTCCGACTGTCGCGCCGGCCCGGTGTCGCGGCCGAACCGAGCGCCGAGATCTTCGCCCATGGCGAGCAGGCGCTGGCCGGTACGCCGCACAATCCCGTGCTGCGCGCGATCGAGGGACTGTCCAGCTTCAGTGGACTGTTCGTCGCCTACTGGTCGCTGGTGGCGGTGTTCGTCTATACCTACGAAGTCGTCGCGCGCTACGCCTTCAACTCGCCCACCAACTGGGCGCACGAGGCGATGTTCCTGATGTTCGGCATGCAGTACCTGATCTCGGGCGCCTACTGCCTGAAGGTCGACGGTCACGTGCGCGTCGACGTGCTGTATTCGCGCTTCGGGCCGGCCGTGACCGCCGCGCTCGACATCCTGACCTCGATCGTCTTCTATCTGTTCGTCATCGTGCTCACGCTCACCTCCTGGGTGTTCTTCGCGCAGTCGCTGTCGCAGGAGCAGTTCGGCTTCGCCACCGGCTGGGCCAACGAGGTGTCGTTCACCGAGTGGGGCGTGCAGTACTACCCGGTCAAGGCGGCGATGGTGCTGGGCGGCGTGCTGCTGCTGCTCCAGGGGACGGTGCGCCTGTTCAAGGACATCCAGGTCTTCCGCGCCGCGCTGGCGCGCCACACCGGCGCGCGCCTGCCTGCGTGGGGCATGGTCATCACGGCCGGCGTGCTGGCCGCGCTGTTCGTGCTGGAGATGGTCAACGTGCTGGTGATCGGCGACGACCCCGAGCGCATCCTGTTCACGCTCGAAGGCGCGTTGTCCGAGGTCGACATCGGCAGCCTGACCTGGCTCATGGCAGGCGCGCTGCTGGTGGTGCTGCTGGCCGGCCTGCCGCTCGCCTTCGTGACCGGCGGCCTGGGCGTGCTGTTCATCTATCTGGTCGGCGACCAGTACATGCTGAACATCATCCCGGCGCGCATCTTCCCGCTCATGACCGACTATCAGTTGTCGGCCATTCCGCTGTTCATCTTCATGGCGGCGATGCTCGAAAAGGCCGGCCTGATCGAGGAACTGTTCGACGTCGTCTACCAGTGGATCGGCGCGCTGCGCGGCGGCCTCGCGGTCGCCACCATCATCGCCTCCACGCTGCTCGCGGCGATGGTCGGCGTGATCGGCGCGGCGGTGGTGACGATGGGCATCATCGCGCTGCCGGCGATGCTCAAGCGCGGCTACGACCCGAAGATCGCCATCGGCGCCATCATGGCCGGCGGCACGCTCGGCATCCTGATTCCGCCCTCGATCCTCGCCATCATCTACGCCGTGGTGGCGCAGCAGTCGGTGGGCGAGCTGTACCTCGGCTCGCTGCTACCGGGCCTGCTGCTGTCCGGGTTGTACGCGGGCTACGTCGCGCTGCGCGCCGGCATCAACCCGAAGCTCGGTCCGGCGATGCCGAAGGAGGAACGCGGCGACCTCAAGCAGCGCCTGCGCCTGCTGCGCAACATGCTGGCGCCGATCGTGCTCGTGTTCCTGGTGCTGGGCGTGATCTTCACCGGGCTCGCGACGCCGGTCGAGGCGGCCGGCGTCGGCACCTTCGGCGCACTCGTGGTGGCGGCGATGCACGGTCGGCTCACCTGGATCAACGTGCACGACGCCTGCGTCATGACGCTCAAGGCGACCGGCATGGTGCTGTGGATCATCTTCGGCGCGACGGTGTTCGTCGGTTTCTACATCCTGCAAGGCGGGCAGGAGTTCGTGCAGGACCTGATCGCCGGCACCGGCCTCGGTCCCTACGGCATCCTGATCCTCATCATGTTCGTGCTGGTGATCCTCGGCATGTTCCTCGACTGGGTCGGCATCCTGCTGCTCGCGGTGCCGATCTTCGTGCCGCTGATCGCGGGCCTGGCCTTCGAAGGCGTGTTCGGCCTGCCGGGCGTGCCGGCGGAGAAGGTCGCGCTGTGGTTCGGCGTGCTCTATCTCGTCAACATGCAGATGAGCTTCCTGAGTCCGCCCTTCGGCTATGCACTGTTCTACATGCGCGGCGTCACCCCGCCCGAGATCAGCATGGGCACGATCTTCAAGTCCTCGCTGCCGTTCCTCGCACTCCAGACGCTCGGTCTCACGCTGTGCATCCTGTTCCCCGGCCTGATCCTGTGGCTGCCGGGGCTGGCGTATGGGTGACCGCGTAAAGAGCGCGTCATGCGCAACCGCAGCGCGCTCGCAATTCCTCCGGTGACAGGATGGGGATGTCGAATTGCGGTTTGAGCACCAGCAGATCTTCGTCGCCGCTGACCAGCGCATCGGCGCGTGCAGCGAAGGCGAGTTCGAGGAATACGCGGTCGTGCGGATCGCGGCAGGCCGGAATGGCAGGTGGGTCGCCCGGATCGTCGAGATCGACGATCTCGGCGAAGGGGAGGAAGTCGCCCAGCAGTTCCTCGCGTTCCGCGTCGTTCAGACGAAACTTCGGATAGGCCAGTACCCGCAGCAGCTCTGACGCGGACTCACGGCATACCAGTGGCACGATGCGGCCTTCGCGCCATGCATCGCGCAGCCAGACGAGCCGATCGGTCGGGAACAGCAGGGCGGAGACGACGACGTTCGTGTCGCAGACGACCCTCAGTCCCGTCTTGCCCATGCGACTGCGTCCTGCACGTCCGTTTCCGTGATGCCCAGCCGTTTCAGCTTTTCACGCACCTCGTCGGCGCGGCCGGGGCGCAACGGCACGAGCACGATGTGCCCGGCCTCCTCTCTGACGTCGAAATACTCGGTTCCGGGGAAGTGGTCGATGATCTTCTTGGGCAGGGTGATCTGATTCTTGGTCGTCTTCTTTGCAAGCATGGCAAGGAATCCGTGAAGCAAGGGATGCGGGAAGTATAGCAACTGCCGCGCGGCCGGGTTGGTGCCCATCCGCATCCCTGGCACTCAGGCCCGACAGGCTGCCAGACAGCGCCAAGCACTCAAGCGATATTTCGCAATGCGAAATATGTTTAGTATTGTGAAACGCGGGCGCGCTCGCTAAGGTTCGGATCAAAGGTCAGACGACCGCCGTTTTCGAATCCAGGAGAGCCGCCATGCCCAATACTGCGACCCGCATCGACACCCGTCCGGACATCCCCGCCTTCTGCGCAGGCATCCAGCACTTCGGCGCCGCGTGGCCGGACTTCGATCGTCTGGCGGCTGCACCCGCTGTCGCCGAGGGCCGCGGTGCGATCGAGAACCCGGCGGCGCCGGAGGCGGTCTTCCAGACGCTGCTGCTGGCCGATGCCCTGCGCTACCTCACGCTCCAGGTCACGGGCGCCAAGGGCTCCGGCCATCCGGGCGGATTTGCCTCCAGTGCCGAGGCGCATGCCGCGCTGACCATGCTCGGCCACACCAACATCCTGACCGAGGTCGGTCACCACGCCCCCGGTTTCTACAGCGCCATGTTCATCGACGGCTCGCTGGAGGAGATGGGCATCCGCAGCGTGACCGACATGCGCGAGCGTTTCCGCGAGCGTCACGGCCTGCTCGGCCACCTGTCGGGTGCGATCCCCGGCATCCTCGCCCCGGCCGGCCCGCTTGGCCAGGGCCAGCATTTCGCGATGGCGGCGGCGCTGCTGCATCCGGGCACGCTGTTCCCGGTCACCATCGGCGACGGCGGCATGGGCGAACCCTACGTGCTGAACGCCATGCTGCATTTCCACACCGCCTATCCGCAGGTGACGAACTTCCTGCCGGTGCTGGTGTGGAACGGCTACAGCCAGGAACACCATTCGATGTGCAGCACCTGGGACAACGCGCGCATGGTCGACTATTGGCGCGGCCACGGCTTCGCGGACGTGGTGCTGGTCGATGCGAAGGACTTCGACGACTCCGGTCAGGACGGCGCCTTCGTCGACAGCACGTATTTCTCGCACGAGGCGCGGCTGGCCTTCACGGCCGCGGTGCTGGAGGGCATGGACCGTGCCGCGCGCGCCGCGCTCGGCGGGCGCCTCACCGCCTTCGTCATCAAGCAGATGAAGGGCACGGGCGTGCACACGGTCGGCGCCAAGTCGCACAACCTGTATCCGAAGGACACGCTCGATCAGCCGCACATCATCGAGGGTCTGACGCGCCGCGCACTCAATTCCGAGGCCTGGACCATCGTGCGCGAGAACGCGCGACGTGCCGGCGGCGGTCCGTCCGCGCGCACCGTCGTCACCGAGCGCGAACTGCCGCTCGCACCGCTCGGCGCGCTGCCCATGCAGGACTTCCCGGTCGGCGACAAACAGGTACCCGCGACCGCCTTCGGCGCGCTCGCCGCCGCCGTCGGCCAGGCCGATGCGCGCTTCGTCGTCAGCAACGCCGACGGCAACGAGGCGTCGGCGATGAAGAACATCAACGACGCACTGAAGATCCGTCATCCCACGACCGACCCGCTGTACAACCAGACGCCGAACGGCCAGGTCTACGAACCGCTCAACGAGGATGCCTGCGCGGGTCTCGCCGCCGGCCTCGCGCTGATGGGCGGACGTTCGCTGTGGCTGTCCTACGAGAGCTTCGCCATCAACGGCTGGCCGATCGTGCAGACCGTGACCCAGGCGATGGCCGAACTGCGCCGACGCACACCGGCCTTCGTCTGCATGTTCACGGCCGGCGCGCTCGAACAGGGCCGCAACGGCTGGACCCACCAGCGTCCCGAGATCGAAAACTACTTCGCCGCGCAGATGCGCAACGGCAACGTCTATCCGTTGTTCCCCTGCGACGCCAACACGATCCAGGCCGCCTACGAATGGGCGCTCGGCGAGCACAACAAGGGCATCGCCATCATCGCCTCCAAGAGCCCGCTGCCGGTGTACCTCACGCTGGATCAGGCACGCGAGGCGGTGCGCCACGGCGCGGCGAAGCTGTACGAGAGCGCCGGCGGCGACAAGTGCGTGACCTTCGCGGTGACGGGCGACATGGTGCTGCTGCCGGTGTTCGCCGCGAAAGACAGGCTCGAAGCCGAAGGCTATCGCGTGCGCATCGTCAGCGTCGCCAATCCACGCCGCCTGTACCGCCCGACCGACGTCGAATGGCAGGCCAGCGCCGAGCCGGACAACGCCTTCATGGACGACGATCACTTCAACGCACTGTTCGATGCCGACCTGCTGGTCGCGGTCAGCGGCGGTGCCAGCGGTCCGCTCGAACCCGTCATGCTGCGCACCCGCGCGCAACGACGCGAACTCTTCGCCTGGAAGCGCGGCGAGACCACCGCCAGCCCGGACGAGCTGTTTGCCTTCAACGGCATGACCGCCGAGGACATCGCGGCGCGCGTGCGGGGTCTGGTTTAAGAAACTGACCACAGAGGAAACAAGTCTGCTCTCGCCGAGAACGCTGGGGCGCGGGAAAAGAACCAATGCAATTCGCCTTGTTTGTCTTTTCCCTGCGTCCCAGCGTTCTCGGCGAGAGAACATGCCTTTTCGATATCCTTGTGACCGCCGTGGCCAACATTCCTTTCCTGTAAGGACCGGCACGAATGACCAAAACGCGCATCATCGTCCTCGACGACGACCCGACCGGTTCGCAGACGGTGCATGGCTGTCTGCTGCTCACGCGCTGGGACGTGGCGACGCTCAAGGCCGCGCTGACCGATGCCTCGCCGCTGTTCTTCGTGCTCACCAACACGCGCGGCATGGACGCCGGACGCGCCGCGAACGTCACGCGCGAGGTGTGCGTCAACCTGCGCCGTGCGCTCGACGAACTGAAGGCGGACGGGCGGGAGATTCATCCGCTGCTCGTCAGCCGATCGGACTCCACGCTGCGCGGTCACTATCCGGTCGAGACCGACGTCATCGCGGACGAGCTCGGACCCTTCGACGCGCATTTCCTGGTGCCGGCCTTCATCGAGGCCGGACGCGTCACGCGCGACTCGGTGCATTACCTGATCCAGGACGGCCGTGCCGTGCCGGTGCACGAAACCGAGTTCGCGCGCGACTCGGTGTTCGGCTATCGCCACAGTTTTCTGCCCGACTACGTCGCGGAGAAGACGCACGGCCGCATCCAGGCGGAACGCGTCCAGCGCTTTCTGCTGAACGACATCCGTCGCGACCTCGGGCGTGAACTGTCGCAACGCCTCATGGCGCTCGAAGGCAATGCCTGCTGCGTGGTCGATGCCGAGACCCAGGACGACCTCGACCGTTTCGCGGCACAGGTGTTGAGCGCGGCGGCGCAGGGCAAGCGCTTTCTGTTCCGCAGCGCCGCGAGCCTGCTTACCGCGCTTGCGCGCCTGCCACCGCAGCCCGTGCCGCGCGAACGCATGCGCGCATACGTGCGTGACGGCAGGCCCGGCGCCGTGATCGTCGGTTCGCACGTGAAGAAGACCACCGAACAGCTCGAACGCCTGCTGGCCGGGCCCGGCACGACCGGGATCGAGGTCGACGTCGATCGTATCGACGTCGATCGTGAAGCCTTGTTGAAGGAGGCGCTTACCGCTGCGGCGCGCGCGCATGCCGCGGGTGACACGCCCGTGATCTACACCAGTCGCAGCGAACGCCGCTTCGACGACCAGGCCACGCGCCTTGCCTTCGGCGAACGCGTATCGGCCCTGCTCATGGACGTGGTGCGCGGTCTGCCGCCGGACATCGGGTTTCTCGTCAGCAAGGGCGGCATCACGTCCAACGACGTGCTGTCGAGCGGACTCGCGCTCGCCGCCTCGCGCGTGCTCGGACAGGTGCTCACGGGCTGTTCGGTGGTACGCTGCCCGGACGATCACCCGCGCTTTCCCGGATTGCCGGTGGTGATATTCCCCGGCAACGTCGGCGATGCCGATGCACTGGCCGAGGCTTGGCGTCTGCTGTCCGCGTCAACGACTACACTCGTTTGACCCGTAGGAGCGGTCCTGCCGCGACCGGGCGAAGTGCCGGACCCTGTCGCGGCTGCCGCCGCTCCTACAGGTACTTTTCCGTGCGAGGTGCGAATCCATGCAGGCAGTACCTGAACCACATGAGGGCAGCGACACACGCACCGTCAGCGCGGCCGAACGCGCGGCGCTGATCGCGGCCCTGCGCTCGGTACTGCCGCGCGATGCGCTGCTCACCGAACCGGAGGAACTCCGGTCCTACGAATGCGACGGGCTGTCGATGTTTCGCAAGGCCCCGCTGCTCGTCGTCTTGCCGCACGACGTCGCACAGGCACAGGCCGTTCTGCGCATCTGCCGCGAACGCCGCGTCCCGGTGGTCGCGCGCGGTGCCGGCACCGGGCTTTCCGGCGGCGCGCTGCCGCTCGACAACGGCGCACTGCTCGGACTCGCGCGCTTCGACCGCATCCTCGACGTCGACGCCCGCAACCGCACCGCGCGCGTGCAGCCCGGCGTGCGCAATCTCGCCATCTCCGAGGCCGTGGCGTCGCTTGGCCTTTATTACGCCCCCGATCCTTCGTCGCAGATCGCCTGTTCCATCGGCGGCAACGTGGCCGAGAATTCGGGCGGCGTGCATTGCCTGAAATACGGACTCACCGTGCACAACGTGCTGGCGGTGAAGCTGTTGACCATGGACGGCGAACTCCTCACGCTCGGATCGCAGGGCCTCGACGCACCGGGCTACGATCTGCTCGCGCTGGTCACCGGGTCGGAGGGACTGCTCGGCGTGATCGTCGAGATCACCGTGAAACTCATGCCCAAACCGGAACGCGCCCAGGTGCTGATGGCGAGCTTCGACGACGTCGAGACCGCCGGCAATGCCGTCGCCGCCATCATCGGTGCCGGCATCATCCCGGCCGGGCTGGAGATGATGGACAACCCGTCGATCCGCGCCGCCGAGGACTTCGTGCATGCCGGCTATCCGGTCGAGGCGGCGGCGATCCTGCTGTGCGAACTCGACGGCAGCAACGAGGACGTATCGGAGCAGGTGATGCAGGTGCGCGAACTGCTGCGTGCGAGTGGTGCGACCGAGGTGCGCACGGCACAGGACGAGGCCGAGCGTCTGCGTTTCTGGGCCGGACGCAAGGCCGCGTTTCCCGCCGTCGGACGCATCGCCGCCGACTACTACTGCATGGACGGCACCATCCCGCGCCGTCATCTCGGGCGCGTGCTGACGCGCATCGCCGAACTCGGCGCGGAACACGGCCTGCGCGTCGCCAACGTGTTCCACGCCGGCGACGGCAACCTGCATCCGCTGATCCTCTACGACGCCAGTCATGCGGGCGAACTCGAACGCGCCGAGGCGCTTGGCGCACGCATTCTCGAACTCTGCGTCGAGGTCGGCGGCACCATCACCGGCGAGCACGGCGTCGGCGTCGAGAAGATCGACCAGATGTGCGTGCAGTTCGCCGCGCCCGAACTCGCGCAGTTCCACGCGCTCAAGCACGCCTTCGATCCCGATGGCCTGCTCAATCCCGGCAAGGCCGTGCCGACGCTGCACCGCTGCGCCGAATTCGGCGCCATGCACGTGCATCACGGCGAACTGCGGTTTCCGGATTTGCCGCGGTTTTGAGTTGAAATGAAATGGCCACAGAGGGCACAGAGAAAGGCAAAAGAACGTTCTCTCGCTGAGGACGCTGGGACGCGGGGAAAAATCTATGCGATTTTGCTGTTGTCGTCTTTTCCCGGCGTCTCGGCGCTCTCAGCGAGAGCAATCTGGCTTTCTCTGTGACCTCCGTCGCCGAAGAACATAGAACATGACCGACATCGACGAACGATACGAAGCCCTGGCCGATCGCGTGCGCGATGCGGCGGCGCGCGGGCGTGCGCTGACCATCCGCGGCGGCGGCACGAAGGCGTTCTATGGGCGCCGTCCGGCGGAGGACGCCGATGTGCTCGATCTGCGCGAGTTGCGCGGCGTCGTCGCCTACGAGCCGACCGAACTCGTCGTCACGGTGCGTACGGGAACGCCACTGGCCGAGGTCGAGGCGCTGCTCGCGGAGCAGGGCCAGCGTCTGCCGTTCGAGCCGCCGCATTTCGGCGACGGTGCCACCATCGGCGGCGCCGTCGCGGCCGGACTGTCGGGTCCGCGCCGTCCCTGGGGCGGTGCGGTGCGCGATGCCCTGCTGGGTGTTCGGATCGTCAACGGCCGCGGCGAGGCCCTGAAATTCGGCGGCCAGGTGATGAAGAACGTCGCCGGCTACGACGTGTCGCGCCTGATGGCCGGTTCGCTCGGCACCCTCGGTGTGCTGCTCGAAGTCTCGCTCAAGGTCACGCCGCGTGCACCGCTCGAAATCACGCTCGTACACGAGCTGGACGAAGCGGAAGCGATCGAGCGGCTCGCTGGCTGGTCGCATCATGCGCTCGCGATGACCGGCACCTGCCATCACGACGGACGTCTGTATCTGCGCGTCTGCGGCGGTGAACGCGCGCTCGAAGCCGCGCGGCGCGCGATCGGCGGCGACCTCATGCCGCAGGCCGAAGGTTTCTGGTCGGATCTGCGCGAACAGCGACATGCCTTCTTCGCGGGCGAGCCGCCGCTGTGGCGCCTGTCGCTGCCGCCCGCCACGCCGCCGCTCGGCCTCGGCACCACGCTGCACGAATGGGTCGGCGCGCAGCGCTGGCTCCGCACCGATGCGACGGCGGAGACGATACACGAAACCACGCGCCGCACCGGCGGTCACGCGACGCTGTTCCGCGGTCACGACGGCACGGGCGAGGCGTTCGCGCCGCTGCCCGACGCGCTCGCCGCGCTGCATCGGCGCGTCAAGCAGGCCATGGACCCGCAGGGCATCTTCAACCGCGGACGCATGTACGGGTGGTTGTGATGCTGCGAGAAAAGACCATTGGTTTGCCGCAGAGGGCACAGAGAAAGTCAAAAGAACGTTCTCTCGCTGAGAACGCCGGGACGCGGAGAGAAAATCAATGCAAAGACGCCGTCATCGTCTTTTCCCGGCGTCCCAGCGTTCTCAGCGAGAGCAATCTTGTTTTCTCTGTGACCTCTGTGGCCGATTAGGTCCAACAACGAATCAAAAAGCGCAGGCATGCAGACACGACTCGCCGACTGGATCCGTGACACGCCGCAGGGCCGCGAGGCCGAGGACATTCTGCGTGCCTGCGTGCATTGCGGTTTCTGCAATGCGACCTGCCCGACCTATCGCCTGCTCGGCGACGAGCTGGACGGTCCGCGCGGGCGCATCTACCAGATGAAGCAGATGTTCGAGGGCGGCGCGGTGTCGACGCGCACGCTCACGCATCTGGATCGTTGTCTCACCTGCCGCAACTGCGAGACCACCTGTCCGTCGGGCGTGCGCTATGGCCGTCTGCTCGACATCGGGCGCGAGGCGATCGCGGGGCGCGTCGACCGTTCGCTGCCGTCGCGGTGGCTGCGGACATCGCTGCGCTGGTTCCTGAAGTCGTCGCTGTTCGGCGCGAGTCTCGACGTCGCGCGGCTGCTGCGTCCGGCCCTGCGCGAGCGTCTGCGTCGGCGCATTCCGGCCGCACGTCCGGCGGGTGCGCGACCGCAGGAGCGGCATGCGCGCCGCATGCTGGTGCTGGAGGGTTGCGTACAGCCGGAACTGTCGCCCGACATCAACGCCGCCGCCGCGCGCGTGCTGGACCGGCTCGGCATCGAACTCGTCGGCATTCACGGCTGCTGCGGCGCGCTCGATCAGCATCTCGGCGCGACCGAGGCCGCACGCGAACAGATGCGCCGCAACATCGATGCCTGGTGGCCGGAGATCGAGAACGGCGCCGAGGCCATCGTCATGACGGCGAG
>JAQVJI010000125.1 GCA_028695255.1 Chromatiales bacterium | reverse complement strand
CACGGGACGCGCAATTCCGCAAATATTTCGAAGGCCTCAATCCGACCTCGCCGCAGGCGCGCGATGCCGACGGGATCGTCGAGCGCGGCATCGAGGCCGTGCGCGAGGCCGTGGCCGGTCTGGTCAAACTAGGCGGACGCGAGGCACGCAAGGGCCGCTACGCCTACGGCAGCGCGCTCGACTGGAGCCGGCTCGACTTCGCGACGCGCCGGCAGGCGATGGAACGGGCGCTCGGCGAGGCCTTGCAGGACCTCGGTGCCGAAGCGCTCGACGACGGCTGGTCATGGCCGGTCGAAGGCGTGCCGCTGCACGCCATCGTGCACGGCCTGCCCGCCGCCTTCGGCATCGCCGCCGCGCGCGAGATGGTGGGACAACCGTTCCTGCGCGATCACGGCTACGCCGGCACCGACGCCGCCGGCCCGGTACACCTGGTCGCTTGCCTGAAGACCGTCAGCGAATCGCAGGCGATGCGCCAACTCGGATTCCCGGACGCGATCATCGTCAGCGCGCCCTTCGGCGTCTACGTCGCCGATCCGGTGCAGAAGATCCAGATGATCTTCCTCGCCAACTGCCGCGACGCCACCACCACCCGCCACGCGGTCACGCGCCTGAACGAGTGGCTGCACAGCACCGGCGAGGTGGACAATCTCCTGCGTCGCGCCGAAGGCAGACGGCGCATCGTGCGAGCGATACGCGACGAAACGCCATGACGACACGAAGCATCCACATCCGGAACGGCGAGCAGATCCCCGCCGACTGGGGCGAACCGCGCACGGCCACGCGCAGGACCACCGTCGCGATCCGCGAGCCGGCGGGCATCGAGACCTTCTGGAAATCCTGGGGCACGCTCACCGCGCGGTTGGGCGAGGACTGGGTGGTGATGGAGGATTCGGGCGCGGCCTATCCGGTCAAGAAGGCGATCTTCGCGCGCACCTGGCAGGAGGTCGCGCCGGGGCGCTATCGCAAGATCGCGCGCAGCCGGCTGGTGCAGGTGCCGCCGGGTGTCGTGGCGGTGCTCGCGACGCGCGAGGGCGACCTCGAAGTCACGCATCCGGACTACGTCGTCATCGGTGCCGAGGGCGAGGTGTATGCGAACTCGGCGGCGTGGGTGGCGGAAAATCTCGAGTTCGAAACCTGAGAGCGCGTTCGCGTCACGCCGGCGGCGGCGACCATTCCGACAGCAGCACGACATGCCCTTCATCGGCCGCCTTGTCGTAGTAGCGTCGATCGGCCGTGATCAGCAACGCATCCGGGATGTGCAGCGCGACGGCGTGATAGAGCGTGTCGAACAGGTGGTGCCGGTAGCGAATCGACAATTCCAGCGCCGTCAGATGTACCTCAGGCAGGTCGATCCGCTGGAGATCCATGTCGAGCAGATCCAGCATGTCGTCCATGGCTTCCAGCGGTTTCTCGCGCGCCAGGACGGCCCCGACTTCGGCGATGAAGTGCGGCGGCTGAATCAGTTGAATGCGCTCGTCCTCGACGCAGCCGAGCAGCGCCAGTGCGCGGTCGGTATCTGCTTCGTCGTCGCGCAGGCGCAGAAACCACTTCAGCGCCACGCTGGCATCGACGACGCCCGCGATCACGGGCGGCCGTCTTCGCGCGCGGCCCGCAGTTGCTCGTTGCTCACGCTCGGCGCGTGCTGGCGCCGCTCCAGTATCCGCGCGATGGCCTTGCGCTGCCGCCGTTTGCGTTCGGCGCGCTCGACCGCCTCGCGCATCAGGTCGGCGATGATGGCGCTTTTGTTTTGCCCCTTGAAGGTCTTGTCGAAGGCGCGCTTGACCTCCTCCGGGACGCTGAAATTGACCGTGCTCATACCCGTGCCCTGTCCGCATTATTGAGAATTTCAACAATCAGGATTGTTGGCGGGCGGTGTCGGGATGTCAACCGGCGGCCCGCCAAAACCCCGCCTTCCGCGGTCATTTCTGACAGCCGCCATGGCGTGACCTAAGATTGGTCTCATGCGCACCCATCCTCCTCAAAGCGGGCTTTACGATCCGGCCTTCGAGCGCGACGGCTGCGGCTTCGGGCTGATCGCGCAGATGGACGACCGGGCCAGCCATTGGCTGGTGCAGACCGCCATCGCGTCGCTGGCGCGACTGACGCATCGCGGCGCAGTCGCGGCCGATGGCAAGACCGGCGACGGCTGCGGGCTGTTGCTGAAGAAACCCGACGGCTTCCTGCGCGCGCTGGCGGCGCAATGCGGCATCGCGCTCGCACCGCTGTACGCGGTGGGCATGGTGTTCCTCGATCCCGATCCCGCGCGCGCAGCGCGTGCACGCGAGTTGCTCGCGGAACGCCTTGCGGCCGAGGGTCTCGCGGTCGCCGGCTGGCGCGTGGTGCCGACCGATGCCTCGGCCTGTGGTCCGACGGCGCTCGCGACGCTGCCCGCGATCGAGCAGGTGTTCGTGAATGCGCCGGAGGCGATGGACGGCGACGAGCTGGAGCGGCGCCTGTTCGTGGCGCGGCGGCGCGCCGAGATCGTGCTCGCCGACGATGCGGTGTTCTACGTGCCGAGCCTGTCCTCGCGCGTCGTCGCCTACAAGGGTCTGGTGATGCCGGCGAATCTGCCGCTGTTCTATCCCGATCTCAAGGACACGCGGCTCGAGGCCTCGATCTGCGTGTTTCATCAGCGTTTCTCGACCAACACCTGGCCGCAGTGGCGGCTGGCGCAGCCGTTCCGTTTTCTCGCCCACAACGGCGAGATCAACACCATCCGCGGCAACCGCAACTGGGCGATGGCGCGCGCGCACGTGTTGCATTCGCCGCGCCTGCCCGCGCTGTCGGAACTGCAACCGCTGGTGTCGCTCACGGGCTCGGACTCGTGCAGCCTCGACAACATGCTGGAGGTGCTGCTGGCCGGCGGCGTCGATCTGTTCCGCGCGCTGCGGCTGCTGATTCCGCCAGCGTGGCAGAACGTGAGCCACATGGAGCCGGAGCTGCGTGCGTTCTACGAATACCACTCCATGCACATGGAACCCTGGGACGGTCCGGCCGGCATCGTGCTCACCGACGGCCGTCACGCCGCCTGCGTGATGGACCGCAACGGCCTGCGTCCGGCGCGCTACGTCATCACCGAGGACCGCCACATCACGCTCGCCTCCGAGGTCGGCGTGTACGACTACGCGCCGGAAAGCGTGATCGCGAAGGGCCGGCTCAAACCCGGGCAGATGATCGCGATCGACACGCAGAACGGCCGCCTGCTGTCGTCGGAGGACATCGATACGCTGAACAAGACACGCCAGCCGTATCGCCAGTGGCTGCGCGCGCATGCGCGACACCTGAAGAGCCGGCTCGACGACGAACATCTGCCCGGTGAATCCTTCGATGCCGCACAGCTCGCCGTGTGCGAAAAGCTCTTCGACGTATCGTTCGAGGAACTCGACCAGGTGTTGCGTGTGCTGGCGGAATCGGGTCAGGAGCCAGTCGGTTCGATGGGCGACGACACGCCGCTGCCGGTGCTGTCGCGGCAGCCGCGCTCGCTCTACGACTATTTCCGGCAGCAGTTCGCGCAGGTCACGAATCCGCCGATCGATCCGCTGCGCGAGCGCATCGTGATGTCGCTCGAAACCACCATCGGCCGCGAGCGCAACCTGTTCGAGGAGGGGCCGGAACACGCGACGCGGCTGCTGATCGATTCGCCGGTGTTGTCCGAGACGCGCCTGCACCAGTTGCTCGCGATCGAGGATGCCGACTATCGGCATCACCGCATCGATCTCCATTACCCGGCCGACGGCGATCTGCATTCCGCGCTGCTGGCACTGTGCGACGAGGCCGAAGGCGCGGTGCGCGACGGCGCGGTGATCCTGCTGCTGTCCGACCGCGACGTCGCGCGCGACCGGCTGCCGATCCACGCCCTGCTCGCCACCGGTGCGGTGCATCACCGCCTGATCGCATGCGGCCTGCGCTGTCAGGCCAACATCCTGGTCGAGACCGCCACCGCGCGTGATCCGCATCATTTCGCCTGCCTGATCGGTTTTGGTGCGACCGCGATCCATCCCTGGCTCGCGCATGCCTCGCTCGAAGGGCTGCGGCACCAGCACGAGATCGGTGACCTGCCGCCCTCGCAGCTCGCGCAGAATTTCCGCAAGGCGATCGACAAGGGCCTGTTCAAGATCATCTCGAAGATGGGCATCTCGACCATTGCGAGCTATCGCGGCGCGCAGTTGTTCGAGATCGTCGGCCTGCACGACGAGGTGGTGGACCTCTGCTTCAGGGACACGACGAGCCGCATCCAGGGCGCGCGTTTCGCCGATCTCGAAGCCGATCAGCGCCGGCTTGCGCAGGAGGCGTGGAATCCGCGCAAGGCATTGCGCCAGGGCGGGCTGCTCAAGTACGTGCACGACGGCGAGTATCACGCCTACAACCCGGACGTGATCCAGACCCTGCACAAGGCGGTGCGCTCGGGCGATTACGACGACTGGCTGGCCTACGCACGCGTCGTCAACGAGCGGCCGGTGACGGTGCTGCGCGACCTGTTCGCGCTCAAGCAGGATCTGGCGCCGATCCCGCTCGACGAGGTGGAACCGATCGAGGCCATCCTGCCGCGCTTCGACTCGGCCGGCATGTCGCTCGGCGCGCTCTCGCCCGAGGCGCACGAGGCGCTCGCGATCGCGATGAACCGGCTCGGCGGACGCTCGAATTCCGGCGAGGGCGGCGAGGACCCGGCGCGCTACGGCAGCGAGCGCATGTCGAAGATCAAGCAGGTCGCCTCCGGCCGTTTCGGCGTCACGCCGCAGTATCTCGTCAACGCCGAGGTGTTGCAGATCAAGATCGCGCAGGGCGCGAAGCCCGGTGAGGGCGGGCAGTTGCCGGGCCACAAGGTCGACGCGCTGATCGCGAGACTGCGCTATTCGAGTCCCGGCGTGGCGCTGATCTCGCCGCCGCCGCATCACGACATCTATTCGATCGAGGATCTGGCGCAGCTCATCTTCGATCTCAAGCAGGTCAATCCGCAGGCGCTGGTGTCGGTCAAGCTGGTGTCCGAACCGGGCGTCGGCACCATTGCCGCGGGCGTCGCCAAGGCCTACGCCGATCTCATCACCATCGCAGGCTACGACGGCGGTACCGGCGCGAGCCCGCTCACCTCGGTGAAATACGCCGGCAGCCCGTGGGAACTCGGCCTGTCGGAAACGCATCTGACGCTGCGCGCCAACGACCTGCGCGACAAGGTGCGCCTACAGACCGACGGCGGACTCAAGACCGGGCTGGACGTGGTGAAGGCCGCGATCCTCGGCGCCGAGAGCTTCGGCTTCGGCACCGGGCCGATCGTCGCGCTCGGCTGCAAGTACCTGCGCATCTGCCATCTCAACAACTGCGCCACCGGCGTGGCGACGCAGGACAAGGTACTGCGGCTGCAACACTTCGTCGGCCTGCCCGAGATGGTGATGAACTACTTCCGCTTCATCGCGCGCGAGACGCGCGAATGGCTCGCGCATCTCGGCGTGCCGACGCTGGCCGAACTCATCGGTCGCTACGATCTGCTCGACCTCCTGCCGGGCCAGACTGCCAAACAACAGGGCCTCGATCTGTCGCCGATCCTGAGCGACGGCGGCGTGCCGGCCGACAAGCCGCGTCATTGCATCGAGCCGCACAACGCGCCGTTCGACAGGGGCGAACTGGCCGAACGCATGGTGGCCGACATGCTGCCCGCGATCGAGGCCAAGAGCGGTGGTGAGTTCAGTTATGCGATCGGCAACGTCAACCGCACCATCGGCGCGCGCGTCTCGGGCGAGATCGCCCGCCGCCACGGCGACCACGGCATGACCGACGCGCCACTCATGGTGCGCCTGCGCGGCACCGCCGGCCAGAGCTTCGGCGCCTGGAACGCCGGCGGGCTGCATCTGCATCTCGAAGGCGACGCCAACGACTACGTCGGCAAGGGCATGGCCGGCGGCAAACTCGTGCTCCGCCCGCCTGCGAACAGCCACTTTCGAAGTCAGGACAGCGCGATCATCGGCAACACCTGCCTCTACGGCGCCACCGGCGGACGCCTGTTCGCCGCGGGACTGGCGGGCGAGCGCTTCGCCGTGCGCAACTCGGGCGCGATCGCAGTGGTGGAAGGCGTCGGCGACCACGGCTGCGAATACATGACCGGCGGCGTGGTGATGGTGCTGGGGCCCACCGGCGTGAACTTCGGCGCCGGCATGACCGGCGGCTTCGCCCTCGTGCTCGACCTCGACCGGCGCTTCGTCGACCGCATCAACAACGAACTCATCGACCTGCACCGCATCGATACCGAGCACATGACCGCGCACCGCAACTATCTCGAAGACCTGCTGGCGGAATACGCGGCGGAAACCGGCAGCGCCTGGGGACGCGAGATCCGCGACGAACTCGACCGTCATCTGCATCACTTCTGGCTGGTGAAACCGAAGGCCTCGGAACTGCGCTCCCTGCTCGGCAGCCTGCGGCAGGCGGCCTGAGCAGCAGGCCTGAGCGGCAGGCCTGAGTAAATAACTTGAAGTAGCCCGCATCATTTCGTACCTCCCCCGCTTGTCCAACCACCCCGCAAGTGCGGAAAATCACCTCCGGAACGGGAACGCCGGTACGACACCGGCGCATGGGAGAAGTCCATGGAAAAGTCGGGGTGGGGCGCGGACAGCCGGCGCAACAACGTCATCGCGCTGATTCTGATGTTGCTGGTGTTCGCCGCGCTCGGTCTGCGCCTGTGGGCGAACACGCAGATGAACCGCCTGAACGGCCCGCAGCAGATCACCGTGCTCGACGGCGAACTGCTGACCAGCGTCGGCGATACCGTATTGCGCACCACCACCGATGGCACGGTCCGCGGCGAGTACCCGCTGCAAGCGCTCGGCATGCCCGACGCCCTCACCGACATGCAGGCGCTCGACGACGGTTCGGTGCTGCTGGCCGCCAGCCGCCCGGCATTGTTGCGGCGCTGCCGCCTCGATCCGCTCGAATGCGAAACGTTGGCCGAAGGCGATGCGCTGCCGGGCGGCCAGGCCTACAAGCTCGCGATGGACCTCGAAGGCAACCGCCTGTTCGTCGCCGACAGCAACGGCCACCGTCTGCTGATGGCCACCGACCTCGCGCGTCCCGAACCGTTGCCGCTATCGCTCGACCAGCGTCCGCGCTTTCCGAACAACCTCTACATCGACCGCGAACGCGATCTGTTATGGGTCGCCGACACCAACCACCACCGGCTGGCCGCCTATCGCATCGACGGCTCCGACGGGCAGACGGTCGAATCCATCGTCGTCGACGAACACCCGATGGCACGTCACGGACGGGTGTGGCCGACCGCCTTCGCCTTTGACGACATGGGCATGGCCTGGGTGTTGAACGGAGACAACGGACTCGTCGACGCCGACCTGCTCGGCTTCCAGCCCGACGGCACGCCGCTCGCCCGCGCCGCCCTGCCCGACAACGCCGACCCGGTCTTCATCGTGCACCTTAACGGCGAACTCTTCGTTACCGACCTGCGCCGGGTCACGGTGTATCGCGTCGCGCTGCGCGACATGGCCGTAAGCGAGCTGGGCGGGACCTTCGCCGACCGCATCGCCGAACGGCGCGGTGAACGCGAGCGCTATGCCGAGCTGAGTCAGGCGGGACTGTGGTCGCTGGTGGCGATCATCGTGCTGGGCTTCGTGGTTGCCGGCACCAGCCTGAAGGAAAAACTTGGCACCCGCAGCACGGACGCCCCATTTCCCGAGAAAACATCCAGCGGCCCTCCGATACCGCACCGTATCGCGCCGTTGCTGCCGGCCGATCGGTTTTCCGGTGTCACGTGGATCGAGCCGGACCCGAAGGCGATGCGGCGAATTCGACTGATGATGGTCTCGGGGATTGCCATGCTGCTGATTGGGATACCATTGATTGTCGCGATATTTTGGATGGCCGGGTCCGCTGACTTGCTGTCCAATCGCGAAAAGCGCTGGGTTCTCTTGACGATGGGTGTGCCCATACGGGTCTGTCAATCAAACTGTGTAACTGATGCATCATCAATTCATGGCATCGACCGGCACCCGGTCTTCGCCGAACATCACCTGGAAGGTCTGTAGCGCGGGCTTCCAGTGGTGGATCATCTTCCA
>JAQVJI010000124.1 GCA_028695255.1 Chromatiales bacterium | reverse complement strand
TCATCGTCATGAACAAGCGCACCGAGGATGCGATCCGCAAGGAAGGCATGGCCTTGCCGGATGAGGATTAAGAAGGTATTTGCAGAATCGTCGCCGTTTCCACATGACTTCCTGGCTGAACGAAGGGATCGTCTCCCCTTGGGACCGCCCTGGACTGGCCTGTGGAGGCCGGGTGAATGGGCCATGGATGGCCCATTCAGTTCCGCCACGACAGGACGTCGCGTCGGAACGGCCCGACCGGAGCAGGTCAGGCCAGGGCTTGTCCGAAGGGCGGTCCCGTGGGGTGTCCTTTCTTTGGTGACTTTCTTTGGACAAGCAAAGAAAGTCTCTCGCCCGGCCTCGTCGAGGCAGCGCCCGGAGTGCACACCATAATGGCCGGGCGAAAGGATGCGCCGACGGTTGGTCGACCGTGCCGGCACCGGAAGCGTGGGTATCGCGGATGACGCCTCCGTAGCCGTCAATTTCGTAAACACCTTCTGATCGACACACGAAAAAGGGCGCCGCCAGGCGCCCTTTTTCTTTACTGCCGACCGCTCGCGGGGAACGGTCGATGGATCTCGATCAGGTCGAGAACGAGGAACCGCAACCGCAGGTGGTGACCGCATTCGGATTGCGAATCACGAACTGCGCGCCTTGCAGGCTCTCGGTGTAGTCGATCTCGGCACCGACCAGATACTGGAAGCTCATCGGATCGATGAGCAGTGTCACGCCGCCGTTCTCCACCACGGTGTCGCCGTCGCCGATCGCCTCGTCGAAGGTGAAGCCGTACTGGAAGCCGGAGCAGCCGCCGCCGCTCACGAACACGCGCAGCTTGAGATTCGGGTTGTTTTCCTCGTCGATCAGGCTCTTGACCTTGGCCGCCGCCGAATCGGTGAAGATCAACGGCGACTCGTCCTGGGACGTGATCGCGGTTTCAGTCATGCTCATGTGGAATATCTCCAGGAAGGATGAAAATGGAGCGATATGGATCGCAAACTACATTTGTTGACAATGGAAGTCAAGAATTAGGCTCGCCCGCATGGCCGAGCGCGCGCGGCTCGGATTCCACGACGGCACGGTATTCGAGCTGCGGGCTGCCGGGCTTGTGGTGCACCAGGTTGCCGTTCACCTCGGCACCGACGGCCATCTCCAGCAGGTTGTAATGCAGGTTGCCCGTGATCTTGCCCTTGGCGGCCAGTTCGACCCGCTCGGTAGCGGTGACGTCGCCCTTGATCTCGCCGTTGACCACCAGATGCGGCACGTGCACGTCGCCCTCCACCCGCGCGCCCTCGTTCAGGATCAGGATGGCGTCACTGGCCGTCTCGGTGGCGCTGACGTTGCCATGGATCACGCCCTCGACGTGCAATCCACCGGCGAAGGTTACGTCGCCGACGATGGTGGTGGTCCTGCCGATCAGCGTCTCGACCCGGGCCGTGCCCTGCTTCTTGTCCGGCTTGCTGCTCCACATCAGGTGTTTCCTCCACTGGTTATCGCATCCCAAGTGTACGTTCGTTCGACCGGCTCCAGCTTGCCGTCGCCGGTCTTCGCCCGCACGTGAAGCTTGGCGGGGCGAAAGCCTTCTGGCAACGAGACCTGCCCTTCCAGGGTCTGGAAGTAGCGGAACGAAAAGCGCAGGGCGCGTGCACCGCCGCCGAGTTCCGCCAAGGTCAGACGTTTGATCGCGCCATCCTGCCTGCCTTCCACCACCAGTTCAACCTCGCCGCTGGTCGTGCGGTTGCCGGCATGCACCTGGGTCAGCACCAGGCGATAGGCGTATTCGCGCGGCCGGTCGGTGGGCTCGATGGTGACGTTCTGGAGGTTGAGGCCGCGCTGGTCGGTGCCGGGCACGACCAGACTGCGATAGAACGACAGCTCCTCGTTCAGCTCCAGCATCTGCACCTCCATCTCTTGCAGACTGGCGCGCACCTGCTCGGCCGACTCGCGCTCGATCTCAGCCGAACGCTCCAGCACCGCGTTGCGTTGCATCAGGCGCTCGCTCGCCTCGCGCACGATTTCCAGTTCCCGCGTCAGGCGTTTCGTTTCGTCGGCCAGATACTGATTGCGCAGGCCACTGTGCGAGATGCCGAGTTCGTACACCCACCAGGTCGAGAAGGCCAGCCCGATGATCAGCAGCAACCCCAGCGCCCGCCGCCGCCCGATGTTGCGGTAATGCACACGGTATTCACCGGAACCGCCGCGGAAGAGGTCGCGCAGGCTCATGTCAGGGCAATACCGCCACCTGTTCCAATCCCTGGATTTCCGAGAGGTCGAACATCAGATTCATGTTCTGCACCGCCTGACCGGCCGCGCCCTTGACGAGATTGTCGATCACCGACAGCACGACCACCGTGCCGGCATCGTGCGGACGGTGCACCGCGATCGAGCAACGGTTGGTGCCGCGCACGCTGCGCGTCTCCGGATGGCCGCCCGGCGGCAGCACGTCGACGAAGGGCTCGCCGCGGTAGCGGTCCTCGAACAGCGCCTGAAGGTTGTGCGTACCCTCGCTCACCTTCAGCACGGCATACAGGGTCGCGTGAATGCCGCGGATCATCGGCGTCAGGTGCGGCACGAAGGTCAGTCCGACCGCATCCGCCACCTGATTCAGCGTCTGCCGGATCTCCGGCCAGTGCCGATGGCCCGCCACCTTGTAGGCCTTGAAATTCTCGCCCGCCTCGCACAACAGCGAACCGACCTCGGCCTTGCGCCCGGCACCGCTCACGCCCGACTTGGCATCGGCAATCAGGTGCGCGGGGTCCACCAGCCCCGCCTCCAGCAACGGCAGGAAACCCAGCGCCACGGCGGTCGGATAACAGCCGGGGTTGGCCACCAGCCGCGCACCGCGGATCGCCTCGCGATGGAGTTCAGGCAGGCCGTACACGGCCTCGGCCAGCAGATCCGGACAGGCGTGCGGCATGCCGTACCACTCGGCCCAGGTTTGCGCGTCCTTGAGGCGGAAATCGGCGGCGAGGTCGATCACCCGCACCCCGGCATCGAGCAGGGCCGGCACCGACCCCATCGCCGTGCCGTTCGGCGTGGCAAAGAACACCACGTCGCAGGCGGCGAGCCGTTCGACGTCCGGTTCAGTGAAGACGAGATCGCAGTGCCCGCGCAGATTCGGAAACATCGCATCCAGGCGCTGGCCGGCATTGCCGCGCGAGGTCACGACCGTGACCTCCGCCTCCGGATGGCCTGCCAGCAGGCGGATCAGCTCCACCCCCGTGTAACCCGTCGCACCGACGATGCCCGCCTTGATCACCGCGCTCACCGCTATCCCTCCGCAATCGGACTTGAAAAGGGACGTATAATAGCGCCTCACCGCCGTCACGCCCATTGGCGCGTACTTCGGTGCGAACTTCGGTTGCACCGACCGGTCCGACTTCGACAGACCCGCCCACCCATTTCCATCGACCCGATACCATGAAGCGCAAAGACCTCGTGATCGCCGGCATCGTGGCCCTGCTGATCGGTGCCGTGCTGGCCGTGTGGCTCTCGCCGGAAGGACTCAAACCCGCCCCGCAGGTCAGCCTGCGCACCCTGGACGGCACGGCGCTGACGCTCGCCGACCTGCGCGGCAGGCCCGTACTCGTGACCTTCTGGTCCACCACCTGCGTGAGCTGCGTGCGCGAGATGCCGCATCTGGTGGAACTGCATCGGAAGCTGTCGCCGCAAGGCCTCGAGATCGTCGGCGTAGCGATGGCTTTCGATACCCCGGAAGCCGTGGCCGAGATGACGCAGGCGCGCGGCCTGCCCTATACCATCGTGCACGACGCCGACGCCAGCGTCGCGCAGGCCTTCGGCGGCGTCATGCTGACGCCGACCACCTTCCTCATCTCGCCCGAAGGACGCATCGTGATGCAGAAACTCGGCGACCTCGACATGACGCTGGTCGAGCACAACATCCGCAACATGATCTGACCACCGGGAACGAGAAAGGGCACTGCATGACCTACCTCTGGCTCAAGACCTTCCACATCGTTTTTCTGGTCACCTGGTTCGCCGGCCTGTTCTACCTGCCGAGACTGTTCGTGTACCACGCCATGGATCAGGCGCGTGCGACGGTGGAACTGTTCAAGGTCATGGAACGACGCCTGTTCATCATGATGACCATCGGCGGCGTCCTCACCTTCGTGTTCGGCCTCGCACTGATCTTCACCAACCCCGGCCACTACCTGAGCAGCGGCTGGCTGCACGCCAAACTGCTGCTGGTGGCGCTGCTCATCGCCTATCACGTCTACTGCTGGAAGATCGTCAGGACCTTCGCCGCCGATGCCAACACGCGCAACGACCGCTGGTACCGCATGTTCAACGAGGCACCGAGTCTGGCGCTGATCGTGATCGTGATACTCGCGGTGTTGAAGCCGTTCTGAACGGGCGTACGACGATGATCGCGCCGTCTTCCCGACAGGTCTGGCTCGCACTGGGAATGACCAGCGCCATCCTCGCCGCAGGCAGCCTGGCGCTCACGGCGTGGTTCGACTTGCGGCCCTGTCACCTGTGCATCTTCCAGCGCCTGTTGTTCATGCTCATCGCCGCTGCCGGCCTGATGGCCGCGTTGACCGCGGCCGGCCGCTTCGCCGGCCTGTTCGTACCGCCACTGGCCGCCGCGGGCATCGCCGCCGCCGGTTACCAGAGCTGGCTCCAGCGCCAGCCGCCCGATCTCGTTTCGTGTGTCGCGGGCGAACCCGGCCCGATCGAACGCCTGGTGGAATGGCTGGGGCAACAGGCCCCCGCGCTGTTTCTCGCCACCGGCTTCTGCGAGGACGAGGCGCTGGTGATCCTTGGCCTGTCGCTGGCCAACTGGGCGCTGCTGGTGTTTCTCGCAACCCTGCCCGTCGCCGTGTGGGCGTTGTTTGCCCGCCCCCTATCCGGAGGTCATCCATGAAATTTTCGCGCCGACAATTCAACCGCCTCGTTCTCGCCGCCCTTGGCACCGCCGTCCTGCCCATCAGCGCACAGGCCTTGCAGCAGGACCACGACTACACCCTCATCGTGCCGCCGCAGCCCGGCGACGTGGCAGGCAAGATCGAAGTGCTGGAGTTTTTCTCCTACGGCTGTCCGCACTGCATGGAATTTCATCCGCTGGTGAAGCAATGGTCGGCGGCGCTGCCGCCCGACGTCGATTTTCGCCGCGTGCCGGTAAGCTTCGGCCGTGCCGCGTGGGCCAATCTCGCACGGCTGTATTACGCGCTCGAATACCTCGACGAACTGCCGCGTCTCGACGACGCCGTGTTCGACGCCATCCACAAACAGCGTGCCGGCCTGTTCACCGACAAGGCGATCCAGCAATGGGCGGAAAGACAGGGCGTGGACGGCAACCGCTTCCGCGCCATCTACGACTCCTTCGACATGAACATCCGCCTCAAACGCGGCGAACGGTTGACGCAGAGCTACAAGGTACAGGGCGTCCCCCTGCTGACGGTCGCCGGCCGCTACGCCGTCACCGGACAATCCGCCCGCGGGTACGGCGACCTGCTGCGCATTGCCGATCTACTGATCACCCAAGCACGCGGATAGTGTTGTGTCAGGGCGTTGAGACCGGAGCGACGGCGCTCGCCGGGCACGCCGCAACCGGATCGGCAGGCGCAATCGGATGGTGTTTCGTCTCATACGCCGTGAGCAGAACATCGCGACGATCGTCCTCGGGCGTATCCGCGGGTGCACCCCAAAGCGCCTCGACCTCCATCCGGACGGCGGCGTAATCGGCTTCGGTCTTGATGGGCCGGATATCCACGCGGGAAGCCTCTGCTACGTCAGTTGCCTTTCAGGCAGCGTTGATGCTCAAACCGCAGCTTCAAGGCCGCCCTCGCCCTTCATCGAATCTTCTCGATCCTATTTACAAACGATTCTCATTTGTACTATTGTCGCCGCATCCATGACGGATACGTCCGGTCCTGATTCCGGCGCCCCGTCGCACAGCCAGCCCCCCATCGGCCAGTAGCCGACCCATCCGGTCGACACGCGCCGAGAGGCAGCGAGCTTCTCCATCCGCAACGATTCTGGAGGAACCCGCGATGTCTCTCGCGTACCGGTCCGGCCGAGCGCCGATTTCCTGCTTGCCATTTCGTCCCACCACGGCCTCGACGCTGGTGGTGACGATGTCCGCGGCAGTGGCCCTCGGTGTTGTCTCGCCCAATGACGCCAATGCCACGGAGAACCCATCCAGCCAGGAGGCCGTCCTCGAACAGGTCCTGGTCACGGCCACGCGCTCGTCCCAGGCGGTGGACGTGATTCCAGGCACGGTCACGGTCGTCACGCGCGACGACATCGAGCGCCGTCAGGCCAACGACGTCGCCGACCTGTTCGCCGACGAGCCGGACATCGCGGTACCGCGCGACATGCGCCGTTTCGGCGGCGGCAACATCAACATCCGCGGCATCGAGGACAACCGCATCCTGCTGCTGGTCGACGGCGTGCGTGCCACCGACTACCGCAGCCCCGGCACCACCAACTACGATGCCGCCGCGCGTGACCTGCCGGACGTGGACTTTCTCAAACAGGTCGAGGTCGTACGCGGTCCCGGCTCGAGCCTGTACGGCTCGGATGCGATCGGCGGCGTGGTGGGTTTCATCACCCTGGGACCGGACGACTTCCTGACCGACGGCAAGACCTTCGCCTCCGGCGTGAAGCTCGCCCATTTCACCGAAGACCGCGCCGACAAGGCCACCGCCTGGCTGGCCTCCAGCCGCGGCAATGTCGACGGATTGTTGATGGTCTCCCACACGCGCAGCCACGAGTTGTCGAATCAGGGTGACGTCGGCGGCGCGGGTTTCCTGCGCACACGCCCCAATCCGCAGGACATCGACGCCACCGGAATGCTGGCCAAGCTCGGCTGGCAGGCGGCACCGGAGCATCACCTGCTGTTCACGCTCGAAGCCAAGCGCAAGGACAGCGAGACCGACGTGCAACGCATCAGCAACCTGAGCGGTACGAGTCTGTCACGCGTGACGGAAAACCTGGGCGACGACCACCTCGAACGCAACCGCCTGTCGCTCGACTACGTCTTCACGCCCAATGACCCGCGCTGGTTCGACCGTCTGTCGGCCAAGGTCTATCACCAGGGCCAGGACACGCTGGACAAGAATTTCCAGTTGCGCAGCGATGCCTCGATCAGCATGGCCGGCGGACAGGCCAACGGCTGCTCGGCCTCCAGCGCGGGCGACAATACCTGCGAGGTCTATCAGCGCTTCGACTACGAGCAGTCGCATCGCGGCCTGAGCATGGTGATGGAGAAGGAGACGACCCGTTTCGCGCCGCAGTATCTGACCTGGGGCGTGGACTGGATCGGCACGCACACGCAGGAAGTGAAGGATACCTGGTGGGTCAACGTCGGCACCGGCGAGGTATCGAACTACATGCTCGGCGAGACCTACCCCAAGAGCGAATATCCGAAGGGCGACATGACGCAGTTCGGCCTGTTCGTGCAGGACGAGATCCAGTGGCTCGACGGCCGCCTGCGCGTTACGCCCGGCCTGCGCTACGACAGCTTCAGGATCGACCCCGACGACGATCCGATGTATCACCCGGTAGAGAGTGCGAGCGCCGTCTCCAAGGACGGCGACCGCGTCTCGCCCAAGCTCGCCATCGCCTTCGAGGCGCGGCCGGGCTGGCATGTCTACGGCCAGTACGTCGAGGGCTATCGCGCGCCGGACTACGAACAGGTCAATCGCTACTTCCTGAACAACCAATCCTTCTACGGCATCGTCGGCAACCCCGACCTCAAGCCCGAAACCAGCCGCGGCCTGGAGGCCGGCCTCAAATTCGAGTCCGCGACCATGGGCGCGCAGCTCGCGGTCTTCCGCAACCGCTACGACGACTTCATCGACTACGTCCGGCTGACCGAAGGCGATTCCGCATCGCTGCCCGCCCCGTATCGCATCACCTTCCAGTACCGCAACCTGTCGGACGTCGAGATCGACGGCTTCGAGCTGCGCGGCCACTGGCAGGTACGGCCCACCCTGCGCCTGACGGCGGCCTATGCGCATGCCAAGGGCGAGTACCGGATCGAAGACGGCGAGGCGCTGCCGCTCAATTCGGTCGAACCCGATCGGCTGTCGGTCAGCGCGCTGTGGACACCGGCGGAGACCTGGGGCGGCGAAGCACGGTTGCGCTATGCCTGGGCCAAGGACGAGGAAGAGATCGACGACGAATTGTTCGCGACCGACGCCTATGCCGTCGCCGACGTCGGTGCGTGGTGGCAGTTCCATCGCAACGCGCGTCTCAACGTGACGGTCAACAACCTGTTCGACGAGACCTACTGGCTGTGGAGCGACGTGCGCCGCGCCTCGCTGCCGGCAACCGATCCGGCACCCGAGTTCTACACCCAGCCGGGCCGCACGCTCAGCGTATCGCTCAAGGCCGAGTTCTGACCTGCATCGTGATGAAAACCGTTTCCTGTTGGCGTTGTACCCTCCTTGCCGCCGCGCTGGTCACCGTAGCGGCTCTCTTTTTCAAT
>JAQVJI010000123.1:7004-8497 GCA_028695255.1 Chromatiales bacterium | reverse complement strand
ATGCCGATCCCGAAGTGGCTGCCATCGAGGCCGGCGCGCAGGATCTGGAGCCGGGCGAGGACGGTACGACCCTGTTCCTGACCGATCCCTCGGACCTCGACGTCGTGTCCAACGCTCTGCCGGCGCAAGGCTTCGTCGTCGAGTCGGCGAAACTCGGCTATCGGCCGAAGAATCCGCTGACGCTCGGCGAGGCGGAACTGGCCGAGGTGGAGGCCTTTCTCGACGCGATCGACGGCGACGACGACGTGCAGAACGTCTACGTCGGACTCGCCGACTGACGGGCGCGCGCGATGGCCGATTTCGACGGCAATTCCCTGCGTCCGCTGCCGGCGCGGGACCTTATCACCCTGACGCATATCATGTACGGCCTGCACGCGTTCAGCGCGCTGGCCGGCCTGACCAGCGCCGCCTTCATCGTCACCGCCTTCCTCACCGGCTGGCCGTCGATCATCGCCGTGATCATCAACTACGTGAAGCGCGACGCCGTGCGCGGCACGTTTCTCGACAGCCATTTCTCCTGGCAGATCCGCACCTTCTGGTGGGCGGTGGTCTGGTTCGTCGCGGCCTGGCTGCTGATCGTCACGGTGATCGGCGCGCTGGTCGGCGTGCCGATCATGCTGCTGGTCGGGCTCTGGGTTCTGTACCGCATCGTCCGCGGCTGGATCGCGCTGGCCGGCGGCAAGGCGATGCCGATGTCCGGTTGAACCCAGAGCCGGCTTCGAGGAACCCCGTGTCGGCGGTGCCAGCGCCGGTGTAGTCTTGTCGGCCACGCCGTCATGGCAGCAGAACGGGGGTCGTATGGACGAATCTCAGCACGTCGAGCGACTGACGCGCATGGTGCGTGCAAGGGTGCCGCTGGATGCGGCGCTGCTGTTGTCGCGGGAACCGGCGGCGACGGTTGCCACGGTGCTGGATGCCGTACCGCTTGCGCTGGCACGCGACATCGTCGAACACCTGCCGCCGACGTTGCGGCCGGTCGGCTTGAGTGGCCTCTCCACCGAACTGGACATCCCCGGTACGGTGGCGGATCTGATGGAGGCCGTGCTCGGCGTGCTGCCGGAATCCGCCACGGTGCAGGATGCGATCGCCTTTCTGCGTGCTGCGGGCGACACCGCGCGCCAGATTACCTATCTCTATGCCACCGACGGCGACGGGCGCCTGAGCGGCGCGATCGTGATTCGTGATCTGCTGCTGGCGCAGGCGGATCAACCGCTGACCGAGATCATGATTATTCATCCCTTCGCCCTGCCGATCGGGATGGAGACGGGCGATGCCATCAAGGCCGCGATCCATCGCCACTACCCCGTCTATCCGGTGGTCGACGCGGACGGCCGCATCCGCGGCGTCGTGCGCGGCTGGCGGCTGTTCGAAAGACAGGCGATCGAGATCACGGCACAGACCGGCCAGATGGTCGGCGTCGACAAGGACGAACGCGTGTTCAGCGGTTTCTGGCAGGCGTTCCGGATGCGTCATCCGTGGTTGCAACTGAATCT
>JAQVJI010000123.1:5349-6904 GCA_028695255.1 Chromatiales bacterium | reverse complement strand
GCGAGATGTTGATGATGTTGCGGTTGATTTCCTCCGAAACCGCACTTTGCTCCTCGGCCGCGCTGGCGATCTGAGTGTTCATGTCGTTGATGCCCTGGATTGCCTGCGCAATGGCGGCGAGCGACTCGCCCGCCCGCGCCGCCTCGCGAACGCTTTCATCGGCCTGCTTCTTGCCCTCTTCCATGGCGCGAACCGCGCTGTCGGCGCTCTTCTGGAGCTTCTCGATCATGCCCTGGATCTCCGAGGTGGATTCCTGCGTGCGGGTGGCGAGCGAACGTACCTCGTCCGCGACGACGGCGAAACCACGACCTTGCTCGCCGGCGCGGGCCGCCTCGATCGCGGCATTGAGTGCGAGGAGGTTGGTCTGTTCCGCAATGCCCCGGATGACGTCGAGGATGCTGGTGATGGCGTTGCTGTCTTCCTTGACGCTGTGGATGACACCGGCCGCCTCTTCGACGCCGCGCGCGAGGCTGTCGATGGACTCGATGGCGTGTTCGACGACGCGCCGACCGGATTCGGTTTCGCTGGTCGCCTGACGCGCGCCATTTGCGGCCTGTTGCGCGTTACCGGCGACTTCCTGCGCGGAGGCCGCCATTTCGTTCATCGCGGTGGCGACCTGTTCGGTTGCGCCGAGCAGACCCTCCATCTCCTGTTTGGCTTCGTCCGTGATGGTCGTGAGTCGTTCGCCGGTCGACACGATGCTGTCGCTCGCATCGGCAACCTGACCGATTTCCCCCTGGAGCGTCGCGACAAAGTGGTTGAAGCTGCGGCAGATGGTCGCGATCTCGTCGCTACCTTCTTCCGGCAGGCGTGAGCGGAGGTCGCCCTGGCCGCTGGCGAAGTTCTCCATCGAGCCCGTCAGGGCGGCAAGCGGGGGGAGGATCTTCACATACAGCAGCACCATGGCGGCGAGCACCAGGATGAGGACCGCGATGCCGGCGATGATCGCCAGTTCCTCCACCAGATGCACCGATTCGACCAGGGCCGTGTTGGCGGCTTCCTGTTCGGTCCCGAGATCGCCGACCAGATCGTCCAGCAGTTCTGCAAGACTTGCGGCGACTGCGTCGAGACCCGTGTCGGGTTCCTTCATGATGAGATTCCCGGCCTCGCGTCCCGCGCTGACATAGGCCTCGGCCATGCGTTTGCCCGTGGCGTGCATCGCCTTGAGCTGATCGGCAACGCGCGAGATATCGGTCGCCCTGGACGGCACGAGCGTTCCCAGTTCGGTCAATGACTTCAGCGCCGCCTCGGAGTTCTGTCTGGCTTCTTCGTAGCCGCCTTCGTCGCCGGTCGCGCTGACGTCGGTCAGAAATTGCTGGACCTGTACGATGTGGAATCGGGCGTCCATCGCGGCGAGCCGCGCCCGGGTGAGCATTTCGGACTGGTCGGCGCGATCCTCCAGCTCTTCGAGGTAGATGTTCGTGAACACGACCTGACCGAGCAAGAGCAGTGGGACGATGATCGCCACCACTTTCAGGAGTAGCCGGATACGAAGACTTTTCATGTCGTCACCTCGTGTGGCAGGGCAGATGCGTTGTGCCGACGAGTGCGTTGA
>JAQVJI010000123.1:0-5249 GCA_028695255.1 Chromatiales bacterium | reverse complement strand
AACGGCTCGCCCAGCTTGAGCGCGGTGTAGTCGGTATCGATCAGCAAATGGTGATGCCCGGTCTTGGCGATGTCCTGCCCGGCCGGCGCGACGCCCATGCCGCTCAGTCCGAACTGGACCTTGACCGGACTTTTCACCTTCGCACCATCGGCCGGATGGATGATGTAGACCTTGGCGCCCTCGGGTGCGCTGACGCGTTGTACGTCGGCGTGGGCGGCCAACGGCAGCGTGAACGCGAGCAGGGCCAGTCCTGCAATCATTTGTTTTGTCATGGTTTTTCTCCTGGTGGTTGGGGCGCGACATGGCGTGCGGGGAGTATAGGCCAAGCGTGGACGGGCGTCGGCGGCGGCAGGTTTCGCTGAGAATGCTGGGATGCGGGAAAATCTGTGCAGCGGTCGTAGGTCAGGTTGCGCGCCAGCGCTACCTGACCTACATCTGTGGCGTGTGTGGTTTCGTCTTTCCCTGCGTCTCGGCGTTCTCAGCGAGAGATCGTTTTTTCTCTGTGTCCTCTGTGGCCAGATTTCCTTTCAAGCCCCGGGCTCGATCGGCCGCCAGCTCCTATGCTGTTCCCGCAGCCGCTCCAGCAGCCAGGCCCAGGCGGCGTCCGCGGCCTCCTTGCGGCCCTTGATGCCGAGATCGATCTGGCGCCGGTTCTCCGTGCTCGGCAGGCTCGCGAGGCGCACGCCGGGAAAGCGTTGCAGCAATTCCTCCATGGTCGGGATGAGATCGCTTTCGAGCGTGTCGAGCAGCAGCATGCGGTGCTCGATCGGGGGCGTGCTGTCGAACAGTGCGCGGTATTGCGTGTCGAGTACCCATTCCAGCATCGGCCAGGCCATGTTCGGAAAGCCCGGCACGAAGTGATGGTCGTGCAGACTGAAACCCGGTACCTGATTGACCGGATTCGGGATCAGGCGCGCACCCTGCGGCAGGTCGGCCATGCGCACGCGCTGTGGCCAGGCGTCGGCGCCGAAGCGTTGCTCGATGATCGCGACTGCTTCCGCGTGTCGGACCAGCGGCAGGCCGGTAGCCGCCGCCGCGCAGGCACGCGTGAGGTCGTCCGGCGTCGCGCCGATGCCGCCGAAGCTGAACACCAGCGCACCGCTCGCGAAGGTCTCGCGGAACGTCTGCGTGAGCAGGTTTTCTTCGTCACCGACCATGCGCACCCAGGACAAGGCCATGCCGCGTTCGGCCAGTGCGCGGATCAGAAACGGCAGGTGTTTGTCCTGGCGTTTGCCGGACAGCAGCTCGTCGCCGATGATGACCGCGCCGATGTCCATGCCTAACGTGGGGCACCCATCGCCAGCGCGCGGGCACGGGCTTCTTCGGCCGCCTTCGCCGTCTGCTCGCCATCGTGGGCCGGATCGGTCTCCGGCCAGCCCTGTGCGTGACGCAGGATCAGCCCGGCCAGCATGTCCAAGTGATCGGGGCGTTCGTTGAGCGCGGGGACGTAGTGGAAATGTTCGCCGCCGTGGGTCAGGAAGATCTCGCGGTTCTCCTCGCCGATCTCCTCCAGCGTTTCGAGGCAGTCGGCGGCGAAGCCGGCGCAGATCACGTCGAGCGATTTCACGCCTTCGCGCGCCAGTTTCTCCACCGTCGCGTCGGTATAGGGCTTGAGCCATTCCTCGCGTCCGAAGCGCGATTGGAAACACACCTGCCAACGGCCGTCTTCGAGTCCGAGCGCTTCGGCGACCAGGCGTGCGGTCTTGTGGCATTCGCAGTGATAGGGATCGCCGGACAACAGATAACGTTTCGGCAGACCGTGGAAGGAGAAGATCAGGCGCTCGCCGCGCGGATGCGTCTGCCAGTGTTCGCGCAGGCTGGTCGCGAGCGCCGCGATGTAGGCGGGTTCGTCGTGATAATGGTTGATGACGCGCAGCTCCGGCAGCCAGCGCCAGCCGCGCAGCACCTCGGTGAGCGCGTCGACGGTCGAGGCGGTGGTGCTGGCCGAATACTGCGGATACAGCGGCAACACCAGCAGCCGCCGCGCGCCGGCCTCGCGCAGCGCGTCCAGCCCGTCGCGGATCGACGGCCGCCCGTAGCGCATCGCCGGCACCACCTTTACCGGCCCGCGCATGCGCGCCGCGAGCAACCCCTCCAGCGCGGTCGCCTGCCGCACGGTGCTGCGCAGCAGCGGCGAACCCTCGTCGCTCCACACGCGCGCATATTTCTGCGCGCTCCTGGCGGGCCGCGTGTTGAGGATGATGCCGTTCAGGATCAGCCACCACAGCCAGCGCGGCGCCTCGACCACGCGCGGGTCCCACAGAAATTCCTTCAGATAACGGCGCAGCGCGGCAGGCGTCGGCGCGTCGGGCGTGCCGAGGTTGGTGAGCAGCACGCCCAGACATTCGGGGCTGCCGTGTGCGTAGTCGGGAGTGCCTTGGAAGTGCATGCGTGCCGGCCGGTGTTGACGTGAACGCTCATCTTACCGGAAGCGCTGCCGGCGTCGGGCGCCGGGCGTCAGGTGGCGCTGGCGCGCAACCTGACTTGCGAGACCGGAATCGTAGGGCAATGGATCGCCGGGATGCGCCGAACAAAGCGAAGCATGCCCTCGCGGCAGCGGTGTCCGAACCCGCGCGTGGGTTTCGTTCCTCAACTCACCCTACTGCACGTGGCGTTGGCGCAGCGGGCTGGTGCGCGGGAAGTGCGCCTTGAGGAATTCCATCTGGTCGGCCAGTACGCGCCGGCCCTGCAGGAAGATGTATTCGGCGTGCGTCGGCACGAACGGCACGGCGAGCAATTGCATGCCGGCCTCTTCGGGCGTGTAGCCGGCCTTGTGGTTGTTGCAGCGCTTGCAGGCGGTGACGACGTTGTTCCAGGCGTCGCGTCCACCGCGGCTGACCGGCGTGACGTGGTCGCGCGACAGCTCGTGCGAATGAAACGGGTTGCCGCAGTACAGGCACAGATGCGCGTCGCGCTTGAACAGTGCCGGGTTGTTGAGCGGCGGCACGTAGTCGTGGTCGATGGAGCGGTTGGTGCCGTAGGTGGCGAGGATGGAGTTGACCTCGATGACGCTGCGCAATCCGCTGCGGGCGTTGTAGCCGCCGTGGACGCGATACAAAAGCGAGCCGCAGGTGTAGGCCACCTGTTCGCTGTAGTAGAGTTTCACGGCTTCCTGATAGCCGATCCACTCCAGGGGCATGCCGCTGGCATCCGTGCGCAGAACCTGCTGACTGAACTCTTGCACGTCTCGATCTCCGGCTACGCGATCGGGTCGCGCTCCACTCTAGCCCGAATCTTCATTAGATTGCAATTATCGGACCTTTGACCTCCGGTGCGGATGGTCGTGGTGGCCTTCGCTTGGACTGTGCGGCCCGCGACGAGGTTCAAGCGGACAGCGGAATCCGCTAAGATTGCCCTCTTTTCCCGGACCGCCCCGTTGGGCGCCGTCTTTTGACAATCCCGACCCCGCCTGTGGCCGAACGCGTGCATGCGCTCCGGTCGGTCGGCTGCGGACAGATGGAGATCGAGAATGCCGATAAAAATCGCCGTACCCAAAGAAACCGCGCCGGGCGAACGTCGTGTGGCGATGGAACCTTCCGTCGCTGCCAAGCTGGTCAAGCTCGGCGTCGAGGTGCTGATCGAAAAGGACGCGGGCGAACTGGCCCATTTCCCGGATGCGGTGTTCGCCGACGCGCGCGTCGTGGATTCCGCGGCGGGTCTCTACGCCGAGGCCGACGTCGTGCTCAAGGTCGCGCCGCCGACCGAGGATGAGCTGCGGCAGATGAAGGAAGGCGCCGTGGTCGTCGGCTTCTTCCACGCCCATCGCAGTCCCTCACTCGTGAAGCTCATGCAGGAGCGGAAGATCACGAGCTTCGCGATGGAACTCATCCCGCGCATCTCGCGCGCGCAGTCGATGGACGCGCTGTCCTCGCAGGCCGCGATCGCCGGCTACAAGGCGGCGATCATGGGCTCCGACCTGTCCTGCCGTTTCTTCCCCATGCTCACCACCGCCGCCGGCACCATCCGGCCGTCGAAGGTGCTGGTGATCGGCGCCGGTGTGGCGGGTCTTCAGGCCATCGCCACCGCGCGCCGCCTGGGCGCGATCGTCGAGGCCTACGACGTGCGTTCGGCGACCAAGGAACAGGTGGAATCGCTCGGCGCCAAGTTCCTCGATCTCGGCGTCAAGGCCGAGGGCGAGGGCGGTTACGCGCGCGAACTCACCGAGGAGGAGAAGGCGCAGCAGCAGGAGGCGCTGGCGAAGTTCATCGGCCAGGCCGACGTGCTCATCACCACCGCCGCGATCCCCGGCCGGCCGTCGCCGAAGCTGGTGCCGGCGTCGATGGTCGAGGGCATGAAGTCCGGCGCCGTGATCGTCGATCTCGCCGCCGAGGGCGGCGGCAACTGCGAACTCACCCAGCCCGGCGAGACCATCGAGCACAACGGCGTGGTGATCCACGGCCCGCTCAACGTGCCGTCGCAGGTCGCCTTGCACGCGAGCGAGATGTACGCCAAGAACCTGTTCAATTTCCTCTCGCCGATGCTCAAGGACGGCGAATTCGCGCCCGACTGGGAAGACGAGATCGTCGCCAAAAGCGTGCTCACGCACGCCGGCGAGATCAAACACGAACCGACCCGCAACCAGGTGGAAGGAGCTCAGTCATGATCGAAGGGTTCGTCGCACTCTACATCTTCATGCTCGCGGCCTTCACCGGCTACGAGGTCATTTCCAAGGTGCCGGTGATCCTGCACACGCCGTTGATGTCCGGCTCCAACTTCGTGCATGGCATCGTGCTGGTCGGCACCATGGTCGCGCTCGGCCACGCCGAGACCGGCATGGAACGGCTGGTCGGCTTCGTCGCCGTCATCCTCGCCGCCGGCAACGCGGTGGGCGGCTACGTGGTGACTGAGCGCATGCTCGAAATGTTCAAGTCGAGCCGGGGGGGCAAGTAAATGGGCTTCATCATCAACGTCGCCTATTTCGCCGCCGCGATCCTGTTCATCGTCGGCCTCAAGCAGATGTCCTCGCCCGTCACGGCGCGGCGCGGCATCGTCTGGGCCGGTGCCGGCATGGTGGTCGCCACGCTGGTGACCTTCTTCCATCCGGACATCCACGGCTTCACCAACTTCCTGCTGATCGTGCTCGGCATCGGCATCGGCGGCGGACTCGCCTGGTGGAGCGGCAAGAAGGTCGCGATGACCGACATGCCGCAGATGATCGCGCTCTACAACGGCATGGGCGGCGGTGCCGCCGCCGGCATCGCGGCCGTCATGCTGATGCAGGCGCAGGGCATGTCCTACGTCGTGCAGAC
>JAQVJI010000122.1 GCA_028695255.1 Chromatiales bacterium | reverse complement strand
TTCCGATCTGTCCGTCCTCGAAATCGCCGGGTTCGACGCGCCGATCGTTGATGGCGACCAGGCGCCCGCGCACCATCGGATAGAACGCTGGCTGTACGATGCCGCTCTCATCGAACAGCGCGCGCATGCCGTCGACCTGATCCGGTTGCAGATTGATCATGAAGTGGTTCGGCGCATCCGGCGGCAGGTTGCTCTCCCAGGCATCCAGCAGATCGACGCGCACCAGCGCGAGCAGCAGCAACGCCATGATGCCGAGACCGAAGGCCGAGAGCTGCACCGCGCTCATGCCGCCGCGCCGCGACAGGTTGGCGAGCCCGAAGCGCACGGCGACGCCGCCGCGCGTGCGCAACGGCCGCAGCAGCCGGATCAGGCCCCAGGCGGTGAGCCAGAGCGCGACGCCGGTGGCGAGACCGCCGCCCAGGACGCGCACGGCGAGACGCGCGTCGCCGGCCTGCCACAGCAGCAGACCGCCGAGCGCGGCGAGCGCGAGCAGGAACACCAGCCAGGTGGCCGGCGGCGGCAAGCCGAGATCGCGCCGCAATACGCGCAGCGGCGGCACCTGACCGAGCCGCAGGATCGGCGGCAGGGCAAAACCGAGCACCGTGACGACGCCGACCGCGAGCCCCGCGAACAGCGGCGTGATGCCCGCTGCCGGGAGTCCGCCCTCGAACCATTGCGCGAGCAGCAGCGCCAGCACGCCCTGCGCCACGTAGCCGATCGCCGCGCCGCCGAGACTCGCCAGCAGGCCGATCCACAGCAGGCGCAGCAGATATACCTGAAGCACGAACGGCTGACCGGCGCCGAGACAGCGCATGACGGCCGAGACGTCGGCCTGGCGTTCGCTGTAATGGCGTGCCGCCACGGCGATGGCGGCACCAGCCAGCAGCACCGCGACCAGCGCGGCGAGACCGAGGAACTGTTCGGCGCGTTCGAGCGCGACGCGCAGTTCGGGCCGGCCGTCACGGATGTCCTGCACGCTCTGGTTCGGCGCCAGCCGCGGTTCGATCCAGCGGCGGAAACCGTTCACCTGCGCCTCGCCGCCGGCGACCAGGAAATGATGCCGCACGCGGCTCGCGGGCGTGATCAATTCGGTCGCGGCGAGGTCTTCGAGGTTGAGCATCAGGCGCGGCGCGATGGAAAACAGATCGCCGCCGCGGTCGGGTTCGTAGGTGAGCACGCGGCCGACATGGAACGTGACTGCACCGAGTTCCAGCGACGAACCGAGGTCGATCGCGAGCTGCTGCAACAGGCGCGGATCGGCCCACGCCTCGCCGCGTGCCGGCACGGCATCGGTCTCCATCTCGTCACCGAACAGGCGTTCGGTCACGCGCAGTCGGCCGCGCAGCGGATAGGCGGCGCTCACCGCCTTGACCTCGGCGAGCTGCGCCACGTCGCCGGCCAGCGCGACGCTCGGGAAGGTGACGGTGCGTGCGACGTCGAGGCCGCGACGGCGCGCCTCGTCCGCCCATTCGTCCGGCGGCGCCTGCGGCGACACGACGACGAGATCGGCGCCGAGCAGTTCGGTCGCCTGCAAGGCCATCGCGCGCTGTACGCGGTCGGTGAAGAAGGACACCGACGACACGGCGGCGACCGCGATCAGCAAGGCCGCCGCCAGCACGCGCAGCTCGCCCGCGCGCCATTCGCGCGCGAGCGTGACCCAGGAATAGCGCAGCGCGCCGGTCATGACAGCACGCCGCCGACCAGATGCAGACTGCGGTCGCAGCGTTCGGCCAGGCTCGGATCGTGCGTGACCAGTACCAGCGCCGTGCCCTGCCGACCCTTGAGGTCGAACAGCAGATCGATGATCTGACCGCCCGTCACCTGATCGAGATTGCCGGTCGGCTCGTCGGCGAACAGCACCGACGGCTCGCCGGCGAAGGCGCGCGCGATCGCCACGCGCTGCTGTTCGCCGCCCGAGAGCTGCGACGGGTAATGACCGACGCGTTTGGCCAGACCGACGCGGTCGAGCGCGGCCAGCGCCTGTTCGCGCGCGCGGGCGGCGCGGCCCGACAGTTCGAGCGAGAGCATGACGTTTTCGAGCGCGGTGAGCGCCGGCAGCAACTGGAAGGACTGGAACACGAAGCCGACCCGGCCGGCACGCAGCGCCGCGCGCGCATCCTCGCTCAAATCACCGAGCGATTGCCCGAGCAGCCGAACTTCGCCCGCGCTCGGCGTATCCAACCCGGCGAGCAGACCGAGCAGCGTGGACTTGCCGGAACCCGAGGCGCCGAGGATCGCCACCGCCTCGCCGGGCGCGACCACCATTTCCACGCCGCGCAGGATGTGCAGTTCGCCGCCGGGTCCGGTTACCGATTTGGTCAGGAGAGACGTGGCCACCACCGGCCCCGAGGGGCTGTTAAGATCGAGCGACATGAAAAAACTACTCCTGTTGTTGATGCTGTTCGTGGCGCCGGCCCAGGCCGGCAACGGCGCGCCCGTGGTCATGATACTGGGCGACAGCCTGAGCGCCGCCTACGGCATTCCCTACGACAGCGGCTGGGTCGGCTTGTTGCAGGCGCGTCTGACCGAACGCGGTCGTCCGCATCGCGTGGTCAACGCCTCGATCAGCGGCGACACGACGCGCGGCGCCCTGGCACGCCTGCCGGCGGCGCTGGAGCGGCATCGCCCGAGCGTGCTGGTGATCGAACTCGGCGGCAACGACGGCCTGCGCGGCATCGACGCCGCGGAGATGCGCGCCAACCTGCGCCGCATGGTGGAACTCGGCCGCGCGTCCGGCGCGCGCGTGCTGCTGCTCGGCATGCTGCTGCCACCCAACTACGGCAAGGCCTTCGTCGAGAGGTTCCATCGCGTGTATCACGAAGTGGCGGAGGAGATGCGCGTGCCGCTGCATCCGTTCTTCCTCGAAGGCGTGGCCGAGGACCGCATGCTGATGCAGAACGACGGCATCCACCCCACCGCCGAGGCGCAACCGCGGCTGCTCGACAACGTGTGGCCGGTGCTGGAGCCGTTGCTGTAGGAGCCGAGCTCTCTCGGCGACCAGCAGCTTCGATCGGCACCGATCGCCCGGAGGGCCGGGCTCCTACGCAATCCTGGAGGCGTTGTGTAGGAGCCGAGCCCTCTCGGCGACCAGCAGTTTCGCAGCGTAACCTACGACCCGCTCAGAATTCCGCCAGCACCTTTGGCAATTCCGACAGGCTGCGCACCTCGACGTCGGCGCGCGGCAGCTCGACCGGCCAGTTCGCATCCAGCAGGTTGACCCAGACCGTACGCATGCCGACGGCCGCCGCGCCGGCCACGTCGCGATGCGGGTCGTCGCCGATGTGCACCGCATCTTCCGCGCCGACGCCCGCCTCGTCCAGCGCAGCGACGAAGATGTTCGGGTGTGGTTTGGCGTAGCCGATGCGGCGCGCGGTGACGACGAAATCGAACAGATGTCCGATGCCGATGCGATGCACGTCGGCGTTGCCGTTGGTGACGGCGCCGACGCGATAGTGCGTCTTGAGGGTTTCCAGCGTTTCCAGCGCGTCGTCGAACAGTTCGACCTGGTTGCGCACGTCCCAGAACACATCGAATCCGGGTTCGACCAGATCCGCCGGGTCGTAGCCGGACTCGTGCGCGAGATAGGCCATCCAGCGCCGGCGCATGCCGGTCATGTCGTGGTGCAGTTCGGGATGGGTCTCAAGCCAGGCCTTGCGGCTGGCGAGCAGGGTTTCGAACGCATAGCGCTCGGCGATGCGCGGGAAGTGTTCCGTCAGCCAGGCGTGAAAGCGCAGCTCGGCCCGCCGGATGGTGGGGCCGAGATCCCACAGCGTGTCGTCGAGGTCGAAGGTGATGGCGCGGACGGGCATGCCGCATCATAGCATCGCCCGCCGCCGAGCCGGTCACACCCGGAAGCGCGCCACCAGGTCCTGCAACTGCGTGGCCAGTCGCGCGAGTTCGTCGCTCGCCGCTTCGGTGCGCTGAGCGCCATCGGCGCTCTCGTCCGCCACCTGACTGATGTTGACGATGTTGCGGTTGATCTCGTCGGCGACCGCGCCCTGTTCCTCAGAGGCGCTCGCAATCTGCGCGTTCATGTCGTTGATGGTCGCCACCGCACGGCTGATCGACTCCAGCGAGGCGCCGGCCGCGGCCGCCTGTTCGACGCTGCCCTCGGCCTGTTTGCGGCCCTGTTCCATCACCTTGACCGCCTGTTCGGCGGCCGATTGCAGGCGCTCGATCATGCCCTGGATTTCCAGCGTCGAGGTCTGCGTGCGACTGGCCAGCGTGCGCACCTCGTCGGCCACCACGGCGAAGCCACGGCCGTGTTCGCCGGCGCGCGCGGCCTCGATCGCGGCATTGAGCGCCAGCAGATTGGTCTGCTCGGCGATGCCGCTGATCACGTCCAGCACCTTGCCGATGTCGTTGCTGTCGCCTTCCAGCTTGTGGATGACGTCGGCCGCATGTTTGACCTCATCGGCCAGGCGGTCGATCGCCGACATCGTCGCCGCCACCACCTGCCGACCCTTGGCCGCTTCGTCGTTGGCCTCGCCGGCGGCGTGGGCCGCCTGCGACGCGCTGCGCGCGACCTCCTGCACGGTGGCGGTCATTTCGTTCATCGCCGTCGCGACCTGATCGGTCTCGCCCTGCTGACGGCGGATGCCGGCATTGGTCTGCTCGGTGACGCCGGTCAGCGCATCCGCGGACGAGGTCAGATGCGACGCGGCATCCGTCACGCGGGCGATCATGTCGCGGAATCCGCGCGCCATGCCGTTGAAGGCCTCGGTCAGATGCGTGATTTCATCGCGCCCGCTTTCCGGGGCCTGGGCGGTCAGGTCGCCGGCCGCCAGGCTGGCGCTCAGGTTCTGCAAGTCGCCGATGCCGCGCATGATGCGACGCGCGGTGAAGAAGGCGAATACGATCGCGCCCACTACCGTCAGCAGCAGCACGATCAGCACGCCGTTGCGGATGCGCGTGTACTCGGTCGTGGCGCTGTAGTAGGCAAAGCCGGCCTCGCGCAACTGGTACGTCTGCAATTCCTGTGCGTGCTCGCGTGCCGTCTGGTAAAGCGGTTCGATGACGTCGTACAGCAGATTGTTCGACGTCATAAGATCGCTTTCGAGCAATGCGGCCGTCACGGGCTCGAATCCCTTGGCCGACAACTCGGCGTTGTCATGAACGAACCGTTCGACCAGTTCCCGCTCGCCCTCGCTGAGATCGTTCTGCAGGTAGGCGGTGGCAAGTGCCGCGATCATCTGCTGATTGTTGGTGATGGTCTCGCCGCGGGTGATGACGTTCTCCTCGATCGGTTCCCGCAGCATGGAGAGCACATGGATGCGGTTTTCCATCATGAGCTCGATGATGCGTGAGATCTGCCCGGACGGGATCAGCCGCTTCATGTACATGAACTCCAGGCCATCGGCAGTGTGCTGCATGCCGATCACCCCGATACCACCGACCACCGTCATCGACAATGCCCCGGCGATCACCAGCGTGTACAGCCTGGCCTTGATGCTCATTCCGAATCCGCGCATGTCTCCCCCTCCCCCAAAAAGAACCGCTCAATCTTGTTTTTGTCGGCACAACCGACAGTTGATAGCCGAATACGACGGATTTAGCAATGCTCCGCACACATCATTCGCAAGGATCGTCGGTACCGTGCGCCGGTGTCACCCGCAAGATCACCCGTCGGCGGAGCAACTGGTTCTGAAACCTTTTCCAGGATGAAACTGTCACAATGCCGGCCCAGAATGGGTGCATGACCATTCCCCTTTCCAGACCCTGAGGAGATACACATGAAGAAGAAATCCGCCATCCTGCTGTCCGCCCTGCTCGCCATCGGCATCGCCGGTACCGCGGCCGCACAATCGGCCGAGGACGCCATCGAATACCGCCAGTCGGTATTCCAGACGGTGAAGTGGAACATGGGCCCGATGACCGCGATGGCCAAGGGCGAGAAGCCGTTCGACAAGGATGCGTTCCTCAAGCACGCCACCCGCGTGGAACAACTGAGCCACATGCCGCTGGAAGGTTTCACGCCCGACTCCGATCTGGGCGAGACCGATGCCAAGCCGGAGGTGTGGAGCAAGCGCGCCGAATTCGAGAAGCGCATGAAGAACTGGCAGGAACAGGCCGCCAAACTCGCGCAGGTGGCGAAGGCTGGCGACGAGCGCGCGATCAAGGCGCAGTTCGGCGAGCTCGGCAAGTCCTGCAAGGCCTGCCACGACGACTTCCGCGTCAAGCGCTGATCATTGAACCGCCGGGGACGCGAAGGAACGGATACGCCTTCGTCGTCCCTGGCGATTTCAAGCCCGATCAGCCGGAACCGTAGACGAACACCAGCCCGTACACCGCGGCGGCGGCCAGCAGCGACAGCAGCACGGCCAGCCACGATGCCGCGAACCGCACGCCCTCGACACCCGTATCCGCCGGCACCACCTTGCGGCCGGTGATCATCGGCCGGATCAGGTTGTCCCGCAGCACGAACCGGTACAGCAGCACCGCCGTGACGTGCACCGCGGCCAACGCCAGCAGCAGATTGAAGTTGCCGTCGTGCACCCAGGTCATGAACGACACGACCTCGCCCGATACCTTGCCCGCCAGCGGACCCGTGGTGAAGATCTCATCGTCCGCGAACAGTCCGGACATGGTCTGCACCAGCAGCGAGATCAGCAGCAGCACGACCATCCAGCCACCGAGGGGATTGTGGCCGACGACCGGGCGTTTCTCGCGCCGCGCGAGGCCGCGCGCGTAGCGGAAGGCGGAAACGGGACCGCGCACGAATTCGGCGAAGCGCGACGAGCGCGTGCCGATCACACCCCATGCCAGGCGAAACAACAGCAGCGCCAG
This sequence comes from Chromatiales bacterium, assembly GCA_028695255.1. Lineage (GTDB taxonomy): Bacteria > Pseudomonadota > Gammaproteobacteria > Ectothiorhodospirales > Ectothiorhodospiraceae > JAQVJI01. Next base: position 1,720 of record JAQVJI010000122.1, on the reverse strand, counting down.
CACCGCATAACCGGCCCACATGTGGATCGTCATTTCGTCCAGCCCGCCGGTCTTGCCGGTGTACCAGAGCACACCAACCAGCAGCACGATCGACCAGTGAAACAAACGCGTGGGCAGGTCCCACACCCGGATTTTCCTGATCTCCCCAGGCCCGGCATCCGAATCGCGCACAGCCACCTCCCAAAGTCTTCAAATCGTTACAGAACGTTCCGTGGAAACCACCGTTCACAATCAGTAGGTCAGGTTGCGCGAGGCGCTACCTGACGCTCCGCGCCCATCGAAACCTCGGCGTCACGCAACCGCGCAGCGTGATCTACGAAGCGTCGTTTCAGACAGTCCGATCAATACCCCGCCAGATCCACATAGCCCCTTCCGACCGAACGTCCGCGCGGACGTTCCGTCACTTCCACCGCGCCCTCCCAGTAGTGCACGGTCAGACGCATCTCCTGCTCCTCGACGAGCGGGGTGACGACGAACTCGCGACCGGACGGCAGCAGCTTCAGACGCCAGCGCGACGGATAGGTCTTGCCCGTATGCGGGCTGCGCCAGCGATCCAGCACTTCCAGCTCGACGTCGTCGGCACTCAACCGCCGGCTGCCACCATCGGGCGCGACCCAAAGCCCCTTGCTGTGCGGATCGGCGGAGCCGTCGTGGCGGCGCATGCGGTAGTACATGAGGTCGGTGCCGTCGTCGAGTTGCAGCGCGAACCAGTCCCAACCGGTCTGGTCGGGACCGAGCGCACTCGTGCTCCACTCGCGGTCGAGCCAGGCGAGCCCGTCCACCCGCGCGGTCGCGCCATTCGACGTGACACTGCCCTCGGCCGCGAGCCGGGTGGCGGAATAGTAGTACGAGGCATTGCCGGGTTCGGCGCTCTTCTGGCTCAGGCCGCGATCGCCCTGCAAGGCGATCGGCTTGCGCGGATCGAGCGTCAGGTCGAGCGCGATGCCTTGTTCGGCCAGCCGCAGACGCCACGGAAAACCGTCGCCGTCGATCGAAGCCATGCGCCAGTCTTCCAGCCAGACCGCGAACGGCGACGCCCCGGCCCCCGCCAATCCCGCCGCGCCGCGTGCGAAACGTTCGAACGCATGATGGCGTCCGGCGGCCACGTCGGTGAGTGCGAAATGCGCCATCCATACCTGATTGGTGGCCCAGCGCGAAGTGCTCGCCGGCATCCCGGGCGCGATGGCGACGCGGAAGAAGGTGGCCTGAAAACCGAAGCGGCGTCCATCGTCGGCCTGGAGATTGCCGGTGACGTACCACCACTCGTTGCGGAAGTCCGGATGCGGACCGTGATCGTGCGGGAACACGAAGTCGCGCGCTTCGATGGCGCGGCTGTAACCCGACACCTCGTCGCCACCGAGCGCGGCCGCGACCGTCAGGCCGTTGCGTTCGTCGACGTTCGACGGGCCGCAGGCCGTCAGCAGCAGCAGCAAAGACAACCATGCCATGCGCACGCTCATTCCTCCCGCAAGGCCACGGCCGGCCGCGCGCGTGCCATGCGCCAGGCCGGCCATTGCGCGGCGAGCAGCGCGGCCACGACCGACAACCCCACCGCCTGCCACAACAGCCCTGGCGGAATCACGCGCAGCATGCTCCAGCCGAAGGATCGGCGCTGGATGACCTCGATCAACACCTCCGCCATCAGCAGACCGAGCGGCAGCGCAAGCAGGCCGGCGGCGAGGCCGAGCAAACCGCTTTGCAGGCTCAGCATGCGCCACAG
>JAQVJI010000121.1 GCA_028695255.1 Chromatiales bacterium | reverse complement strand
ACGCAGCCGCGCGGCTTCCGCCTGAAGATCCATCGACCGCAGCAACTCCAGAATCGCCTCGGCGCCCATGCGGGCGTCGAACTCGTCGCCGTGCTCTTCGATCGCCTCCAGATAGGCCTCGTCCGAAAGCAACTGGCCGCGCTCCAGCGTGGTCAGGCCCGGATCGATGACGACGAAGGCTTCGAAATACAGCACCCGCTCGATGTCACGCAGGGTCATGTCGAGCAGCAGGCCAATGCGCGACGGCAGACTCTTCAGGAACCAGATGTGCGCGACCGGCGACGCGAGCTCGATGTGGCCCATGCGTTCACGGCGCACCTTCGTCTGCGTCACCTCGACGCCGCACTTCTCACACACCACACCGCGATGCTTGAGACGTTTGTACTTTCCGCACAGGCACTCGTAATCCTTGATCGGGCCGAAGATCTTGGCGCAGAAGAGACCGTCACGCTCCGGCTTGAACGTACGATAGTTGATCGTTTCCGGCTTCTTGACCTCGCCGTACGACCACGTACGAATCATTTCGGGCGAGGCAAGCCCGATCCGAATGGAATCGAACTCCTCAACCGGCCCCTGCTGCTTCAAGAGATTCAAAAGGTCTTTCATCGTTTTACCTCAATTCGGTAGGACGCATGCGGACTACGCGGGCAAACGGCCCTGTCACGCCCTCAGTCCTCGTCCAGTTCCATGTTGATGGCAAGCGACCTGATTTCCTTCATCAACACATTGAAGGACTCCGGTATGTTGGCCTCCATACGGTGATCGCCATCCACGATGTTCTTGTACATCTTGTTGCGGCCCGCCACGTCATCGGACTTCACGGTCAGCATCTCCTGCAACGTATACGCCGCACCGTAGGCCTCCAGCGCCCACACCTCCATCTCGCCGAAACGCTGACCGCCAAACTGGGCCTTGCCGCCCAGCGGCTGCTGCGTGACCAGACTGTATGGACCCGTCGAACGGGCATGCATCTTGTCGTCGACCAGATGGTTGAGCTTCAGCATGTGCATGTAGCCGACCGTGACCGGCCGATCAAAGGTGTCGCCGGTCCGGCCATCGCGCAACATCGTCTGGCCGCTTTCCGGAAGATCGGCGAGTCTGAGCATTGCCTTGATCTCCTCCTCGGCCGCACCGTCGAACACCGGAGTCGCCATCGGCACACCGGCACGCAGATTTTCCGCCAAGGTCATCAGCTCGCTGTCCGAAAACTGCGTCAGGTCCAGCTTCTTCTGGCTACCATGGTTGTAGATCTGGTCCATGAACTTGCGGATATCGTCGAGTTGGGCCTTGGCATCGACCATGCGTCCGATCTTGTGGCCCAGCCCCTTCGCCGCCCAGCCAAGATGCGTTTCCAACACCTGACCGACGTTCATACGCGATGGCACACCCAGCGGGTTGAGAACGATGTCGACCGGCCGGCCATCTTCCATATACGGCATGTCTTCAACCGGGACGATCATCGATACGACGCCCTTGTTGCCGTGACGGCCTGCCATCTTGTCGCCCGGCTGCATACGACGCTTCACGGCCAAGTACACCTTGACCATCTTCAGCACGCCAGGAGCGAGATCATCGCCGGCAGACAGCTTGTCCTTCTGTTCGATCAGTTTCTTCTCGAACGCAAGCTTCTGGTTCTTGATCTGCTCGGCCAGCACTTCGAGCTGGGCGTTCACGTCCTCGGCCCGCATGCGGATCTCGAACCACTTCTCGCGCGGCACCTCGGACAGATAGGTCTTGGTGATCTTGGTGCCGTCCTTCAGCTTGTTCGGCCCACCATCGGCCACCTTGCCGACGATCAGCTTTTCGACGCGCGTGTACACGTCATCCTCATAGATACGCAGCTGATCCTTCAGATCCTTGCGCACTGCCTCCAGTGCCGCCTCCTCGATCGCGAGCGCGCGTTTGTCCTTCTCGACGCCGTCGCGCGTGAAGACGCGCACGTCGATCACCGTGCCCTCCATGCCGGACGGCACGCGCAGCGAGGTGTCCTTGACGTCTGATGCCTTCTCACCGAAGATCGCACGCAGCAATTTTTCTTCCGGCGTCAGCTGGGTTTCGCCCTTCGGCGTCACCTTGCCGACCAGAATGTCGTTCGGTTTGACCTCGGCGCCGACGTACACCACGCCGGATTCATCCAACTTCGACAGCAGGCTTTCCGACACGTTGGGTATGTCCGCCGTGATCTCTTCCGGCCCGAGCTTCGTATCGCGGGCGACGCAGGTCAGCTCCTCGATGTGAATCGAGGTGAAGCGATCTTCCTGCACCACACGCTCCGAAATCAGGATCGAGTCCTCGAAGTTGTAGCCATTCCAGGGCATGAACGCGACCAGCATGTTCTGGCCGAGCGCCAGTTCACCCAGATCCGTCGACGACCCGTCGGCCAGCACGTCACCGCGGGCGATCACGTCGCCCACATTCACCAGCGGGCGCTGATTGATGCAGGTGTTCTGATTCGAGCGCGTGTACTTGGTCAGGTTGTAGATATCTACCCCCGGCTCTCCCGCAACGGTCTCTTCGTCGTTGACCCGAACCACGACACGGGCGGCATCCACCGAATCGACCCGTCCGCCGCGGCGCGCGACGATCGACGATCCGGAGTCAACGGCCACCACACGCTCCATACCGGTACCGACGACCGGCGTCTCGGAGCGCAGACAGGGAACCGCCTGACGCTGCATGTTCGAGCCCATCAGCGCGCGGTTGGCGTCGTCGTGCTCCAGGAACGGGATGAGCGCCGCCGCAACGGACACGATCTGGCGCGGCGACACGTCCATGTATTCGACCTTGTCGGGCGTAGACAGGGCGAACTCGTTCAGGTGCCGGCACGACACGAGATCGTCCGTCAGCCGACCCTGCGCATCGAGAGTCGCATTCGCCTGGGCGATGACGTACTGACCTTCCTCGATCGCCGACAGGTAGGCGATTTCGTCCGTGACCCGCCCATCCTCCACCTTGCGGTAGGGCGTTTCGAGGAAGCCATAACGGTTCGTCCTCGCGTACACCGCCAGCGAGTTGATGAGACCGATGTTCGGACCTTCCGGCGTTTCGATCGGGCACACGCGACCGTAGTGGGTCGGGTGCACGTCGCGCACCTCGAAACCGGCGCGCTCGCGCGTCAGACCGCCCGGGCCGAGCGCCGAGATACGCCGCTTGTGAGTCACCTCCGACAGCGGATTGTTCTGGTCCATGAACTGCGACAACTGGGACGAACCGAAGAACTCCTTGATCGCCGCGGCCACCGGCTTGGCGTTGATCAATTCCTGCGGCATCAGGCCCTCGGTCTCGGCCATGCTCAGGCGTTCCTTCACTGCGCGCTCGACACGGACGAGACCAACGCGGAACACGTTCTCCGACATCTCGCCGACGGAACGGACACGGCGATTACCGAGATGATCGATATCGTCCACCTGACCGGTACCATTGCGGATACCGATGAGCACCTTCATCACATCCAGGATGTCTTCGTTGGTGAGGATCCCCAGACCCGTCTCCTCGGTGCGTCCGACACGGCGGTTGAACTTCATCCGGCCGACCGCGGACAGGTCGTAGCGGTCCTCGGTGAAGAACAGGTTCTGGAACAGATTCTGCGCCGCCTCTCGGGTCGGCGGTTCACCGGGACGCATCATGCGATAGATCTCGACCTGCGCCTCGAGTTCGGAGCGGCTCGGATCGATATTCAGGGTCTGCGAGATGTACGGCCCGCGATCCAGGTCGTTGGTGTAGATGGTTCGGAATTCCTTGATGCTGGCCGCACGTATCTTCTTCAACAGATCCGCCGTCAGCTCATCATTGGCGCCGGCCACCAGTTCCCCGGTGTCGGCATCGATGATGTTGTGGGCAAGCACCTTGCCGACCACGTAGTCAACCGGCACTTCCAGCGTCGTGATCGCGGCCTTCTCGATTTCGCGAACGTGACGGGCGGTGATGCGCCGTCCGGCCTCGATGATCGTCTTGCCCTTGGCCTTGATATCGAAGGCCGCAACCTCGCCCCGCAGCCGCTCCGGAAACAGCTCCAGCTCGAAACCTTCGGAGACGACATGAAAATTGTTCGTGTCGAAAAACACGTTCAGGATCTGCTCGGTGTCCATACCCAGGGCACGCAACAGAATCGTTGCCGGCAGCTTGCGGCGACGATCGATACGCACGAACAGGCAGTCCTTCGGATCGAACTCGAAATCCAGCCACGAACCGCGATAGGGAATGACGCGAGCGTTGAACAGCAGCTTGCCGGAAGAATGGGTCTTGCCCTTGTCATGATCGAAGAACACGCCCGGCGAACGGTGCAACTGCGACACGATGACGCGTTCCGTACCGTTTATCACGAAGGTGCCATTCTCGGTCATGAGCGGCAATTCACCCATGTAGACCTCTTGCTCCTTGACGTCCTTCACCACGCGGGTGCCGGCCGGTGCCTCCTTGTCGTAGATCACCAACCGCAGCAATACACGCAGTGGCGCCGCATACGTCATGCCGCGCAACTGGCATTCCTTCACGTCGAACACCGGATCGCCCAGACGATAGCTGACGTACTCCAGTTCGATATGCCCGGAGTAGCTGACAATTGGGAACACCGTTCGGAACGCGCCATGCAGCCCTGATTGCAGGAATTCCCGATAGGAATCCAGCTGAATGGTCAGCAGATAGGGGACTCCGAGGATTTGGGGGCGCTTGCCAAAATCCTTGCGGACACGTTTCTTATCGGTGTAGCTGTAAGCCATCGCGATTCCTCACACTGAATCCACTAACTGCCAACCCGCAAACGGGCTGAAACACGACAAACATGAAGAGGCCGGTGGCGTTACCGCCACCAGCCTCGCATCAACAACGCGAAGTCGTTGCAAGCAAGTAGGGGCTACCCCCCTTACTTGAGCTCAACCGCCGCGCCGGCTTCTTCGAGTTCCTTCTTGATCTTCTCGGCTTCATCCTTGCTGACACCTTCCTTCACGGTGGAGGGCACGCCCTCGACCAGATCCTTCGCCTCCTTGAGGCCCAGACCGGTCACGCCGCGAACGACCTTGATCACGTTGACCTTGTTGGCACCGAAGCTCGTCATGACGACGTTGAACTCGGTCTGCTCCTCGACTGCGGCAGCGGCACCACCGGCAGCGGCGACCGGGGCGGCGGCCACGGCGGCGGCAGCGGAAACACCGAACTTCTCTTCCATGGCGGAGATCAGATCGACGATCTCCAGCACGGTCATGTTGGAAATGGTATCCAGAATGTCTTCTTTCGAAACGGCCATCGTAAATTTCTCCAAATCAACCAAATGTGTAACCCGAAATATAAAAGGCGCCGGAATCAGGCAGCCGCCTGCTTCTGGTCGCGAATCGCCGCAACGGTGCGAACAAACTTGCCAGGCACCTCATTGAGGGTGCGGGCAAACTTGTCGAGCGGAGCGCGCATGGTAGCCATAAGCATGCTGATCGCCTGATCGCGAGTCGGCATGCTGGCAAGGCGCTCCAGATCGGAAGGTCCCAGCAACTGGCCGCCGACGGCAACCAGCTTGACCTTCACCTTCTCGTGCTCTTTGGCAAAGTCCTTGAACAGGCGCGCCGCCGCACCCGGGTCGTCCTCGGAGAACGCCAGGATGAGCGGGCCCACCAGCCCGTCCTGCATGCACGCGAAGCTCGTGCCTTCCACGGCACGACGTGCAAGCGTGTTCTTCACCACCTTGAGATAAACCCGGTCTTCACGCGCCTTGCAGCGCAACCGGGTCATCTGGCTCACGGTCAGGCCACGATATTCCGCCGCGACCGCCGAGTGAGCACGAGCGGCCACCGCAGCGACCTCAGAGACAATTGCCTTCTTGTCCTCGAGATTCAACGCCACGATATACCTACCTCCAAAAATACGGCAGGGAGAGGACTCCTCCACCGCTGAGTGACAAAGCCGCCCTTGCGGACGACCACCTTACGGTGCCCCTCGGCAGGAAGTCCTGTTCGGGTTACACCGTCTACGCAGGCTGGGTCACCCCGATTAAGCCGTTCGCATGAGCGGCGCCTGCGGTCTTGGACGTGTGTCGGACAACGGGTCCGACAGCCCAATCCAATACGCCTTCGGCATCAGCCGAGGGCGATCGTACTCTGATCCACCGGGATGCCAGGCCCCATGGTGGACGACACCGTGACGCGCTTGAGGTACACGCCCTTGGCGGCTGCCGGCTTGGCCTTGATCAGGTCGGCGAGCAGCGCCTTGAGATTTTCCTCCAGCGCTTCCGGCGCGAAATTCACCTTACCGATGCTGCAATGAATGATGCCAGTCTTGTCGGTGCGGTAACGCACCTGACCGGACTTGGCATTCTTGACGGCACCGGCAACGTCGGGCGTCACGGTCCCGACCTTGGGATTCGGCATCAAACCGCGCGGACCCAGGATCTGACCGAGCTGACCAACGACGCGCATGGCGTCCGGTGCAGCGATCACCACGTCGAAGTCGAGATTGCCGGCCTTGACGGAGGCAGCCAGATCGTCCATACCCACGATGTCGGCGCCCGCAGCCGTGGCCGCTTCCGCGGCGGCACCCTGAGCGAACACGGCCACGCGAACCGTCTTGCCGGTACCGTTCGGGAGTACCGTTGCACCACGCACCACCTGATCCGACTTGCGCGGATCGACACCGAGATTCACCGCAACATCGACCGATTCCGCAAACTTGACGGTCGAACCCTCGCTCAGGATACGGAGCGCATCGAGAATCGGATAAAACTTGCCGGGCTGGATCTTTTCGCGGATCGCCCGCATGCGCTTACCAAGCTTGGCCATCACACCCCCTCCACTTCCAGACCCATACTGCGCGCGCTGCCAGCGATCGAACGCACGGCAGCATCCAGACTCGCGGCCGTAAGATCCGGCATCTTGGTCTTTGCGATCTCTTCCAGCTGGGCGCGCGTCACCTTGCCGACCTTGTTGCTGTTCGGCGTACTGCTGCCCTTGGCGATACCCGTGGCCTTCTTCAGCAGAATCGATGCCGGCGGCGTCTTGGTGATGAAGGTGAAGCTGCGGTCGCTATAGACCGTAATCACGACCGGCAGGGGCAGACCCGGTTCGACACCCTGGGTCTGGGCGTTGAACGCCTTGCAGAACTCCATGATGTTGACGCCGCGCTGACCGAGCGCAGGACCGACGGGCGGACTCGGATTGGCCTGCCCGGCCTTCACTTGCAGCTTGATGTAAGCCTCGATTTTCTTAGCCATGTGCTACTCCAAAGATGGGTATTAGCGCCTTTCGGCTCCCCGTTGCGGGCGTACTGGACGCCCAAATACGGCGCAACGGTTTCCCGCTCTGCGCCTCAAGCCTTCTCGACCTGGTGGAACTCGAGCTCCACCGGCGTCGAACGACCGAAAATCTGCACCGCGACCAGCAGGCGGCTCTTGTCGTAATTGACCTCTTCCACCACACCATTGAAGTCGTTGAACGGACCGTCCACCACGCGCACGACCTCGCCAGCCTCGAACAGCACCTTCGGCCTGGGTTTTTCCACGCCCTCCTGAATGCGGTGCAGGATCGCGTCTGCCTCTTTATCGGAGATCGGCGTCGGCTTGTCGGCCGAAGCGCCAATGAATCCCAGCACCTTCGGCACGTCCTTCACTAGATGCCAGGTCTCGTCATCCATTTCCATCTGCACCAGCACGTAGCCGGGGAAGAACTTCCTTTCGCTCTTGCGCTTCTGACCGTCGCGCATCTCGATCACTTCCTCGGTGGGGACGAGGATCTGACCAAACCTGTCCTGCATGCCATAGCGCTTGACGCGCTCCTCCAGGGACCGTTTGACCTGACCCTCGAAGCCCGAATAGGCATGCACGACATACCAACGCAGCGCCATTACTCCATCAACCCCCGTGACCGATGAACAATCTCACCGCCCACCCAAGAAACATGTCGAGAAGCCAAAGCATGATGCCCATCAGGATGACCATCACGATCACCATCAGCGTGGTTTGCATCGCCTCGGCACGCGTAGGCCACACCATTTTGCGCACCTCGGTGCGCGACTCCTGCAGAAAACTCCAAAGGGCCTGCCCCATCGAGGTCGTCAGCACCACACCGGCAGCCACACCGCCGATGACCAGCAAGCCGACGACCCGCGCCAACAAGGACTCCTCGGCAAAGTAATAGAAGGCCACGACGCCCGCGAGCAGCAGCACGACCGCAGCAACGAGCTTCACCGTATCGAAACCGCCGCCCTGCATTTCAGCCTTGTCAGTCATGTGTCGCGAGATACCCGAGGAACTGGCGTGGCCTGCACACCGAAGTGGCAGGCCAGGAGGGACTCGAACCCCCAACCTGCGGTTTTGGAGACCGCTGCTCTGCCAATTGAGCTACTGGCCTGTATTAACAAATTGCGACGGGGCGGCACGAATCGGCCAACCCCGCCACGCTTACTGCGCACACCAGGACGTCGTTACTCGATGATCTTGGCGACGACACCGGCGCCAACGGTACGACCGCCTTCGCGAATCGCAAAACGCAGTCCTTCCTCCATCGCGATCGGGTTGATCAGCGACACCGTCATCTTCACGTTGTCGC
>JAQVJI010000120.1 GCA_028695255.1 Chromatiales bacterium | reverse complement strand
CGTGCAGTTGGTCAGGGGGGATGCCGGTCTCGAACCGCTTTCCGTGGATGAGAAGGCGGCGTTGCGAGCCTTTGCGGACCCGCTGAAGGAGACGCGGTTGCACATGGCATTGCGCAATCTGGATGATGCGATGGTGTCGTTGCGTCGGGCGATCGACGCGAAGCCGGAAGACTTCGAACGGCACAAGGAACTGCTCAAGATTTGTTATGCCAAGCGCGACCGCGATCAGTATGCAAAGGCCATGTGGCGGTTGTTCACGGTGCTGCGCGGGCGCGGGCAGTCGCTGCGTGAACGTCTGTTGAGTATCGGTTTCTCGATGGGGACGCATCCCGCGCTGGAGGCATTGGCGCAGGCAAAGGACATGCGGGAGCTGGAAGGTATCGGTCGAACATTCGGGTACCATAGTGACGCTCCGCGCCGTGTACGCAAACTGTATCTGATAGAGTCCGTGAAGGAAGTTGCGGCGGCTGCCGGGCAGGGACGTTCGCAGGACGTGATGAAGGAGGTCGATTCGCTGCTGGAATTCGGGCAGATCGATCAGGCATTGGTATTGCTGGAACGAGCGGTCCTGGAAATGCCTCAGGTCGCCCAGCTCTATCCGCCGCTGCTGGAGTTGTACGAACGGATGGATGATTCGGGACGCCTTGCGGCGCTCGCCAGCAAGATCAAGAAACGCGCGCAGAGACCGCCGGAAGAGGTCGTGGTCATGATGACCAGCCTCTACCAGCGCTTGAAGCAGCGCAGACAACAAGCCGCCGCCTGAGGGGGGGCAGCTGGTCATGAGTCAAGTGATGCGGCCAGATGGATCGATCTACGTGCTGACGGTCGGGATGGACGATCGCAAGCAGGCCATTTTTCGCATGGCGTTCAAGATGTATTCCGTACAGCGCTATGTGTTGACGGACGATGCCCCGGACGCACAGCCGCATCTGGCCATCGTCGACATGGACAACATGGATGCGCTCGTCTTGTGGCAGGAGTTCCTCGACCAATATCCGGACCTGCCGGCCCTGATGGTCAGTGGCGAGGAGATCCCGAAGCCGCCGGTGCCCACGCTGATCAAACCGATACGCGTCGAGACGCTGTTCCCGGCCTTGCGTCAGGTGCTGGCAGGTGATGCCGCCGCCGACAGGGCTGCGGCACCTGCGGCCCCCGTTGCGGAGGTGCCGGGTGCGTCCGCCGACAAGTCGGCAAACGAACCCAAGCCCGACCGGACCGCGACATTGGAGACGGCGGTCCCCAAGCCGGTCCCGTCCAGCGCGCCGCCCAAACCGGTCGGACCGGCTCCGGTGCCCGAACCGGCACCGCCGCCGCGACCGCAATATCAGTTGCCGGAAGTGGTCGAGCATTTCGATCCGGGGCTCGGCATGCTCGGGTTGCTGCGGGCCATTCAGGCCAAGCGCAAGTCCACGGTCGTGCTTTCTGCCGGTCGACCGGTGCTGATTGCGATGCCGGAACAGGAACGCGTGCTGATCCTGGATCGCGAGGCGATTCGCGAGGCCTGCGTGAACGACACGCCGGTCACGGCGCGCCTGCTGACGCCCGAAGACAAGCTCGAGGCGAGCGAGATCGCGGGTCTTTCCTCCGTGATCTGGCAGGTGGCGCTCTGGACCAGCCGGGGGCGTCTGGTCAGTGGCGTGAACATCAACACGCCCGTGCGGCTGCGTCACTGGCCCAACCTGACCCGTCTCGCACCGGTGCCGAATGGTCTGCGCATCGCGGCCTTCTGGGTGAGATGTCCGGTCAATCTGCGTCTGACCATGCGCATGCTCAATCTGCCGGCCGGGGAGATATTCGATTTTCTGGCGGCCTCCTACAGCCTGGGCATTCTCGAGATCGGTGCCGAGCGGCCGGGCGTGGTCACGGCCGTACCTTCCTCTCAGGAATCCCCTGCGGCCAAGGAACGTGGCGGACTGCTGTCGCGGTTGCTGCGCAAGGTGGTCGGCCTGTGACGAACTGCGATTGCGGGAGCGTGGTGCCGGGACTGTGTAATGCCGGCGAGAGTTCGAGGAGAATGGAGTGAAAAAGTACGACAACAAAATCATCTTCACCGGTCCGGTGGGTGCGGGCAAGACGACGGCGATCGGTGCCATCAGCGACATTCCGCCGATCACCACCGATGCCGCGGCATCGGACATGACGCTCAATCGCAAGGGCTACACCACGGTGGCGCTTGATTACGGGGTGCTCAACCTCGACGGCAAGGCGAAGGTTCATCTCTATGGCACACCGGGGCAAGAGCGGTTCGACTTCATGTGGGACATCCTGAGCACGGGCGGCATCGGGCTGATCCTGCTGCTGGACAACAGCCGACCGAATCCGATCAAGGACATGCAGTTCTTCCTCAATGCCTTCAAAGACATGCTGCGGCAGGCACCGGTCGTGATCGGCGTCACCAAGACCGACATCAAAAACACCCCGACAACCGAGTCCTACGCCCGGATCCTGGAGAAGGTCGACATGCGGCCGCCGATTTTCGAGATCGACGGCCGCAACCGGGATGACGTGAAGAGTCTGGTGATGGCCCTGCTGTTCTCGATCGATCCCGGCCTCGAAGGCTGATCACGACATGACGGAAAAACTGACCCTCAATCCCTCCCTCTACGCGGAGGCGACACCAGCCGGCGCCTACTTCGCGGTGGCGGCACCGGTGCAGGACACCGCGCGCCGGCTATTGGTGCAGATCCTGCGTGAAGGCGCGCGTGCGCCGCTGACCGAGGAGCGACTGGCCACCTGGGTGGGGGCCGAGGGCAAGGGACAGGCGTTGCAGCTTCTTTACCGGCTGCAACGGCTGGATTTCGTGCAGGGGAGCGAGGCGCCCAAGGTCTTGCCGGAGGACAACCTCGAGACGATGCTGCCGGAAATTCTCGCGCGCCTGTCCGACAGCGGGCGCGCGCTGCTCGCCGATGACAACGGATTTTATGTCGCCTGCGCCGGGTTTCGGCATGAATCGGCGGAGGAGATCGCGGCGCTCGCCGGCGACATATTGGGGCTCAGTTCGCGTCACGCGCTGCTGCTGAAGAACAATTTGAACATCAGCAGCAGCGCGTGGGCGATCAGCGATCCTGCCGGACGTTCGGAACTCGGCTTCTTCCCTTTGTATCTCGGCAAACAGTCGTTCGTACTGATTCTCGGTGGAGCTCCGCAGTTGCAGAGCGATGATTTTGTGATGTTGATCCAGGCCTTGATTCACAGGTACAGCTAGCCAAGTTCTCATCGATTGTTCGGGGAATTGGGGACAAGTAAAATCGGCACAATGAGTTAGGAGATAGCAATGCGCGAACAAATGCTGAAATCCATCCTCAGCGACCTCAACGGCGCTTCTGCCGATATCGAGGCGTCTGCGGTCATCTCCTCGGACGGTCTGACCATGGCTGCCATCCTGCCTCAGGATGTGGACGAGGATCGGGTGGGCGCAATGGCCGCCGCGATGCTGTCTCTGGGCGAACGCACTGCCCGCGAACTGGCACGTGGCGATCTGGAACAGGTGATGGTGAAGGGGGAGTACGGGTACATCCTGATGAGTCACGCCGGCAAGGATGCGGTACTGACCGTCATCGCACGCAAGGACTCCAAGCTGGGACTGATTCTCCTCGACGCCAAACGCGCTTCCAAGGCCATTTCCGAAATACTTTGATATCGCCTGTGACGGACGGTCCGGTGCCGGTCGTGCGGGCTTGCGTGTGCCGCGCAAGTAGCCATCGGGATCGAACGGACCGACTCGTCGCCGGACGCTTTGGGGAGACCGTACGGCGAAGTGCGCCTGCGGGACCTCGCATCAGGTTACGAGGTATTGCTCATGCTGCATGGGACCTATGTATCGGCCGATGACATCCAGACGTTCATCAACGTCGCCGATTTCAGCGAAACCGACCGCCAGCACCTCCAGGATCTCGCCCCGGTGGCACGGGAGTTCGTGCCCGAATTGACGAATCTCTTCTATGTCCGCCTCCTGGTCGATCCCGTGACTTCGGTCTATATCGAGGAGCGCATCGAGGAGCTCAAACCGTTGCATATGGACTGGTTGATGGACCTTTTTTCCGGCAACTACGACGAGGCGTTCGTCGCCCGCCAGGAAGCAATCGGACGCGCGCACGTCGCCGCCCATATTCCCGCCTATTTCGTCGCCGCGAGCATGGCCTTTCTGCGTTCCATGATGCCGAGCATGATCGAGGAGAAGTCGCAGGCGCTGGGGCGGGCGAATTGCGGTGAGTGGGTCGGTTCGGTACTGCGTCTGCTGGATTTTTGCCAGTTCCTGATCGATCGCGCCTACGAAGAGGCGCGCATGGATCGCCTGGTGCAGGCGACCGGCATGACCCGCAAGTTGCTCGAGAATCTGGTGATGCTCAAGGCCAAGGAAAAGAAGAAGCCGGCCTCCGATGCCGGCTGAGACGGGCCGCCGGCGTGCTTGATGTCGAGGTCAGGGCGGAATTGCTGGAAGCCGCTCGCATGCTTGAGCGAACCGGGCTCAACGCCGGTACCTCGGGCAATGTCAGCGTTCGCCAGAACGGCGGTTTCCTGATCACGCCCTCCGGCATTGCCCCGGCCGAGATGACGGTCGACATGCTCGTGTCGATGGGTATGTCAGGTGCCTGGACCGGGACCCGACGCCCTTCCACCGAATGGCCGTTGCATCGAGCGGTTTACGCAGCCCGCCCGGACGCCCATGCCATTGTGCACACCCATTCGATGTTCGCGACCACCCTGTCCTGCCAACATCGGAACATCCCGGCTTTCCACTACATGGTGGCGGTGGCCGGCGGTCATGACATTCCCTGTGCCGCCTACGCTACCTTCGGGACGGGCGCGCTGGCCGAAGCCGCCGTCGAGGCCCTGGCGGGCCGCAAGGCCTGTCTACTGGCCCAGCACGGGATGTTGGCCATCGGCACGACGCTGAAGGATGTCTGTGCGCTGGCGCTGGAGGTGGAACGGCTGGCGGAAATGTACTGGAGGACGTTGCAGACCGGCGAGCCACGGTTGCTGGATGCAGCCGAGATGGCGCGCGTGTTGGCGCGATTTGCGGACTATCGTCGTCCGCAGGACTGAGAAGACCGGAAGGACCCCGGCAACGGGACCCTTCCGGCTTTCTGGAACTCAGAGTGCCAGACCGGGATTGTCGCCCACATTGATCAGTTTCGGCACGTTGAGCTCGGAGACGCGCACCACCTTCTTGCTTCGCAGCCAGTCCGCCACCACGTCCCACACCGGGGTGCCTTCCAGCGGCTGGGCCACGCTCGCCCAGCCGGCCACCACGTAGTTCTTGTCGGCCTCGATCGGCTTGCCGTCGAGCTGCATGTCGGTGATGCGGCTACCGATTGGCTTGGTCGGATCGATCGCGTACTTCAGACCGCCCACGCGCACCATGTCGCCGCCCTGCTGGTAGTATGGGTCTTCGTGGAAGATGTTGTCGGCCACGTCTTCGAGGATGGTCTTGATCATCTCGCCGCTGAAGCTGTTGCGGGTGACGGTGGGGTAGGTCAGCGCCGTCTGCGTCATGAGGTCCTCGAAGGTGATCGGCTGGCCCGGCAGCACCGAGACGCCCCAGCGGAAGCCCGGTGAGAGCGAGATCTGCGCATCGAGCTGTTCGATCAGCGCATCACAGATGAGCTGGTCGAAGGTGCCGTTGAAGTTGCCGCGGCGGTACAGCAGGTCGTCCGACACCGCGAGCTCCTCGTTGAGCTTGGCCAGATAGGGTTCGCGCACGCCGGCGATGTGCTTCGCCATTTCCGGATCGGGCTCGATGAGGTTGGCGAACACCGGCAGCAGCTTGAAGCGATAACCCGCGATCTTGCCGTTCTTCACGTCCAGGTCCAGCACGCTCAGGAACTTGCCGTTGGAGCCGGAGTTGATGACCAGCGTCTTGCCACCGGCATTCTCGACGGTCACCGGCGCGGGTACGGCGTCGTGCGTGTGGCCGCCCATGATGGCGTCGATGCCGGTGACGCGGCTTGCCATCTTGAGATCGACGTCCATGCCGTTGTGCGACAGCACGATCACGACCTGCGCGCCCTTGCCGCGTGCTTCGTCGACGACCTGCTGCATTTCCTCGTCGCGGATGCCGAAGGACCAGCCGGGGATCATGTAGCCGGGGTTGGCGATCGGCGTGTAGGGGAAGGACTGGCCGATGATGGCGACGGGGGTGCCGTTGATCTCGCGGATCACGTAGGGCTTGAAGATGCGCTCGCCCCAGTCGAAGTCGAACACGTTCTGGGCCACGAAATCGATCTTGTCGCCGAAGTCGTTCTGGATGATCTCCTGTACGCGCGAGGCGCCGAAGGTGAATTCCCAGTGACCCGTCATGACGTCGATGCCGAGCAACTTCTGCGCATCGACCATGTCCTGCGCATTGGTCCACAGACCGGTCGCGGAACCGCCGCCCCAGGTGTCACCGCCGTCGAGCAAGAGGGCGCCGGGGCGCTGGGCGCGGATGTGCTTCACCAGCGTCGACAGGTGGGCGAAACCGCCGACCTTGCCGTACTTGCGTGCGAGATCGACGAAGTCGAGATAGGTGAAGGCGTTCGCTTCGCGGCTGCCGGGCGCGATGCCGTAATGCTTCAGAAATGCCTCGCCGACCAGATGCGGCGGCCTGCCACGCATCCCGGCCACGCCGAGGTTGACGTTCGGTTCGCGGAAATGGACTGGCAGCAACTGCCCGTGACAGTCGGTGTAATGCAGCAGCGATACGTTGCCGAATGGCGGCAGTTCATACGGGTTGCAGGGTGCCTTCCTGCTGGCCGTGGCCGCCCCTTCCGCGGCGGCATTGAAGCTGAAGCCGGCGGCGCTGGCGGCGGCCAGCACCTGAAGGAATTCGCGACGGGAAAGGTTCATGCCACTCCTCCGATGGGGATCATTGATTGTTGTAGGTGCCGGCGAGTCCATCCTGAACTTGTCGGTGTACGCTGGGTCCGGAATCTGACCAGATCGGCGACAACGGATCGAACACCTGTGCATTCGATCCGGGCGGGCCATCCGCGGGCCGCGGGCACGCTGATTTTGGGCGACATTTTCTTCAGGAAAAGCCCCAAAATATTCAAGCGTTTCCTTTATTCGTTGGTGAGCGCCGGATTATACGCAGGCTGTCGATGACGGGGCAAAGCAAGCGCAGCCCGATTTTGTGCGTCTGTGACCTGATATGGATGTTGGTCAATGCTCCGCTGTCCGTCGCGTCGGCTCATGGTTTCTCCGCATCCTTGCGTTGTTGCAGCAGTTGCGCCCGCTTGCTGCGTAACCGTTCTGCGTCCTGGTCGTTCAGGTCGGGCAGCGCCAGCGCGAACTCGAGTTGCGCCAAGGCCTCGCCGGGTTGCCCGAACAGCAGGTAGTAATCGCACATGGCCTCGTGGCTGGCCGCCAGGGCGCCTGCATGCCGGGCCGCCTCGGCCCGCAATTTGAGCGATTCCGGATAGTCTTCGGCGGTGTCGCGCAGGGCATCGAGCATCAGCAGCGCCTCGGCCGGCCGTTCCGCACGCAGCAGGGCCTGTGCATAGGTCAGTGTTGCCGGCGCATAACCCGGATAGACTTCATGCACGCGCGCCAGACGGACCACCGCCTCGCCGGCGCGGCCGCCCTGGATCAGGATCTCCCCCGCAGTCAGTTCCGCGTGCAGCACGCCGCCCTGAATCCGCTCCAGACCGATCAGGGCATCGAGGGCCTCCTCGTTGCGACCGCTGCGCATCAGCCCCAGCGCGTAGGTGTAACGGGCGAAAGGCGCCTCGTCTGCGGTATGCGAGGCCTTGGCGTATGACTCGATGATGCGGGCCGGCGACATGGAAAGTCCTTGCAGTCGCGCCCTGGCGAGCCGGAAGGCATCGGAATCTTCCCGATACTCGCCCTCGTACTGTTCGGCCCGCGCCTGCGTGTCGTTGAGGCGCGACTCACTCATCGGATGGGTGCGCAGGAATTCCGGCACGCTGCTCGGATTGAGCTGTCCGGCCTGATACAGGCGCTCGAAGAAGGCCGGCATCGCCCGCGGTTCGTAACCGGCGCCGACCAGGATCGTGAGTCCGATGCGGTCGGCCTCCTGCTCAAAGGCGCGCGAGTAGTTGAGTTGGGCCTGGGCGCCGGCGCCGACGGTCGACATCACCGCCGCCTGACCGAGTTGCGCATCGTAGGTGGCGGCGATCATCGCAGCGATGATGGCGAGTCCGGTGGCAAAGCTGAGTTGGCTCTGATTGGCCTGCTGGCGGGCCAGATGGCGTTGCGTGACGTGGGCGATTTCGTGCGCCATCACCGCCGCCAGTTCGGCCTCACTGCGCACGGTTTCGATCAGGCCGGTGTTGACCGCCACGATGCCGCCCGGTGCGGCAAAGGCGTTGATGCCGGCGTCGTCCACCACCAGGAAGTGGAAGCCCCCGTGGGCATCCGGGGCGTCGGACAGCAGGCGCTGGCCCAAGGCCTGCACATAGCTGTTGATCAGTGGATCGCGTTCGAGCGGCAGACCGCGGCGTATTTCCCGCAGCAGGCGGCTGCCGAGCTGCACCTCCTGCGCCGGCGACATCACGCTTGCCGCCGGGTCGCCGATGTTCGGCAGGTTTCCGGTCTCCGTGCCGTGGAGGCCGGCCGGGATGCTGGCGATCGACAGCGCCAGCGCGATGCCGATACGGCGCCAGCCTGCTTTCAACG
>JAQVJI010000009.1 GCA_028695255.1 Chromatiales bacterium | reverse complement strand
GAGGCGCTGGAAAGCGAGCGCGTGCAGCGTCTGGTACTGGTGCGTCCGGCGGTCGAGGCCGGCGAACGGCTCGGCTTCCTGCCCGGCGATCTGGCGCAGAAGATCGATCCCTATCTGCGCCCGATGTACGACGCGCTGTACGAGATGCTCGGCTTCGACAAGGTGGCGAAGCTGATGGAACGCAACATCATCGAGGTCGCGCCGCTGGCGTACATGCGCGGGCGCACGCTCAACGACGCCTTCGTCATCCTCGACGAGGCGCAGAACACCACCGGCGAGCAGATGAAGATGTTCCTCACCCGCATCGGCTTCGGCGCCACCGCCGTGGTCAACGGCGACGTGACGCAGACCGATCTGCCGAGCAACCGCATGTCGGGTCTGCGCCACGTGATCGAGGTGTTGAAGGACGTCGAGGGCGTGAGTTTCACGTTCTTCAGTTCGCGCGACGTGGTGCGCCACCCGCTGGTGGCGCGCATCATCCAGGCCTACGAGGCCAGCGACGCCCCGCCGCAGTGACGACCGTGGCAACGGCACCGGACCTGCGGCTGGACATCCAGTACGCCCTGCCCCGCCGCGGTCTGCCGAAGGCGGGCGATTTCCGCCGCTGGGCCGCCGCCGTGCCGCTCGACGGACCCTGCGAGGCGGCGTTGCGCATCGTCGACGAGGACGAGGGCGCAGAACTCAATCGGCAATGGCGCGGCAAGCCGAACGCCACCAACGTATTGTCGTTCCCGAGCGACGCACCGCCGTCGCCGCGCAGCAGCCGGCGTCATCTCGGCGACATCGTGATCTGCGCGCCCGTGGTGGCGCGCGAGGCGATGGCGCAGGGCAAACCCGAGGCGGCGCACTGGGCGCATCTGCTGATCCACGGCCTGCTGCACCTGCAAGGTTACGATCATGTGACGGCGAAACAGGCCAAAATCATGGAAGCGCTTGAAACGGAAATCCTCGCGCGGTTAGGCTATCCTGACCCTTACGCCTGAATCCGCGCATCTCTCCCTCACGTTCCGCCATCATCCATCCCCACCATGAACGACGACCGACCTCCGCCCAAACGCTGGCTCGAACGCCTGAGCCTCGCGCTGCTCGGAGAACCGCAGGACCGCCAGCAACTGATCGAACTGCTGCGCCACGCGCACCAGCGCGATCTGCTCGACATCGACGGCCTGAGCATGGTGGAAGGCGTGCTCGCGGTATCCGAGATGCAGGTGCGCGACATCATGATCCCGCGCTCGCAGATGGACGTGGTGCAGCAGGACGAGGATCTTCAAACCATGCTGCCGTCGATCATCGAAACGGCGCACTCGCGCTTCCCGGTCATCGGCGACGACCGCGACGACGTGGTCGGCATCCTGCTCGCGAAGGACCTGCTGCGCTACTTCAGGCAGGACAACAGCGAGGCCTTCAGCCTGTCCGACATCCTGCGACCGGCGGTATTCGTACCCGAGAGCAAGCGCCTGAACGTGCTGCTGCGCGAATTCCGCGTCAGCCGCAATCACATGGCGATCGTGGTCGACGAATACGGCGGCGTGGCCGGACTGGTGACGATCGAGGACGTGCTGGAACAGATCGTCGGCGACATCGACGACGAACACGACTTCGACGTCAGCTCGACACACATCCTGCGCCACTCCAACGGGCGCTACACCGTCAAGGCACTCACGCCGATCGACGAATTCAACGGCTTCTTCGGCACGAGTTACAGCGAGGAAGACTTCGACACCATCGGCGGCCTGGTCATGAGCCGCTTCGGCCACGTGCCGGAACGCGGCGAGGAGATCGTGATGGACGGCTTCGTCCTGCGCGTGCTGCGCGCCGACAACCGGCGCGTGCATCTGCTGGAGCTGCGGGAAAAACCCGCGGAAACCGCGACGATGGAAGGCGGCGCCTGAGCGCACACCACGTCCTGCCGGGACGTCGAGTGACCGTCAGTACATGTGCTGGCCGTCGAGGGCCGCACCCTGGTTGAGGCGCAGATCGCCGAGCAGCTTCGGCCGTTCGAATCCACAGAACCCCAGCAACTCGCGCTGCACCTCGTCGCTACCCAGTTCCTCGGTCGGCACGATGCGGATGTTGTCGGGCCGGCGCTGCATCAACGCATCCACAGCCGCGTAATAGTCATCCCAGTAACGCCCGACGGCATCGGCGACGTCTTCATCGTCGTAGTCGGGATAGCACTCGTCCCAGGCATTCCTGGTCCAGAACGAACCGTCGTGCGCCATCCAGTGGTTGATGCCGCCCTGTATCCGCCCACCCTTTACCTTCAGGAACGAGGCCACGGTGGCGGCACGCTCGCGTCGCAGCGCGACCACCCGCAGATCGGGCATCGCATCGATGAGTTCGTCGAGATACGGCAGCCACCAGTGCGATACGTCGGCCACGAAACCGAAGGCCGACCGCAGCAGATCGAAACGCCGCCGATGGAACTCGAACCGCGGACGGCTGCCGCCCCACGCAAGACGGGGTGGATGCTCGTGCGAGCTGTAGCAGTCTTCCTGCGCCTCCCACAGTTTCGCCAGCGTGGTGGAACCGGAGCGGCCGGTTCCCACGCCGAGCAACAACCTGCCGCGACGGCCTTCGCCCCTCTGAGCAAATTCCTCGCGCAGGGTCAGCAGATAGCCCTCCTGCGCGTAGAGATCGTCGGGACGATTCTCCAGCACGTACCCGAACATCTTGCGCGCCTCCGCCACGCGCCAGGTGCGTGCGAGATAGAAGGCGTTCAGACTCCATATCTCCGGCAGCGGACAGACCCGGCCGAGTTCGGGGCTGCGACGCACGGCCTCGGTCGCATACTGCTCGGCTGCCCGCATGTCACCCTTGCGGAACAAGGCCCAGGCCTGCTCGTTCAGCGCTTCGGGCGAAGGGGTGGCGGGTTTCGACATGGGTGGCAACTCGCGGACGATTCGGAGTGCCCATTCTAACGGAATCGTCACCGCCGGCTGCCGCGTCGCAGGGATGCGAGCGTTCGAATACGGACGTAACGTGAACGCGGCAATGTATACAATGCCGGCTCCACGACCACTCCGCCCGGATACCCAACCGATGTCCTTGCGACTGCCGCCCATTGCGCTCGACCTGCTCGCCCTGCTGGCCGGGGCGGTACTGGTGCCGGCCTTCGCGCCCTTCGAGTGGCGCGTGCTGGCGGTGCTCGCACCGGCGCTGTTCTTCCTCACGCTGTTCAATGCCGCGCCCGGTCGTGCGGCGCGTCGCGGCTGGCTGTTCGGGCTCGGCATGTTCGGCGCCGGCGTGCACTGGGTATATTTCAGCCTGCACCTGTTCGGCGCCGCGATCGCGCCGCTCGCCGCACTGCTGACGCTCGGTTTCGTGTTGGCGATGGCGCTGCTGCCGGCCGCCTTCGGCTGGCTGTTCGCACGGCTCTCGCGGCACCTGCCGCCGGCCATCGCATTGATGGCGCTCGCACCGGCCCTGTGGACGCTGTTCGAGTGGTGGCGCGGCTGGATGCTCACGGGCTTTCCGTGGCTGCTGCTCGGCCATGCGCAGGTCGATACCTGGCTCGGCGGACTGGCGCCGATCGGTGGCGTGTACGCCGCGAGCTGGGCGGCGGCGTTGTCGGCGGGCCTGCTGGCCTGGCTATCGCTCCCACGGCCGGCACAGGCACGTGCATCGGCCGTCGCCGCACTGGTCGCCCTGTGGCTGTCGGCGGGCCTGCTCGATCGCATCGCGTGGACCGAGGTCTCCGGTGAACCGCTCGACGTCGCGCTGATCCAGGGCAACGTGGCGCAGGAGGTGAAGTGGGAACCGGAGAGCCTGCTGGGTGCGATGCGCCTGTACGACGCCCTCACCCTCGGCGCGCATGGCGCGGACATCATCCTGTGGCCGGAAACCGCGATCCCGGCCTTCTACGATGAGGTGGCGGAGGGCTTCCTGACGCCGATCGCCGCCGAAGCACGCGCCGCCGGCAGCCACCTGCTGACCGGTATCTTCGCCTACGATCCCGACAGCGGTGCGATGTACAACAGCATCGCGAGCCTGCACGAGGCGCCCGAGTTCTATCACAAGCGGCATCTGGTGCCGTTCGGCGAATACCTGCCGCTGCGCTTCGTGCTGCGCTGGCTGGACCGCTATCTGGAGATCCCGATGGCCGATCTTTCGCGCGGCAGCGAGCGCCCGTTGCTGACGGCGGCCGGCCATGTGATCGGTGCGTCGGTGTGCTACGAGGATGCCTTCGGCGAGGAGGTGATCGACGCACTGCCGGAAGCGGCGCTGCTGGTGAACGTGAGCAACGACGCCTGGTTCGGCGACTCCATCGCCGCCCATCAGCACCTGGAGATCGCGCGCATGCGTTCGAAGGAGACGGGACGCTGGCTGCTGCGCGCGACCAACACCGGCATCTCGGCGGTGATCGATCATCGCGGCGCGATCGTCGCCAGGTCGCCGCATCTGGAACAGCACGTATTGACGGCCACAGTCGAACCGCGTGCCGGCATGGTGCCCTATGCGTACTTCGGCAACTGGCCGGTGGTGGGGCTGGCGCTGCTGACGGTGCTGCTGGCGCTGCGGTGGCGGGCCTGAGCAACGTCGCGTGGGTTTCGTTCCGAAACCCACCCTACGCCCTTCAGGTAGCACCCCACGTGGGTCTCGTTCCTCGACCCACCCTACCCGCCGGCCGGTGGCGCCGGCTCCTCGGCCATCGGCATGGGTATCGGGAACAACTCGCCGTCGATCGCCTGCATGCGGCTGCGCAACTGGCGGCCGACCTCGCGCGCCTCGGCCGGGTCGCGCACGATGCGCGGCGTCAGCAGCACGATGAGTTCGGTGCGGTTGCTGGCCTTGTTGGTGCCGCCGAACAGATTGCCGACGACGGGCAGGTCGTGCAGCACCGGAATGCCGGTCTTGCCTTCGCTGGTGTTGTCGCGGATCAGGCCGCCCAGCACCACCATCTCGCCGCTCTGCACGGCAATCGTGCTGGTGATGTTGCGCTTGAGGAAGGCGCGCTGACCGGTGGCGCTGTCGATCGAACCGACGTCCGTCACTTCCTGCGCGATCTCCATCGTGATGAGACCGCCGGCATTGACGCGCGGCGTGACGCTCATCAGCACGCCGGTGTCCTTGTACTGGATCGACTTGGTGGTGGTGCCGCCGTCGGTGGTCGTGGTGCCGGCCTCGACCGGCTGCTGGTCGCCGACCTGGATCTGCGCCATGTGGTTGTCGAGCACCAGCACCGAGGGCGAGGAGATGACGTTCAACTGCGAGCGCTTGGCGAGCAGGTTGAGCACGCCGCGCACCAGATTGGCGGAATCGGTGAGCGTGTAGGAAAAGCCGGGCACGATGGCGGACAGGCCGGCGGCATCGTCGAGATCGAGAATGCCCTGGCCGCTCTTGCCGTCGAAGCTGCTCTTGAAGAACCATTGCAGGCCGTATTGCAGGTCGCCGGTGAGCGTGACCTCGATGATGCTGGCCTCGACCAGCACTTGCAGCGGCGCGACGTCGAGCCGCTTGAGCGCCGATTCGATGCGCTGCCAGTCGGCGTGGCTCGCCATCACGAGCAGGCTGTTGTTCTTGGCGTCGGCCACCACGCGCACCGGCGAACCGCCGTCGATGGTGACGGTGGAGGCACTGATGCCGGCGTCGGACTGGGTCGATCGCGTCATCGTGCGGGCGGTGGTCGCCGCGCCGGTCGCGGCGGTGCTGCCGGTCGCGGGCTGATTGGCCTGCGTCTGGGTCTGCTGCGTGCCGCTGCCGGCGGCACTGCTGCTCGCCACCCGCGCCGGGGTGAGACCCGGCGCCAGCGGCGATGCCGCGACGCTGGTCGTACTGTCCTTGGCGTCGAACAACTGCGACAGCACCTGCGCCAGGTGCGAGGCGTCGCTGTTCTGCACGCGGTAAATGAACAGGCTGGAGGTGCCGCCGCCCGCCGCCGTCGCCACGTCGAGGCGCTCGATCCAGCTCCGGACCTCTTCCAGGTAGTGCCGGCGCGGCGTGATGATCATGACGCTGTTGATGTGTTCGAGCGGCACCACGCGCACCAGCCCGGCCAGCGGATTGCCCTCGACGCCGGTCAGGCGCTCGATCTCGCCCGCGATCTTGGCCACGTCGAGATTGAGCACGCTGATGATGCCGACCGACATGCCCTTGAGCACGTCGACGTCGAAGGCGGCCACGGTTTCCAGCATGTTGGCCAGCTCGGGACCGGTGCCGGCCAGCACCAGCAGGTTGCGCGTCGCATCCACGCGCAGGATGCCGTCGGCGGGCGCGATCGGCTTCAGGATGTTCTGCATCTCCACCGCGCCGATGTAGTCGAGCGGCACGATGCGCACGCTGTAACCCTGCGGCAGACGATCCATCGCGGTGGTCGGCGCGCTGCCCTTGACCTTGTCGCGCGGCCCGATGCGATAGACGCCCTCGCGCATCCGGACCATCGCCGCGCCGTTGGCGGCCAGCACGGTCTCCAGCGTCGGGATCAGGGCATCCTCGCCGATCGGCTGCGAGGTGTGCATGGTGACCATACCTTCCATGCCGGGCTCGATGACGTAGTTCTGCTTCAGCACGTCGCCCAGGATGACCTTCACCACCTCACGCAGGCTGGCGCGCTCGAAATCCAGACCGATCGTGCCCTCGCCGGTGCGCGTCGCCTTGCCGCGCCCGAAGGCGGCCGTGTCCAGCAACCGGTCGTTGCCGGGATAGAAATCGACCCGCCGTTCCGGCGGCGGCTCGCTGCCCGGCAGCGACAGGTCGGCCGGCGCCTCCGTCGCGGCGGGTGCCGGCTGCGTCGCAACGACGGGCCTTTCCACGCTCGGCGGCGGGGCCTTCTGCGTGGCGCAGCCGCCGGCCGCCAGGGTGAGTGCGAAGGCCAGCAGCGCCGGCCCGAATTGCGAGAGTGGTCTGATCATGATCCGTTGTTCCGTTGCCGGTTCTGCCGTTCCTTTGCGGGTTTTCGATCGCGCAGCCGTTCCACCACGGCCTTGCCGTTGAACAGGGGTTCCGTCGCGATCCCGCTGCCGGACGCTGCGCCCGGCAACGATGTGGGGGCGGGATTCCGTCGCGGCTTGACCGGTGCGGCCTGGTCGTCCAGCAGCAAGGGGATGATCCGCTTTTGCCCCCCCCTGCTCAACTCGACTTCACCCGCGCGGATGTCGTCCACGGTCCAGCCGCCGACGCGCTGCCCGCGTCCCACGCGCTTGACGTCGCCGTCGACCGTGATGAGCGCGATGTCGCCCCGCGGGCTGCGCACGATACCGGTCAGCACGAAATCCTTCGACGCCGGCTCGGGAGTCGCCGCGGTCTCGACGGCTTTCGGCGGCAGCGGACGGCGTTCGCTCCAGAGCAACGGACGCTCGGTGAGATCGTCGCCCAGTGCCGGCGCCGGATTCATCTGCGCGGCCTCCGGCAGTGCAACCTCCACCTGCGGCGTGCGCACCTGCGCCAGACCGGGACCGGCCGTCGGCGCAAGCGCTTGCAACGCGGTCCAGGCCGCGATGCCGAGGGTCGCCAGCAACAGCACGGCGTTGACCACCCCGGCGCGCATCAGCCGCCGCTCCCGAGGCGGTAGGTATGGACGTCGAACTGGATCTGCATGTCGCGCGTCTCGGTCGCCTCCTTTTCACCCGGCTTGCGGGTCGGCGGCAATGGTCTCAGCGCGAGGCCGTCGACGAACAGCAGCGGCGTCATCGTCGCCAGATTCTCCAGCACGCCGCGCAGGGCCGGCAGGTCGCCGACGGTGGTGATGCGGATGCCGGTGCGTGCGTGCCCTTCGACGTCCTGGTCCGGCAGCACCTGCACGCTGTTGAGCGTCAGGCCCTGGGCCTCGGCCAGCCGGCCGACGCGCCGCTGCATGTCGGAGGTCACCTGCGGACTGCTCCAGCCCGGCGGATAGTAGTAGCGTTCGATGCCTTCGCGCTGTACGCGTTCCAGACCCTCGTTCACCGACGGGCCGGCGCGCATCAGCGCGGTCAGGCGTTGCAGCCGTTCCTGGCCGCGCTCCAGCACGCCATCGTATTCACGGTGCTTATCGTACACCGGCAGCAGCAGGCCGCCGGCGACCAGCAGCACGGCGAGCACCAGCAGCAGCGCGGCGAGCGGCGCCTGATAGCGGCGGGCGAATGCGTTCATTCACCCTCCTTTGGAGCCACGAGGCGCAGTTCGAGCTGAAAGCGCTCGCGGCCGCTCCTGGCGTCGCGCGTCACCGAGGCCAGGAAACGCGCCTGATGGAACAGGGGCGAGGACTGCACCCAATCGATCACCGGCGCCGCACGCTCGGCCTCGCCCTGGACCGTGATGCGATCATCGCGCTGATCGAAGCGCGTGATGAATACCGAATCCGGCAACACGCGCGACAGCTCGGCGAGCGCCGCCAGCGGCTGCGGATCGCGCTGCCGGCGTTCGGCCAGGAACGTCAGCGCACCCTGCGCCTCGTCCAGCCGTGCCCGCGCCTCCTGCACCTGCATCGCCGGTCCCTGCACCTGGTGCAGGGCATGGTTGAGCGCGATCACGCGTTCGCGCTTCATCGCCAGCGGCACCGCCAGCGCGGCCAGCATCGACAATGCCAGCAGCACGACCAGCCAGCGCGTCAGCCGGCCCGCGCCGCGGCGGGTGGTTCCGGCGCGCTGCGGCAGGAGATCGACCTCGTCGCCCGCACCGGCGACTTCGATGCGCGTCACCTCGCGCCCCCACAGCCGGGCCAGGCCATCGAGCAGGGGATCGAGCTCGCCGCGCGGCGCGATGAAGACCTCGACCTCGATGCGTCCCGCGGCGTGATTGCGTCCGGCGACGCGATGACCGAAATAGAGCTGGCCGGCCTTGAACGGGGTCAGGCGTTCCACCTGATAGACCAGGCTGCGCGCGAGATGCGGTTCCGCCTCGGCCGGATAATCGACGGTCTTGGACAGCACGCGTTCGCGCGGCAGGCGCAGCACGCGTACGGCGTCCGCCGTACGCAGCGAGGCCGGGATGGATACCGAACGATCCGACCAGCCTGCGGCGGCATCGTCGCCACGCCACGGCAGGCGCCCGTATTCGCCGCTCGGGCCGTGGCCTTCGCGGCGAACGATGAGTTCTTCCCCGACCAGTTCGGCGACCAGACTCGGTCCGCGGCTGCGCAGATTGCGACGCAGCCGCTCCGGCACGCAGCGCGACAAGCCCTCGCCCCACCAGGCCAGGAACGTGCCCAGCCGGCCATGCGCAGCGCTCTGGCCGCGGGCCTCCAATGCCGGACTGGACGGTGGACTGCTCATCGTCGAAGCTGCTTTTGCGTCATGAAATCAAGGCGCTGCACTTTAATCCAAATATCCCCAGAAAGCATCCGAGACCCAGTTTTCGTCCCAGCTCATGACCTGCAACGGCGGCTCCTGACCGGGCCGCAACTGGATGCTCGCCATGTAGGCGCGACGCCCGTTCTGCATCGCCACTTCCGCCACGACGCGAAAGCTCTGTGGCGTCGTGAACTGGAAGAAGGGCAGTTGCAGGACGGTGAGCGGATTGAAGTTCGGATTGGCCTGACGCGCCTGCATGAAGGCCTCGATGCCGGCCGCATCGCCGCTCAGCGCACCCAGCACGCGCGCATCGACGAAGCGCGGATCGACGCCGCCCATGCTGGTGTTGACCGTCACCAACGGCGCCAACCCGCGATAGATCTCCGGCGTGATGCCCGGCACCTGCAACAACTCCTGCACGGCCTGGAAATCGCCGTCCTTCGGCCCCGCCGGATAGCCGAGCGCCGGGTAATCGGCGGCCTCCGCGCCGAGCGGCCGCACCAGATCGTCCGCGTCGCGCCAGTCGGCGATGACGTCCAGCAGGCGCGGGATCTCGCCGGCGTCGACGCCGGCCGCGATCAGCACCTGCTCCAGCGCCTGCGAACTCGCGCCATTCAGGCTCACGAGACCGTTCTCGCCCTGGATCGTGAGCGTCACAACATGCTCGGCGAAGCTCCATTCGAGCGGCGTGCCGTCGCGCGCCACGCGTTCGCCCGCCGGGTCCGACAGCAGCAGCGCCGCCGCGTAGTGCACCGCCGCCTCGGCCACCGCGCGCGATTCGGCGCTGTCGCGCGCATGCATCGTCAACCGCGTCTCGGTGCGCAATGCATAGCTGAAGGCCGCCAGCATGACCATCATGAGCGTGATCACCCACAGCACCAGCACCAGTGCGAGACCGCGCTCGCGCCGACGGACGATCGATGCCGCGACGCGCCTCATCGCGCCACCGCCGCGGTCAATACCGGCCAGGGCTCGGCATCGCCGATCGTCACGGCGATGCGCACCAGATAGGGCAGCGTGTCCGTGGATGCCCAGTGTTCGTGCCATTGTGGTTCGTCGCCCTCGCGCATGGCGCCGAAATAGCCGATCTCGAACGCGCTCAGACCTTCGAGCACGGTCTGCGGTTCGGCCATCGCCAACATCTCGTCCGGCGTGCGTTGCGGTCGGAAGGGCGCATAGCGCAACGACAGCCGGCCGTCCTCGACGTAGAGCCGGATCAGGTGCAAACCGCCGTCACGGTTGTGCGGCAGGAACGGGCTGACGAAGAAGACCTGTTGCGCGTCGCCACCGAAGGCCGCGAGGGTCTCTTCCTGATCCTGATAGGCAACCGGACGCGCCTGGCGCAGTTGGCGACGCAACAGGTCCAGCACCAGACGCATCTCCTCGCTGGCCTCGATGCGCGCCTCGCCGGCCTCCCAGCTCGTGCCGCCGGTACGCAGCGCGCTGAACAGGATCACCATGATCAGCCCGAGCAGGGTGGTGGCGATCAGGACCTCCAGCAACGTGAAGCCCGAGGTCTTTCCGAGCGATGCGGCGTTCATTGGACGGGTCCCAGACGCAGCGTCGACAGCGACACGCTGCGATCGCGTTCGCCCCAGGCGACCTCCATGTCGACGCGATACAGCAGGTATCCCGTCAGTTCCGCGGGCGTTGCCTCGGCTGCGGGCTGCACGCGCAGACGCCAGCGGAAACCGTCCTCCGTCTCGCCCGTCTTCTCGCCCGTAAGCAGTGCCAGCACGCCGGCCTCGGCCAGCAGCGATTCGGCGATCACGGTGGCGCGACTGGTCTCGTCGGCCAGCCGTGCGTTGCGCAGGCCGCCGCCGAAGGATTGCAGCAGCACGCCGAGCGCCATGGCGAGGATCGCCAGCGCCACCAGCACCTCCAGCAGCGAAAAGCCGTGCGCGCGCTTCATTCGACGATCCTCACTCGACGATCCTCACGCGGCCGGTGAGCCAGTCGACCTTGACCACGTAGCCGCGGTCGTCGCGCGTCAGCTCGACCGAGCCGCCGGTGGCGCTGCCGTCGGGAAAGAAGCGGATGTAGGCGTGACCGTCGTCGGTCAATTCGCTCTGTGCGGTGTTGACCGCGAGATCGACCTTGCCCGGCAGGCCGCGGAAGTCGCGCAGGCCCTCGATCTCGAAACCGCGGCGCTCGACGTCGAACAGCACGCCGACGGCACGATTGCCGGCGATGGCCTCCGAGCGCGCGAGCCGCAGCCCGGCCGCGACCTGGCGCGCGGAGGATTTGAGTTCCGAGCCGCCGATGCGACCGCTCATGACGGCCGGTACGAGCGACGCCACCAGCGTGAGGATCAACAGCACGACGAGCAGCTCCACCAGGGTGAAGCCGTTGCAGAAAGGCCGGGATGGCATCCAGGTCGTCATGCGAAAAAGTCGCCCGCGGGGCCGGTCTCCTTGCCGTAGGTCAGGTTGCGCGAGAGCGCTACCTGACGTTCGATGCTCACCGAAACCACAGTGGGCAGGGTGGGTAAAGCGCAGCACAGCGTACCCACGCGGCGGCGGCATCCGGATGGACTTCCGCGTGGGTTTCGTTCCTCAACCCACCCTACGCCATCTGCCGCCGCTCTTACGGCTGGTCCCGCCGCAGCGTCACCAGCTCACGACGTCGGCGTTCTCGCCCTCGCCGCCCGGCTGGCCGTCGGCGCCGTAGGACAGGAGGTCGTAGGCGCCGTGCTCGCCCGGCGAGCGGTAGACGTAGTCGTTGCCCCAGGGGTCCTTCGGGATCTCCTTCTTGCGCAGGTAGGGACCGTTCCAGCGGTTCAGGCCGGGTGGCTGCTCGACCAGCGCCTTGAGACCTTCCTGCGTGTTTGGGTAGCGGCCGACTTCGAGGTAGAAGGCGTCCAGGCCGGCGGCGTACTGCTCGACCTGAAGTTTGGCGGTATCGCTCTTGGCACCGCCCAGGTAGCGCACGACCTGCGGGCCGACGAGCCCGGCGAGCAGGCCGAGGATGACGAGCACGACCAGGATTTCGATCAGGGTGAAGCCGCGCGCGGCGCGGGAACGTCGGGTATGCATGTGTTCAGGACCTCTCGTTGAGGTAAGTGGATCAGAAGGCCAGTTCGTTGACGCCGAGGATCGCCACCAGCACCGACATGATGATGGCCGCGATGATCACGCCGAGTCCGAGGATCAGTGCCGGTTCGAGCAGGGTCAGCAGACGCTTCACGCTCGCCTGCACGCTCGCGTCGTAGATGTCGGCGAGCTGGTCCAGCATCGGTTCCATGCGTCCGGTCTCCTCGCCGACCTTGAGCATGTGCACCGCGAGCAGCGGGAAGCAGTCCTGCTCCAGCAACACCTCGGACAGATGGCGGCCGTGTTTCACGCCCTCGGCCGCCTCGCGCGCGGCGCCGGACAGCACGCCGTTGCCGATGGTGTCGGCGCCGATCGCCAGCGCCCGCAACATCGGAACGCCGCTGGTGAGCAGAGTTCCGAGCGTGCGTGCGAAACGCGCGGTCTCGATCTCGGCGATCAGCTTGCCGGTGAGCCGGTTGCGCAACAGCCAGCGGTCGAAGGCGAGCCGGTTGGCGGGCGTCGCGAGCCAGCGCTCGAACAGCCACCAGATGCCGATCGCGCCGCCCGCGATGGCCCACCACCAGCCGATCAGCAGGTCGCCGGCGGTCATGACGATGCGCGTCGGCAGCGGCAGCGCGGCGCCCATGTCCTCGAACAACTGCGCGAACTGCGGCACCACGAACATGAGCAGGATGACGATCGACAGCAGCGCCACACCGAGCAGGATGGCCGGGTAGATCAGCGCCGACACGACGGTCTGGCGCAGCGCCTTGGCCTTCTCCAGATAATCCGCCAGCCGGTTGAGCGCGAGTTCGATCGAGCCGCCCGCCTCGCCCGCGCGCACCATGTTGATGTAGAAGCGATCGAACGTGCCGTCCTGCGCTTCCAGCGCGGTGGCGAAGGTCGCGCCGCCGCGCACGCGTTCGCGCAGATCCTCGACCAGCGTCCTGACGGCGGGCTCGGCGGCGAGTTGCGTCAGGATGCCGAGCGCGCGGTCGAGCGGCAGGCCGGAACGCAGCATGGCGGCGAGTTCGCGCGTCAGCACCAGCACCTGCTCGCGCCCGACGCCGCCGCGGCGGCGCAGCAGGCGCGCGATGCCGCTCTCGCGCGCCGCGGCACCGAAGGCCGCGCCGCTTTCGATCACCAGCGGCACCAGTCCCTGATCGGCCAGCCGGTCGGCGGCCTGGTGTTCGCTGTCGGCCGTGAGGCGTCCTTCCTGGATCTGGCCGTCGGGCGTGACGGCGCGATAACTAAACGACGGCATCGGCGGTCTCCTGCGTCACGCGCAGTACCTCCTCCACCGTGGTGATGCCGGACAGCGCCTTGCGCAGGCCGTCCTCGTACATCGTCAGCATGCCGCGCGCGCGCGCCGCCTTCTCGATCGTCTCGGCGTCCGCGTGCGCGAGCACCAGGCGCTGGATCGGCTCGTCCATCATCAGCAGTTCGTGGATCGCGGTGCGGCCGTGGTAACCCGTGTCGGCGCACTCGGGGCAGCCGCGCGCGCGCCACAGGCGATGCGGACGGGCCTCGGCATAGCGGTCGAGGCCGAGATCGGCCACCAGTTCCGGCGGCGCCTCGAAGGCCTCGGCACAATGCGGGCACAGCCGGCGCACCAGGCGCTGCGCCATGATGCAATTGACGGTGGCCGTGAGCAGATAGGGTTCGAGTCCCATGTCGACCAGACGCGTGACGCCGCTCGCGGCGTCGTTGGTGTGTACGGTCGACAGCACGAGATGGCCGGTCAGCGCCGACTGGATGGCGATACGCGCCGTCTCCTGATCGCGCATTTCGCCGATCATGATGACGTCCGGGTCCTGACGCACGATCGAGCGCAGGGCGTGGGCGAAATCGAGTCCGATCTTCGGATTGGCCTGGATCTGGTTGACGCCCGCGATCTGGTATTCGACCGGGTCCTCGACCGTCAGGATCTTGCGTTCGGGGGTGTTGAGACGCGCCAGCGCCGCGTACAGCGTGGTGGTCTTGCCGCTGCCGGTGGGGCCGGTGACCAGCACGATGCCGTGCGGCAGTGCGAGCACGTCCTTGAAACGCGCCAGCACCTCCGGATGGAAACCCATCGCGTCGAGATCGAGCGTGATGCTGCCCTTGTCGAGAATGCGCATGACCACGCTCTCGCCGTGCATGGTCGGCACGCTGGACACGCGCAGGTCGATCTCCTTGCCCTGCACGCGCAACTGGATGCGTCCGTCCTGCGGCAGGCGGCGCTCGGCGATGTTCAGGTGCGCCATGATCTTCAGGCGCGAGATGATGGCGGCGGTCAGGCGCGCCGGCGGCGACTCGACCTCGTGCATCACGCCGTCGATGCGGTAGCGCACCTTGAGCGTGCCTTCGAAGGGCTCGATGTGGATGTCGGAGGCCCGGCTCTCGATCGCGCGCGTGATGATGAGATTCACCATGCGGATGACCGGCGCCTCGCTCGCCATGTCCTTGAGTTGCTCGATGTCGTCCGTGTCCTGGCCCGCGCCTTCCTCGCCGAGTTGTTCGATGATCTGGCCGAGCGCGCTGCGGCCCGTGCCGTAGAGCTTCTCGATCGCCTGTGCGATGTCCGACGGCAGACCGAGCACCGGCTGCACCCTGAGGCCCGTCGCCATCGCCACCGCGCGGCTGGAGAAACTGTCCTGCGGCCTGGCCATCGCGAGCTTCAGCACCTCGCCGTCCTGGGCCAGCGGCAGCGCCTGGGCCGTGCGCAGGAAACCGACCGGCAGCGATTCCTCCAGCAGCGGATCGGCCGGATAGTCGGCGGCGGCCACCAGCGGCAGGTTCAACTGCGCGGACAGGGCTTCGCCGACGTCGCGCTCGGACACGAGGCCGAGACGCACCAGCAGCACGCCGAGCAGCTCGCTGGTCGTCTCCTGCGCGGTCAGCGCGCGGTTCAGGTCGGTCGTCCGCAGGCGTCCGGCCTCGACCAGCAGTTCACCGATGCGTTTGGTCATGATCCCAGAAACCGCAGTTGAACGCGTTCGAGTGTGCGGTTTTCCGGTCCTCTGGCAAGGCGCGACGACGCGGCAGGGCCGTCCCCTGCAAGGAGGAGCAACGCTGCCAGGGGGCCGGAAAACCGTGCAATCGGACGCGTAGCGACCTCACCCGCAAGGTGAGCCATGCAAAAGCCCGAATGTTTTGAATCAGCAGACACTTGTTTCAGTCTCGAAGCGGTCAACTGCGGTTTCTGGGATGATTCATCCATGGTCGCGGAGCGACTCCCGTTTCCTTCTCCCTCCGGGAGAAGGTGGCCCGCAGGGCCGGATGATGGGCGGGCATGGCACGACCTTCATCCTGTGGGGTGGCGACATCGCCATGTCCGTCAGAACGGAATGTCGTCGTCGAAATCGGCGGCCGGAGCGGATTCCGCCGGCTGCGGTTGCGGACGCGAACCGCCGCGACTGCCGCCGCTGCTGCGCGAGCCGCCGCCCTCGTCGTCGAAGGAAGCGGAACCACCGGCACCGCCGCGACCACCGAGCATCTGCATCTCGCTCGCGACGATCTCCGTCGTGTAGCGGTCCTGCCCGTTCTGGTCCTGCCACTTGCGCGTGCGCAGACTGCCTTCGACGTAGACCTGCGAGCCCTTCTTCAGATATTCGCCCGCGATCTCGGCCAGACGGCCGAAGAACACGACGCGATGCCATTCGGTGCGTTCCTGCTTCTCGCCCGTGCCCTTGTCCTTCCAGGACTCGGTGGTGGCGAGCGTCACGTTGGCGACCGCGCCGCCGCTCGGCATGAATTTCGTTTCTGGGTCGCCGCCGAGATTGCCGACGAGAATGACCTTGTTCACGCCTCTTGCCATGGGTGTCTTCCTCGGTTGTCTGATGAATGGAATGGGGTCCGAGATGTCTGCCTGAGGAGCGCGGGTCCCGACGTACCCGCGCGACATCCCTGACTTCGCTTCCTTGGCGTTCCTGGCGTTGCGCCCCGGAAAGGCGCCATCTTACGCCGCAGGGGCGGAAAACTCACGCAGCCGGGCCTCGTCCAGGGCATGCCGATCGACCTTGAGATAGGCCACGCCGTCCTCGCCGACCCAGGCCTCGGCCACGCCGCGCACGGCCGTCAGCCGCGCCACCAGATCGCGCGCCGCGTCGGCATCCATCGGCCCGACGTGCAGCAGATAGCTCGACAGATAGCGCGGGCTGTGCATGGTGGCGGCTGCGGACAGCCAGACCAGCAGCGCCAGCGCGCTGGCGAAAAAGACGCCCTCGACCCCGAACACCCCGTACAGCCAGCCGCCGAGCGCGCCGCCCGTGAAGATGCCGAGGAACTGGGTGGTGGCGTAGACGCCCATCGCCGTGCCCTTGCGGTCGGGCGGCGCGAGCTTGGCCATCAGCGACGGCAGCGTCGCCTCCAGCAGATTGAAGGCGGCGAAGAACACGAACAGCGTCACGGCCATGCCGGCAACGCTGTCGTGGGTGAAGATCCACGCGAACTCGGTACCGGCCAGCACCGCGACCGCGCCGATGAACACCTGCTTCAGGCGCCGGAAGCGCTCGGCGACGATGATGAGCGGTACCACCGCGACGAAGGCCAGCAGCACCACCGGCAGGTAGACGCGCCAGTGCAGCGCGGATTCCATGTCCAGTACGTCGCGCAGGATCAGCGGCAGCACGACAAAATTGGCGGTCAGTACCATGTGCAGCACGAAGATGCCGAGATCGAGCCGGAGCAGTTGCGCATCGCGCAGGATGCCGCCGAACAGCCCCGGCACCACGCCGGTGTCGCGATGCACACGTGTGCGTTGCGGCGTCGGCACCGCCCACAGCACCACGGCAATGGCGATCAGGCCGAGCAGCGCCGTGAACCAGAAGATGCCCGGCACGCCGACCATGCGGTCGAGCACCGGCCCGAGCACCAGCGCGGCCGAGAACGACAGGCCGATCGAGAAGCCGATGACCGCCATCACCTTGGTGCGGTGCTCCTCGCGCGTGAGGTCGGCCGCCAGCGCCATCGCCACCGCCGACACCGCACCGGCGCCTTGCAGGGCGCGACCGCCGATCACGCCCCAGATCGAACCCGCCTCGGCCGCCACCACGCTGCCGAGCGCGAACACCAGCAGACCGCCGATGATCACCGGCTTGCGGCCGATGCGGTCGGACAGCATGCCGAGCGGGATCTGGAACGTGGCCTGGGTCAGGCCGTAGATGCCGATCGCCATGCCCATCAGGAATGGCGTAACGTGCGACAGCGCGCCGGCATAGAGCGAGAACACCGGCAGGATCATGAACAGCCCCAGCATGCGCACGCTGTAGACGCCGGCCAGCGACAGCGCCACGCGCTGCTCGTGCGGCGTCATGCGTTCCTTGACGTAGCCCGATTTCATGCCGGGTTCCGGGCGGGGGATGTCGATTCAGATGACGGCCGCATGCGCGGTCGGGAAAGGCTGCGATTCACGAACATACCTCAGGGGATTCGGCGGGTCGGCAGTATAGGCGGCGCATCCCATGGCCTCAACGACTCGTCGGGTGGGGAGCGAATCAGGTCGGGGTACCGGCGTCCGGCACGATCAACCGCAGACTTGGAAAATAGCTCCGGTAACGCCGGGGGTCGCGGGTCAGTATCGGACAACCGGCCACCGCCGCATGCGCACCGATGAAGAAATCGGCCAGGACATTGCTCTTGATGCCGCCGAGTCTGCGGTAACGGACGAACGCCTTGCCGGCAAGGAACAGCGCCGGCCTGGGCAGTTCGATGACACCCAGATCCAGATCGGCGATCGCCGCATCGAGATCCTCCACCGCATCGAAGGCCAGCGACAGTTCGGCATAGATCACCGGATTGATGACGAGCTCGTGAACGCGCGCGAGGTCCCGCATGCGGCCGACCGACCATTCCCCCCATTCCGGATCGTCCTCCAGCACGTCGACCAGGACATTGGTGTCGACGATCAGCAAACTACTCGTCCCCGCGCAGCAGCCGCATCAGCTCGTCGGTGCGCCATTTCACGGTCGCACGGCCGCGGGCACGCTCGAAACGGTCCGGCTGGCGCGGCGCCTTGGCCGAGCCACCCGCCTTCCGGATGACGATCCGGCCCTGCTCGTCGACGTCGAAATCGATCTGGCTGCCCGGCCCGAGACCGAGGCTGTCACGGATGTGCTTGGGAATGGTGACCTGACACTTGCTGGTAAGGGTCGCGCTCATGGGGGCCTCCTGCGGTATTACCATCGGAACATGGTAATACCGTCGAGCAGGGGCAAACAAGCGTCAACACAGGCGCCAAGCTTGATCAACGATAGTCGTCCTCGCGCTGATGCCGGACGGCCAGGATGGTGACGGTCGAGGCATCATCGATCTCGAACAGCATGACGTAGCCGGTCGCACCGAAAGAGATCAGCAGTTCGCGCAGGAACGGCGTGTCCGGACCGGCCTTGCGGCAACTGAACGGGAAATCCTCCAGCAGCCGGCTCGCCTTGACGATCGCATTGCGGGCCCGGCGTGCCGCGCGCACATCCCGTTCCAGCAGAAACGCATACAGACGGTACAGATCGTCACGGGCCGCCCGCGTGTAGCGGACGCGATAGGTCATCGCCGCCGTTTCGTCCGCGCCGTCGCCAGCATCTCGTCCAGGCCGGCATGCACCTCGTCGGCCGTGAAGTACTCGCCCGTGCGCCGCGCCTCGGCACGGGACGCCAGTCCGCGTGCGATGAATTCCTGTTGCAGGCGACGCCGATCGATGCCGGCCCGGATCGAATCCTCGACGAAACTGGACAGACTCTCGCCGTCGGCGAGCACGGCCTCGGCGGCACGCCGCAAATCAGGATCGACGCGCAGCGACGGAAATGACGCGGTCTTCATGGGAGAAACCTCCTGCATCGCATTTGCAACGCAAGTATCGCAGACCGGCGCAACGACGAACAGGCCGCGCCGTCACTCCCCCGCAATGGTCATGCGCTCGACCAGCAGCGAGCCACTCTGGATGTTGCCGCGCGCGTCGACGTCGCTGCCGACGGCGACGATGCGCCGGAACACGTCGCGCAGGTTGCCGGCGACGGTGATTTCCTCCACCGGGTAGGCGAACTCGCCGTTCTCGACCCAGTAGCCGGCCGCACCGCGCGAGTAGTCGCCGGTGACGGTATTGACGCCGTGGCCGATCAGTTCGGTGACCAGCAGGCCCGTGCCCATTTCCTTCAGCAGGCCGGCCTGGTCGGCCGTGCCGCCCGTGACCGATCCGGGCTCGATCAGCAGGTTGTGCACGCCGCCCGCGTTGCCGGTGGTGACGAGCCCGAGCTTGCGTGCCGAATAGCTGTCGAGCACGTAGCCCTGCAACACGCCGTTGCTGACGACGTCGCGTTCGCCGGTGCGCACGCCCTCGCCGTCGAAGGGTGCCGAGCCGAGCGCGCCCTGGAGATGCGGCCGTTCGTGGATGCGCACGAAATCGGGGAATATGGGCTCACCGAGGGCATCGAGCAGGAAACTTGCCTTGCGGTAGAGCGCGCCGCCGCGAATCGCGGCCACGAAATGACCGATCACGCCGCGCGCGAGTTCCGGCGCGAACAGGATCGGCGCCTCGCGCGTCGACAGCCGGCGCGCGCCCAGACGCCGCAGCGTGCGCTCGGCCGCGTGCCGGCCGACCTCGGCCGGCGATTCGAGCGCCGACCGGTCGCGTGCGACGCTGTACCAGTAGTCGCGCTGCATGCCGCCCTCATCCTCGGCCACCACGGTGCAGCTCAGGCTGTGGCGCGTGCCGGTGTAGCCGCCGATGAAGCCGTGGCTGTTGCCGTAGATCGCCGTGCCGCGGAAGGTGCTGAGCTCGGAACCTTCGGAGTTGTTGATGCGCGCATCGGCCTGCATCGCCGCCGCCTCGCAGTCGCGCGCGAGCACGATCGCGTCCTCGGCTTCGAGCGCCCAGGGATGGTCGAGATCGAGGTCGGGATAGTCATGCGCCATGAGCGCCGCGTCGGCCAGGCCGGCGCAGGGGTCCTCGGCGGTGTAGCGCGCGATGCGCGCCGCCGCCTCGACCGTCTCGCGCAGCGCCTCGGACTTGAGATCGGAGGTGCTGGCCGAGCCCTTGCGGTTGCCGAAATAGACCGTCACGCCGACGCCCTGGTCGCGGTGGTATTCGAGCGTCTCGACCTCGCCCAGGCGCACGTTGACCGACAGACCGTTGTCGCAGCTCACGGCCGCCTCGGCCGCGCTGGCACCGGCCTTCTGCGCCTGATCCAGGACTTCGCGCACCACGGCTTCGAGCCGTTCGCGATCCAGCGGCAGGGACTGTACTGCGTTCATGCATATTCCTCAGAAAAAAGCGAAAATCGGCCGCCTGCAACCGACACACGCGACCATGACCGATCAAGACGACGACGGATACATCCCACGCGGCCACTTCAAGCAGGTGGCCGCGGACGCCCAGAAACTCGGCGAGGCGCTGATCGCGCTGCCCGCCGCCGACCTCGAAGCGCTCGACCTGCCGACGCGGCTCTACGACGCGATCGTCACCGCACGCGGCATCAAGTCGCGCGAGGCGCTCAGGCGCCAGCGCCAGTACGTCGGCAAGCTCATGCGCGACGTCGACGCGGCACCGATCGTCGCGGCGCTGGAGGCGCGCAAGCTGGCCCAACGCGCCGAGGCGCAGGCCTTCCATCGCGTCGAACAATGGCGCGACCGTCTGCTCGATGCCGCGAGCTCCGACGACGGACGCGGGCTGTCGCGTCTCATCGACGAACTCGTCGCCGAACAGCCGCAAACCGATGCCGCGCGTCTGGCCAGTCTGTGCCGCAACGCCGCCGTCGAACGCGAGCGTGGCGGACCACCGCGCACCGCACGCGCATTGTTCCGTTACCTGCGCGAATTGTTCGGCGGGTGACGGGAAAGCGGTTTTGGCCACAGAGCACAGAGAGAAAAGCAACACAAATCAATGACTCTCGCTGAGAACGCCGGGGCGCAGGGAACTTCATATGGCGCCGTGTTGCTCCGCGCTCCCTGCGACCTCGGCGAGAGCAATCGTCTTTTTCTTTTCTCTGTGTCCTCTGTGGCCAATAATCTTTTCCACGCCGAAACCGCGCTCGTCACGTAGCTTCGCAACGTGACCTACTCTGTCCGCAGCCGATAAACCTCGGCCTGCTCAGGCGCGCGTCCCGCCCACCGTCAGGCCGTCCACGCGCAGGGTCGGCTGGCCGACGCCGACCGGCAGGCTCTGGCCTTCCTTGCCGCAGGTGCCGACGCCGGTGTCGAGCTTGAGGTCGTCGCCGATCATCGACACGCGCGTCAGCACGTCCGGACCGTTGCCGATCAGGGTCGCGCCCTTGACCGGTCGCGTGATACGGCCGTTCTCGATCAGGTAGGCCTCGCTGGCCGAGAACACGAACTTGCCGGAGGTGATGTCGACCTGACCGCCGCCGAAATTGACCGCGTACAGGCCACGGTCGACCGAGGCGATGATCTCCTGCGGGTCGTGCGTGCCGGCCAGCATGTAGGTGTTGGTCATGCGCGGCAGCGGCAGATGGGCATAGGACTCGCGGCGGCCGTTGCCGGTGGGTGAGACGCCCATCAGGCGCGCGTTGAGTTTGTCCTGCATGTAGCCGCGCAGCACGCCGTCCTCGATCAGCACCGTGCGCTGCGTCGGCACGCCCTCGTCGTCGATGTTGAGCGAGCCGCGCCGACCGTCGAGCGTGCCGTCGTCGACCACCGTGACGCCGGGCGCCGCGACGCGCTCGCCGATGCGGCCGGAAAAGGCGGACGTGCCCTTGCGATTGAAGTCGCCTTCGAGCCCATGGCCGATCGCCTCGTGCAGCAGCACGCCGGGCCAGCCGGGGCCGAGCACGACGGTCATGCTGCCGGCCGGTGCATCGACCGCCTCCAGATTCACGAGCGCCTGACGCACCGCCTCGCGTGCATAACCGAGCGCGCGATCATGATCGAGGAAGAAATCGTAGCCGCTGCGGCCACCGCCGCCGGCACTGCCGCTCTCGCGGCGGCCATTGTGTTCGACGATGACGCTCACGTTGAGCCGCACCAGCGGCCGCACGTCGGCGGCCAGCGTGCCGTCGGAGCCGGCCACCAGCACCATCTCGTGCAGGCCGGACAGCGACACCATCACCTGCGACACGCGCGGATCCTGGCGTCGCGCCTCGGCGTCGACGCTGTGCAGCAGATCGATCTTGGCCTGTTCACCGAGCGCCGTGATCGGATCGGCCGGCAGATACAGCGCGTGGCCGAGCTGCACCGACAGACCGCGTCCGCCGCCCGTTTCGCCATGCCGGGCGATCGCGCGCGCGGCCTTGGACGCCTCCAGCAGCGACGGCAGCAGGATGTCGTCGGAATAGGCGAAGCCGGTCTTCTCGCCGCTGATCGCGCGCACGCCGACGCCCTGTTCGATGTTGAAGCCGCCGTCCTTGACGATGCCGTCCTCCAGCGACCAGGACTCGTGGCGCGAAAGCTGGAGGTACAGGTCGCCGCTGTCGATGGCGCCGCCGAGCAGGCCGCCGAGCACCCGGTCGAGGTCGGATTCGGCCAGCCCCGCCGGGGCGAGCAGATGGTTGCGTGCGATGTCTAGGGCCTGATTCATCGGGTCATCCGTAGGGGTCCAAGGATACTGTCGGGAAACGGCATGCCAACCACGTCTATGCGGCATGTCGCGGCGTTTTCAACGCCGCCCGCAATACGGGAATCAGCGGATCGCGCAGGACAGCCGCCGGTGCTCGATGGTCGGAAAGCTGCGGCGGATGCTCGCCAGCCGACCGCGGTCGATCTCGCCCACGACCACGCCGGAGCCGCGCGGCAGGCGGTCGAGCACGTTGCCCCAGGGGTCGACGATCATGCTGTCGCCATGGGTCTCGCGACCGTTGATGTGGTAACCGCCCTGCGCGGCGGCGATCACGTAGATCTGATTCTCGATCGCCCGCGCGCGGATCAGCGGTTCCCAGTGCGCGCGGCCGGTGATGGCGGTGAAGGCCGACGGCAGGGACGCGATCTCCATGCCCTGATCGAGCATGCCGCGAAACAGTTCGGGGAACCGCAGGTCGTAGCACACGGCGAGTCCGAGCCGGCCGAACGGCGTGTCGACCACCACCACGCGGTCGCCGTGCTCGATGCTGCCGGACTCGTGATAGCGCTCGCCGGCATCCGGCACTTCGACGTCGAACAGGTGGATCTTGTCATAGCGCGCGACGCGCCGACCGCGGTCGTCGAACAGCAGACTGGCGGCATACACCTTGTCCGGCCGCGGCGACCTGAGCGGAATCGTGCCGCCGACCAGCCAGACGCCGTGACGCTGGGCCTGCTCGGCCAGGAAGGCCTGTACCGGACCGTCGCCGTCCGCCTCGGCCACGGCGAGCTTGTCGCTCTCCTGCATGCCCATGATGGAGAAGTTCTCGGGCAGCACGACGAGCTTCGCGCCGGTCTCGGCGGCCAGCCCGATGAGGCGTCCGGCCTCGTGCAGGTTGGCCTGCACGTTGGGACCGGAGGCCATCTGCACTGCGGCGGCCAGACTCACAGCGCGCCCTTTTCGCGCACGACCAGTTCGATGTTCTCGGGTGTGGCGGCGCCCGGTTCGGCGTCGATCACCTCGGACGGGATGCCGAGCGCGACCAGCCAGGAACGCAATTGCGCGACCCACAACATGCCCGCCTCGCCGCCTGGATAGCGGATCAGCAGACGGCGATCGGGGGCGGCGTCGAGTTCCGCCACCGCGGCCCGCAGGCCCGGATGGGTGACGAGTGCGATGCCGCGGTGCGGGCGCGCCCACTCCTCGGCACTCACGGTGTAGACCGTCTCCTGTGCCGACACGACGGGTGCCAGCAGCAGGAGAACCAGCAGAACGAGGGTTTTCTTCAGCATGCGATCGTTCATGGACGGCTCTGGATGACGTTCAGGGTTCAGGAATCGTTTTCGCCGGCTGCGGATCGACCACCTCGATGACCGGCTCGTCCCACGAGCCCGTCACGTGATATTCGATCCGTGCCGATTCGTCGATCTGCTTGCCGATGCC
Source organism: Chromatiales bacterium (assembly GCA_028695255.1). Lineage (GTDB taxonomy): Bacteria > Pseudomonadota > Gammaproteobacteria > Ectothiorhodospirales > Ectothiorhodospiraceae > JAQVJI01. The sequence continues at coordinate 11,764 of JAQVJI010000009.1, read as the reverse complement.
GAGCAGTCGGTCGATCAGGAAGATCGCCGCACCCGCCACCGGACCGCCGAGCACCGCGCCGGCGATCGGCAGGGTCGAGGTCACGCTCGGCACCACGGTGACGCGATGGTCGTAGTCACGGGCACCGATGCCGGTACGGCCTTCGATGCGGATCGCCGATGACGGCCCGTCGACGACGAGGTTGCTAGTGTACACGTCGGCCCCGCGGAAGTTCAGGTCGCCGCGGATGTGATCGTAGGCCAGCCCCTGCTGAAAGAAATCGCGGAAATCGAGCGCCAGCCGGCGCGGCAGCGCTTGCAGGCTGAACAGGCCGATGAAGCGCCCGGCACCCGGATCGACCTCGATCAGGCGACCGTCGCGCAGATCGATGTGCGCCTCGCCCTCCAGTCCGTCCAGCGTGAAACGCATCGGCACATCGGGCCATCTGAAATCGCCCTGAACGCTGCCGCGACCGCGCGCGAAGCCGTGCTTGAAGCCCTTGTTCGTCAGCGCCTGCCCGAGATCGTTGAACGTCAGCTCGGCGCGCGCGCGGGTCTGGTGGACACCCGCCGCGTCCACGGTCCAGTCGCCGCTGGCCTGCGCCGACACCACATCGGAGCCGAACCCGAGCTGGGCGATGCGCATGCCGTCCGGCAGACGGTCGGTGTCGAGGCGCAGATTGCGGTAGGTCTCCTCGCCGAGCGTGAAGGCGCGCGCGTTGAGCCGGATCGGCGGCAGGTCGCGCGGATCGGGCGCCCGGCGCAGGCCGTCGCCGTCGCCGTCGCCGTCGCCGTCGCCGTCGCCGTCGATCACGGACCGCGGCAGATGCAGATAGTCGAGATCGAGCGCCAGCGGCCGATCGGCGGCAGGTTCGTGCGGCAGGTCGATGCGACCGCCCACCTCACGCGCCTGCACCTCGGCACGCCAACGGTCGCCGCCACGCTCGGCCCGGAGCGATACCTGATGGAAGGCATTGCCGCGCAGCTCCAGTTCACCGAGTTGCACGTCGACACGCTGCAACGACGCACCCAGCCCGCCGGCAGATGCGATCGCAGGCGCCGCCGATGACGCCGCCGCCAGCCGTTCCCATTCGCTCACCGACAGGCGCGGCAGACGTCCGACCATACTGATGCCGGAGAGGGGCAGTTCCGCCGTCCCGGCATCGATGCGCAGTTCGGCACGGTCGATCGCCAGCGATCCGGCCACGTCGCGCAACTGCATGACGGCGGACACCTCGTCCCCGAGGCGGAAGCGCATCGGCGCCTGGAAGCGATGCCCGACCAGCAGATCGGCACGGAACGCACGCAGGTCGTCCGCCGCCTTCGCGAACGGCGCGGGCAATGCCGAACGGACGCCGATCAGATCGGATTCGAGCCGCAGTTGGGTCTCGCCGTCGGTGCGGCGCGGTCCGGAAGGCGGAATGATCAGGCGCGCCCGCCAGCGGGATGCGCCTTCGAGATGGGGTTCGATCCCGTCCGGCAGCCAGGCGGCGAGCGCATCGACGCCCAGACGCGCCTCCGCATCCAGCACCGTCGCGCCACCCTTGGCACGCTCGCCGTCCAGACTCAGCGCGTAGCCGTGGAAACGCCCGCCGACGCCGCGCGCGCGCAGCGTATGGTCGGTGAAGCGCAGGCCGCCCTCGATGGCATCGAAGGCCAGATCGTAATCGGGGAAGGCCAGCAGGTTGTGATGGAAGGTCAGATCGCCCGCGACCGTGCTCGGCAGCGGATCGCGCGCATTCAGATGCACGCCGATGTCGAGATCGAGCTCGGCATCGCCGCTCACCTGCACTGCGGCCAGCACCTCCCGCCAGTCCGGCACCAGCGGCGTGTCCTCCAGGTATCGCAACAGGTCGGCGAGCGGGCCGGCGGTGCTGCCGCGAATCAGCAACCGCGGACGGTTCAGGTTCTCGATCCCGACCCAGGCGTTGCGAATCTCGGTACCGAATATCCGCCCGGACACGTTCTCGGCCCGCATGCCCTGATTGCGGAACACCAGTTCGCCCGCCACCTGCGTCATGCGCGGCCAGCCCGGCATGTAGTCGAGCGTGCCATCCTCGATCTGCGCCCGCACCTCGAACACGCCCTCGTCATGACGGAACGGGAAGTCCGCGAAACGCCCCTTGAGGAGCATGCCGCCGGAACTGACGCGCGCATCGACGATCGATCTCACCAGCCATTGATGGGTGGTCTTCGGCAGGATGCCGACCGGCAGATACAGCGCCGTGTTGGCGCCGTTGCCGTCGCGGAAGCCGAGTTGCAGATCGATCTCGCCCGAACGTCCGCCTCCCACTTCCAGTGCGACGCGCCCCTGCACGTCGAGGTCCTGATTGCGTGCGCTGAAGGCATCGCTGCGCAGGCGATAGCGTCCGTCCTCGAACGTCCACGCCACCTCGCCGGCCAGTTCGTCGATCCACAATGCGTCCTCGAACAGGCGCGGGAAATCGACGCGCACGCCATGACTGTCCAATACCAGTTCGCCCGAACGCCCGTCGAGGCTGAAACGCCCCGCCAGTCCCTGGAAGCCCGGCGCGCCCGGCCAGGCGGCGATCGCGAGTTCGGCGAATTCGCCGTTGGCGGTGAAGTACGGCAGGCCGGCAGCCGGCAGCAGCGCATGGAAACGCAGGTCGTCCAGCCGACCGGCCGGTGCCAGCCGCATCAACGCCGGACCGGCCGCGTCGGCCGCGCCCGGATACAGCAGCACGAACGGCAGCAGATCCTCGATGCGCAGCCCCGCCATGCCCCCGCGCAGGCGGCCGCGCTCGGCCTCTCCGTCGGCGCCCCCGGCGTAGGCCAGACTGAACTCGCCGCCGCTCCATTCGCGCCCGCCGCGGCGCATGCCCAGATCCGCCACGTCGAGACGCCAGCCGTCATCGATCGCGTCCCAACGGAAACGCCCGCTCACCTGCTGCGCCGCGACCGGCAACGGTTCACCCTCGATCGCCGCGCCGACGGCCTCCAGGTCACGCAATTCCTGATGCCCGCTCAGACTCACCATGCGGCCGGCACGCCAGACGCTCCAGTGCTCGAAGTCGGCAATGCCCGAGACGACGCGGACGCCGATGTCCGGCATGCGCTCCGACAGGACATCGAGACGCACGTCGTCGCCGCGGGCATAGACGCGCGCGTTCCAGCCACCGGGACGGGCCAGATCGCCGGTGAGCTCCAGCCCCACCGACAGCGTCAGGCCGATGCCCTCCGGCAGCGCGACCTCCCCCGCCACAGTGACCTCGCTGCGACGGCCGATCGCCACTGCCAGATCGACGTTCTCGAACCGGTAGTCATGCCCGCCCAGCCGGTCCTCCCAGCGCAGACGGCTGTCGGTGAGGCGAAAACGCGCCCCGCGCAGCAGCGTCAGGATGTCGCCGCCCTCGACCGTCGCCTGCTGGTCCGCGCCAAGTCCGGCGCCACGCACGCGAAAGCTGCCGTCCTCCTGGCGCAGGACGTAGATCTCGGTGTCGTAGATGGTGGCGGAAGCAAGGCGCAGCGCGCCCGAGAACAGACTGGACAGCACGTCGACGCGGATCTCGATGTGGCCGAAGTGCAGCGCGTTGTCGGGGTCGTCCAGCGATTGCACGACGACGTCGGTGAGATCGGTGCGCGGATGGCCGAAGCCCCAGCGCGTCTGCATGGCGCCGATGGTCACCTGATGGCCGACCATGCCGCTCATGGACTGTTCCAGCGCCTCGCGATAGCGGTCGGCCACCGGCACCACCAACCGCGTCAGGCTGACCAGCACGGCGGCGACGACGATGACGCCCGCCACGCCCAGCCAGCACACGGAAAACCAGCGCTTCAAGCGATTGCCGCCCGCCGCTCGTGGTGGCGCATCGGGTCAGACCAGAACGACATCGAACTGTTCCTGGGTGTAGAGCGACTCGACCTGGAAACGGATCGGGATGCCGATGAATTCTTCGAGCTGCGCCACGCTCGCCGATTCCTCGTCGAGCAGCAGGTCGACCACGTTCTGCGATGCCAGCACCAGCAACTCGCGCGCATCGAACTGGCGCGCCTCGCGCAGGATCTCGCGGAACATCTCGTAGCACACGCTCTCGGCCGATTTCAGATAACCGCGGCCGGCGCAGGTCGGACAGGGCTCGCACAGCACGTGCTCCAGGCTCTCGCGCGTGCGCTTGCGCGTCATTTCCACCAGACCGAGCGGCGACACCTCGCAGATCTGGCTCTTCGCATGATCGCGCTCCAGCGCCTTTTCGAGCGCGCGCAGCACCTGCCGCTTGTGCTCCTCGTCGGTCATGTCGATGAAGTCGATGATGATGATGCCGCCGAGATTGCGCAGCCGGAGCTGGCGCGCGATCGCCTGCGCCGCCTCCAGATTGGTCTTGAAGATGGTCTCTTCGAGGTTGCGATGGCCGACGAAACCGCCGGTGTTGACGTCGATGGTGGTCATCGCCTCGGTCTGGTCGAAGATCACGTAACCGCCGGACTTCAGTTCCACCTTGCGCTCCAGCGCCTTCTGGATCTCGTCCTCGACGTTGTAGAGGTCGAAGATCGGCCGCTCGCCCGGGTAATGCTCGATGCGCGACAGCAGTTCCGGCAGATAGCGCTCGGCGAATTCGACGACCTTCTGCACCGTCTCGCGCGAATCGACGCGGATGCGCTCGATGTCGGCGCCGACGATGTCGCGCAGCGTGCGCAGGGCCAGCGGCAGGTCGGCGTAGACCTCGCTGCCGGCGGCGGCCGTGCGCGCGATGTCGCTGATCGAGGCCCAGAGTTTTTGCAGGAACAGCACGTCCTCGTGCAGCGCCTCGTCGCTCGCCGCCTCGGCCGCCGTGCGCACGATGTAGCCGTGGCCGTTGCCGATCTCGGCCGACAGTCGTTCCATCAGCCCCTTCAGGCGCTGGCGCTCGCCGTCGTCCTCGATGCGGGTCGAGATGCCGATGTTGCCGGCGTCCGGCATCAGCACCAGATAGCGCGAGGGCACGGTGATGTGGGTGGTGAGGCGCGCGCCCTTGGTGCCGAGCGGGTCCTTGATGACCTGTACCAGGATTTCCTGTCCCTCGTGCAGCAGACGGTTGATCGGCTCGACCTTCGGCCGGTCGGCGTTGGGCAGTTCCTCGCGCGTCACCGAGGCGACGTCCGAGGCATGCAGAAACGCCGCGCGCTCCAGGCCGATGTCCACGAACGCCGCCTCCATGCCCGGCAGCACGCGGCTGACGCGCCCCTTGTAGATGTTGCCGACGCGACCGCGCCGGCGCATGCGCTCGATCGACACCTCGGTCAGCACGCCGTTTTCGACGATCGCGCAGCGCGTCTCCTGCGGCGTCACGTTCATCAGGATCTCGCAGCCGCCCATCTCGCTCGCATCGTCGTTTCCCTGGCCCGTGCGCCGGCCCACCACCCGCGGTGGCGGCCGCATCCCGTCGGGATACGGCAGGAACATCTGGTCTTCTTCCTGGGTCGGCATCATCGCCCGGTCACTCTCGATCATGGGTAAGGGGTCAGGTGTGAGGCGTATCGAAGGTTTTTCAAACGACATCTTCCATACGCCTCACGCCTCACGCCTCACGCCTCACGCCCAACACTCGGATGCCGAACGCCGCGAGCAGTTCGCCGGTCTCGAACAGCGGCAGGCCCATGACGCCGGAATAACTGCCTTCGAGGTGTTCGACGAACAGCGCACCGAGGCCCTGGATGGCGTAGGCGCCGGCCTTGTCGGCCGGCTCGCCGCTGGCCCAGTAGGCCTCGCGTTCGGCGGCCGTGATGGCGCGAAACCGCACCGCGCTCACCGACACCCGCCCTGCCTCGTGCCCGCCCCGCACCATCGCCACCGCCGAAATGACCTCGTGCGAACGCCCCGACAGGCGTTCCAGCATGTCGAGACCGTCGGCACGGTCGCGCGGCTTGCCGAGCATCCGGCCGTCGACCACCACCACCGTGTCGGCACCCAGCACCGGCAGACCCGCATCGTTGCGTACCGCGCGCGCCTTGTCGAATGCCAGGCGCGCGGCGAATGCCGGCGCGGTCTCGTCGGCCCGCGGCGTCTCGTCGACGTCGGCCGGACGTACCAGACAGGCGATTCCGATCTGTTCGAGGAGTTGCCGCCGCCGCGGCGAGGCCGACGCAAGGACCAGGACTGGGTTCATGCGGGCGACTCGGCTGGCTCAGGTGACTCGGGTGGGTGGATGCGCCGATAATGATAACCTGCTTTCGCTCCGGCTCGCAGATGGGCGCCGGTTCCTGACGCAGGTCAGGGGTCATAGGGGCGCGTCGGTGTATTTTCCGCACTCCGCCGGCGGTTGCGGGGTCATGCACCACCGCGCAGACTCACCAACCAAGTACCCAGGTCAGAAATTCAGAAATTCATTCCGGCGAACCCATGCAATGGCCGAATACGCCCTGATCCTCATCAGTACCATCCTTGTGAACAACTTCGTACTGGCGAAGTTCCTCGGCCTGTGCCCGTTCATGGGCGTGTCGCGCAAGGTCGAGACCGCCACCGGCATGGGACTGGCGACCACTTTCGTGCTGACCCTGTCCTCGATCTGCGCCTATCTGGTCAACGCATACCTGCTGGCACCGCTCGGCCTGGAATACCTGCGCACCATCGCCTTCATCATGGTCATCGCCGCGGTGGTGCAGTTCACCGAAATGGTGGTGCACAAGACCAGCCCGCTGCTGTACAAGGTGCTCGGCATCTTCCTGCCGCTGATCACCACCAACTGCGCGGTGCTGGGCGTCGCACTGCTCAACATCCAGCAGGACCACGGCTTCCTTGAATCCGCGCTCTACGGCCTGGGCGCCGCGCTCGGCTTCACGCTGGTGCTGGTGCTGTTCGCCGCCGTCCGCGAACGCGTGGCGGTGGCGGACGTGCCGCTGCCGTTTCGCGGCAACGCGATCGCGCTCGTCACCGCCGGCCTGATGGCGCTCGGCTTCATGGGCTTCATCGGACTGGTGAAGGGCTGAAGTCTTGCTGGCGGCCATTCTCGCCATCGGCGGCATCGCCGGCATACTCGGGCTGGTGCTCGGCTACAGCGCCGTGCGCTTCCGCGTCGAGAGCGATCCCGTGGTGGATCAGATCGACGCCCTGCTGCCGCAGACCCAGTGCGGCCAGTGCGGCTTCGCCGGCTGCCACCCCTATGCCGAGGCGATCGCCGAGGGCAGCGCCGACATCAACCTCTGCCCACCCGGCGGCGAGGCCGTGGTGCTGGCGCTGGCCGACCTGCTCGGGCGCGATCCGAAGCCGGTCGAGGGCGAGACCAAGGGCAAGCGCGTCGCCGTGATCGACGAGAACGTCTGCATCGGCTGCACGCTGTGCATCCAGGCCTGCCCGGTGGACGCGATCCTCGGCGCCGCCAAGCAGATGCATACCGTGATCGAACAGGAGTGCACGGGTTGCGAACTCTGCGTCGCCCCCTGCCCGGTCGACTGCATCGCGATGGTGGCAGTCAAGGTCGACATCACGACCTGGAAATGGCCGCTGCCGCCGGCCGGCCCGAAACCGGCGGACGACGTCCGTGCGCCGGATGCGACGGCCGCCGGCTGATACAATCCCCGCCCATGCCACCGACGCCACGGCACCACGCCTTGTCCACTGCCACGCCCAGGATTCCGCTGCACCGCTTCCACGGCGGGCTGCATCTCGAAGGACACAAGGCCGTCAGCACGCAGGACCCGATCCTGCGCCTGCCCCTGCCCGAGCGTCTGATCCTGCCGCTGCGCCAGCACATCGGCGAGGCGGCCGAACCACTCGTCAAACCCGGCGAGCGCGTATTCAAGGGCCAGATCCTGGCGCGCGGCGGCAGTTTCGTCAGCGCCGCGCTGCACGCGCCGACCTCCGGCCGCGTGGCGGCCATCGGCGATTATCCTGTACCGCATCCCTCCGGCCTGTCCGCCCATTGCATCGTGCTCGAATGCGACGGCGAGGACGACTGGGGCGAACACCGCCTGCCGCCGATCGAGGACCATCACGACCTCGACCCGGTGCGTCTGCGCGCGCGCGTGCGCGAGGCCGGCATCGTCGGCATGGGCGGCGCGGCCTTCCCGACCGCGGTCAAGCTCGCACCGCGCGGCGAACAACGCATCCATACGCTGATCCTCAACGGCGCCGAGTGCGAACCCTACATCAGCTGCGACGACATGCTGATGCGTGAACATGCGACGCAGGTGATCGAGGGCGCGAAGATCCTGCGTCACGCACTGAAGCCCGAGCGCTGCCTGATCGGCATCGAGGACGACAAGCCGCAGGCCATCGCGGCATTGCGTGCCGCGTTGGCGGGGCCAGAATATAACGACGCGAACACCGACGAAGAGATCGACGGCATCCGCATCGTGCCGCTGCCGGCGCATTATCCGACCGGCGGCGAACGCCAGCTCATCTATGTGCTGACCGGCCTCGAAGTACCGGCGCAGGGCCTGCCGGCCGACGTCGGCGTCGTGTGCCAGAACGTCGGCACCGCGGCCGCCGTGTATCGCGCGGTCACGCTCGGCGAACCGCTGATTTCGCGCATCGTCACCGTCACCGGCGGCGGCATCGCGCATCCGCGCAACGTCGAGGTGCCGCTCGGCACGCCGGTGGCGACGCTGGTCGAGGCGGCCGGGGGTTACACGCATCAGGTGTCGCGCCTGATCCTCGGCGGGCCGATGATGGGTTTCACGATTGCCAGCGACGAGGTGCCGATCGTCAAGGGCAGCAATTGCGTGCTCGCGGTGACGGCCGACGAACTGCCGGCGCGCGGCCCGACGCTGCCCTGCATCCGCTGCGGCGAATGCGTGCGCGTCTGTCCGGCCGATCTGCTGCCGCAGCAGCTCTACTGGTATGCGCGCGCGCAGGACTTCGACCAGGCGCAGAATCATCATCTGTTCGCCTGCATCGAATGCGGCTGCTGCGCCTACGTCTGTCCGAGCAACATCCCGCTGGTACAGTATTTCCGCTTCGCCAAGAACGAAATCTGGTCGCAGGAACGCGAGCGCCACAAGTCCGACCTGGCGCGCCGCCGCCACGAGTTCCGGCAGGAACGCATGGCGCGCGAGGAACGCGAAAAGGCCGAGCGGCTGGCGAAGAAAAAGGCCGCGCTCGAAACGGCGCCCGCAGGCGCGGACGAAGACCCGAAGAAGGCCGCCATCCAGGCCGCGCTGGAGCGGGTGCGCGCGCGCAAGGCCGCCGACGAAGGCGGCGAGACCCCGACCGATGCCGGCGATGCCGGCCGGACCCACCAGGACTGAAGCCCGGCCCATGCGTTTTCCGACCGTCACCTCGCCGCACCTGACGCCGCCGCACAGCGTCGGCCGCGTCATGACGCAGGTGATCCTGGCGCTGATCCCCGCCACCATCGCCGCCACCTGGTATTTCGGCTGGGGCGTACTGATCAACATCGGCATCGCCGTCACCACCGCGCTGGCCTGCGAGGCCGTCATGCTCACGCTGCGCCGGCGGCCGCTGCCCCCCGCACTCGGCGACCTGAGTGCCGTCGTCGCAGCCTGGCTGTTCGCACTCACGCTGCCGCCGCTGGTGCCGTGGTGGATCGCGGTGATCGGCATCGCCTTCGCCATGGTGTTCGCGAAGCATCTCTACGGCGGGTTGGGCTACAACCCGTTCAATCCGGCGATGGTCGGCTTCGTCGTCGTGCTGCTGTCGTTCCCGCGCGAGCTGTCGCTGTGGACCATCCCGGCGGTGCTGGCCGAACAGCGCCTCGGCTTCACCGATTACCTGAACGCGATCTTCCTCGGCCACCTGCCCGCGGGGCTGACCTGGGACGCCCTCACCTCCGCCACGCCGCTCGACCGCGTGCGCACGGAACTGGGCATGAACCGCACCCTGGACGAGATCCGCGAGAACCCGTTCTTCGGCGACTTCTCCGGCCGCGGCTGGGAATGGGTCGGCAACTGGTACCTGCTGGGCGGGCTGTGGCTGGCCTACCGGCGCGTCATCGACTGGCGCATCCCGCTCGCGGTGCTGCTCTCGCTGTGTGCGCTCGCGGCCGCGTTCCACCTGTTCGATCCGGGCCGTTTCGCCTCGCCCGCCTTCCACCTGTTCAGCGGCGCGGCGATCGTCGGCGCCTTCTTCATCGCCACCGACCCGGTCACCGCCAGCACCACGCCGCGCGGGCGCCTGATCTACGGTGCCGGCATCGGCGTACTGATCTACGTCATCCGCACCTGGGGCGGCTATGCCGAGGGCGTGGCCTTCGCCGTGCTGCTGATGAACATGGCCGCACCGACCATCGACCACTACACGCGCCCGCGCGTCTTCGGCACCCGCCGCGGAGAACGCGATGCTCCGTAACGTCATCGCCTCGGCCGTGCTGCTGACGCTGTTCGCGATCGTGGGCAGCGGCCTGGTGGCGACCGTCCACGACGGCACGCGCGAACGCATCGCGCGCAACGAGGAAGAGGTATTGCTGCGCGGCTTGCACGACGTGCTGCCGGAACGCGAATACGACAACGACATCCTGCGCGATGCGCTGACCATCGACGCGCCCGACCTCGGCGGCACGATCATCGTCTACCCGGCGTTTCGCGGCCACGACCCCGTTGCCCTGATCTATACCGTCACCGCACCCGACGGCTATGCCGGCCCGATCCGCCTGCTGGTCGGCGTCACCGCCGACGGGCGCGTCAGCGGCGTGCGGGTGGTCGCGCACCGCGAGACGCCGGGACTCGGCGACGACATCGACGCCAGCCGTTCGGACTGGATCGAGCGCTTCCGCGGCCTGTCGCTCGACAGTCCGCCGACGCCGCTGTGGAACGTACGGCGCGACGGCGGCGTGTTCGACCAGTTCACCGGCGCCACCATCACCCCGCGCGCGGTGGTGAAGGCGATCCGTACCACGCTGCTATACTCGCGCGACCATTGCGAGGGCCTGTACGAACGGGCCCTGCAACGCATGACGGAGGATGACCATGGCTGACAACGGTCTGCGCAAGGTTCTCGCCGACGGCCTCTGGCACAACAACACCGGGCTGGTGCAACTGCTCGGCCTGTGCCCGCTGCTCGCCATCACCACCAACACCATCAACGGGCTCGGACTCGGGCTCGCCACGCTGCTCACGCTGCTCGCCTCCAACGCCTGCGTGTCGCTGATCCGCAACCTGGTACGGCCGGAAGTGCGCATCCCGGTCTACGTACTGATCATCGCCTCGGTCGTCACCGCCATCGAACTCTCGATGAACGCCTGGTTCCACGACCTGTATCTGATCCTCGGCATCTTCATTCCGCTGATCGTCACCAACTGCGCCATCATCGGCCGCGCCGAGGCCTTCGCCTCCAAGAACAGCCTGCCGCGCGCGCTCGTCGACGCGCTGGCGATCGGGCTCGGCTTCACCGCCGTGCTGGTAACGCTCGGCGCGCTGCGCGAATTGATCGGCAGCGGCACGCTGTTCGCCCAGGCACATCTGATGTTCGGCGAGGCCGCACGCGGCCTCGCGATCGTCGTGTGGGAGGACTACCGCGGCTTCCTGCTCGCCATCCTGCCGCCCGGCGCCTTCATCGGCCTCGGCCTGCTGATCGCCGGCAAGAACGTCATCGACACGCGCATGAAGCAGGCCGCCACCGTCCGCGCGAAGGCAGCACAGGCCGCATCGACCGCCTGACATGAACCCCGCCAAGCGAACGGCGATCTACGAACGCCTGCGCGCCGCCAACCCGCGGCCCACCACCGAACTGAACTACGGCACGCCGTTCGAACTGCTGATCGCCGTCATCCTGTCGGCGCAGGCCACCGACAAGGGCGTCAACAAGGCCACCGCGAAACTGTTCCCGGTCGCCCACACGCCGCAGGCCATCCTCGACCTCGGCCTCGACGGCCTGAAACGGCACATCAAGACCA
>JAQVJI010000119.1:6322-8656 GCA_028695255.1 Chromatiales bacterium | reverse complement strand
CATTCCCGCGTTTCCGCGATAAGTATCACGGGCTGTAATGGCGATACCGACCTTGCATTCAGCGCCCGCCGGCATCGGTGACGCAGGGACGGCGTGATAGAATTCGCAGCCTCGGAGAGATGGCAGAGCGGTTGAATGCAGCGGTCTTGAAAACCGCCAGGGGTGCAAGCCCCTCGTGGGTTCGAATCCCACTCTCTCCGCCAAACGGTACTGCGGGATCGATGGAATTCGAACTCGCGAAATCGAACAAACCGGGTTCGACCATCGCACCGGGAGCGCGAGGGAACGTGCGCAAACACGGCCCCGCAGGGGCGACGGGCAGGACGCCCGGCGCAATCCCATACTCTCCGACACAATCTCACTACGACCATGCCCGTTTTCAACCAAGCCGTCTTTCTCGATCTCGATACCGTCGATCGCGGCGATCTCGATCTGTCGCGACTCAAGGCCTGCGCCGGCGCATGGACGATGCACGGCTTCTCGACTGCCGCGGAGACGGCTGCGCGCACGGCCGGGGCCGAGATCGTGGTCTCCAACAAGGTGCCATTGCGGGCAACGGAACTCGCCGCAGCGAAGCGCCTGAAGCTGATCGCCGTGGCCGCCACCGGCACCAACAACGTCGACCTGGAGGCGGCGGCGCGGCATGGCGTGGCAGTGTGCAACGTACCCGGCTATTCGACGCCGGCGGTGGTGCAGCACGTGTTCGGATTGATCCTCGCGCTGACCCTGCGCCTGGCGGATTATCAGCGTGACGTCCACGGTGGGCGCTGGTCGTCGAGTTCGCTGTTCTGTCTGCTCGATCATCCGATCCGCGAACTGGCCGGCAAGCGGCTCGGCATCGTCGGCTACGGCGACATCGGCCGCGGCGTGGCGCAGGTGGCCGAGGCCTTCGGCATGCAGGTGCTGGTGGCGCAGAGTCTGTCTGGTGCCAGCCACGGCCAGGGCCGTCTGCCACTCGATCGATTGCTGGCGGAGGCGGACGTCGTCAGCCTGCACTGTCCTCTCACCGAGCGCACGCGCGGGCTGATCGACGCCGCGGCACTGGCGCGCATGAAATCCGATGCACTGATCATCAACACCGCCCGCGGTGCGATCGTCGACGCGCCGGCACTGGCGGATGCCTTGCGTCGCGGCATCGTCGGCGGTGCCGGCATCGACGTGCTCGAAACCGAACCGCCGCCGCCCGATCATCCGCTGCTCGCGCCCGACATTCCGAACCTCATCGTCACGCCGCACATCGCCTGGGCCAGCCGCGAATCGCGGCAACGCCTGGTCGACGAACTCGCCCTCAACATCGAGGCCTTCGCGCGCGGCGAATCCCGCAACCGCGTCGCCTGAAACCACCCCGAGTCCAGCATGTCCACCGAACACGAAGACCGCATCGTCGATCTCGAAATCCGCATCGCGCATCAGGAACGGGCGATCGAGGAACTGGGCGACGCCCTGCTCGGCCAGCAGCGCCTGATCGACGCACTCCATCACGAACTGGAAGTCCTGCGCGAACGCCTGCGCGCAATCCCGCTCTCCAACGTCGCGCGGCCGGACGAAGAAACGCCGCCGCCGCACTACTGATCGCATGCCGGCAGTGCTGATATGCGAATCCGCCGCACGCATGGAACATGCGCGCGAACTCGCCGCGCGTCTTGGCATACCGATGGCCGATGCGGCCGCAGCAGAAACGACCGCGACACTATTGCTCGTCCTGACCGACCAGCGCCTGGAATTGCGGCTCGCCGGCGAACCGAAGCTCGGCCCCGTGTACGTCGACTTCCTGCACGGCGCGCTCGGCTATCGACAGGGCCGCGTCAGCCTGCGCGGCGAACCGCTGGCGCGCGCGGCGGGCCTGAAACCCGGCTGGCGCCCGCGCGTGCTGGACGCCACCGCCGGCCTCGGTCGCGACGCCTTCGTACTCGCCGCACTCGGCTGCGAGGTCACGCTGATCGAACGCTCACCCCTGATCGCCGCGCTGCTGGAAGACGGCCTGGCGCGTGCGCGCGAGGACGCGCGCACGGCGGGCATCATCGAACGCATGCATCTGCTCACGGGCGACGCGCGCACCCTGATGGCACAGCAGAGCGACGTGCCGGACGTGATCTGTCTCGATCCGATGTATCCCCATCGCGAGCAGCGCGCGCAGATCAAGAAGGAAATGCGTGTGTTCCGAGCGGTGGTCGGCGACGACCCCGATGCCGCCGGCCTGCTCGACGTCGCCCTCGCCACGGCTCGGCAGCGGGTGGTGGTCAAGCGCCCGGCGGGCGCGGAACCGCTGGGCAGCCGCGCACCGGCATTGCGTCATGAAGGGAAATCGACCCGCTTCGATGTGTATCTCACCAA
>JAQVJI010000119.1:0-6222 GCA_028695255.1 Chromatiales bacterium | reverse complement strand
CGTGGCGAGGCAACGCTGAAGCACGGTCTTCTGCCAGGTGGCCAGCGCGACGAAGACGGCGTTGATGTGCAGCCTGCCGTAGGCGTCGTCGGCATCCACGTGACTGACTTTCACCGAGCAGTGGAAGGTGCTGTGGTCCGGCATTTCGATGGCGCAGAATTCGATGGTGTCGCCCTCGTTTACCGGTGCGGCGAGGGGCAGTGCGAGATCGAGGCCATCGAGCGAGAGTTCGTTCAGCCGGCCCTGCACGAAGCGCAGGTCGCCGTCGTAGCGGTCTTCGATTTCCATGCGGATCGGAATGCCGAGCCCGTGGTCGGCCTGGAGGTTGGTCCGCTCGGTGCGGCCCAGGCCGCCTGTATTGTCTTGTGAGTGATTCATGGTCGTGTCCTCCCTCATCGGGGCGCGGCATTTTTTCCCTGCCCTGCGCCGGTTTCTCGCACCGGCATTTCGTCCCTGCCCTCAAGCTCTGTTTCGACCGGTTGCCCGGAAACATTAGGGTTCGATGAGCGTCAATTATTGGTCGCGAAAGCCCCCTCACCCGATCACCTGCATATTGAATGCCTGAATGCTCGCGATCATCGACGTTCCGAATCGACGTGCTCGGCAAGGAAGGTGAATACCGCGTCGTGCCAGGCGCCGCGGACGGTATCCGCTTCCATCCAGAGTTCGTGGAAGGCGTCGGCGACCTCGAAGGCACGGCAGGCCGGCATGCGCGCACAGGCCTGGCGCGCGGCGTCCGGCACCACGAAGGCGTCGCGGCCGGCGATGCCCATCAGGACCGGCCTATCGATGTCTTCGAGATAGCCGGGTTCGCTGCTGCGGTCGATGGACTCGAAGGCATGGTGAATCCAGGCGTAGGTCGGTCCGCCCACCCGCAGTTCGGGCCGGTCGCGGAAATACAGGCCATGCACGCGACCGCGCCCCGGATCGGAACTGAGTGGCCGGCTGGCGGCCGCCCGGGTGGCAACACCTTTCCGCCGGTTCGGCCAGTCGTCCTGACCCGGCAGATAGGCGTCGCCCCTTCCGGCCCAGACGGCCATCGCCGCCAGGATGCGCAAGGTCCAGCGCGGCACGGGATCGGTGACGACATCCATCATCGGCACCGACAGCGCCGCCGCCTCGACCCGTCCCGGATGTTCGCGCAGATAGCGGATCGCCAGATGCCCGCCCATCGAGTTGGCGATCAGCAACAGCGGCCGCGAGGCGTTTGCGAACCGCACCTCGATGAACTCGTGCAGATCCGCGACGTGACGTTCGAACGGCACCGGCAGCGGCTTCTGGAAATTGTCGGGATGGCGCGTCGAACCGCCCTGCCCGCGCCAGTCCAGCGTATGCACCGCAAAGCCCGCGGCATACAACTCGTGGACGAACTCGAAGTACTTTTCGCCGAATTCCTTGAAACCGGTGAGGATCAATACATCGGCCCGCGCATCGGCCGGCGCGCCATGACCGAACCGCAGCGCCGCACCGTCGGAGACGACGATCTCGCCCCATTGCCAGCCCGGCGGCGGCGGAAAGCGGGCATCGTCCGCGGCATGAACGAACAATGGCCATGACAACAGCACGCACAGAACGCAGCGGCACAATGAAAACATCGCGAGAGTGTATGCGAAAGCGGTGTCGATACGCGCACACCGCAGACGGCGGAACATTTGCCCGCATCCGGATCGAATGTTAGTGTCCGCCACGCATCCGTCATCCGCGCGAAAAACCCCATGTCCCTAGCACCGATCCCCGACACCTCGCCCGACGTATCGATCCGTCGCGTGCTGGAGCAGCTCAACAGCGTCATCCTCGGCAAGGAGCGGCAGACACGGCTCGCGCTGGCCTGTCTGCTCGCGCGCGGCCATCTGCTGATCGAGGACCTGCCGGGCGTCGGCAAGACGACGCTGGCGCACGCGATCGCGCAGACGCTCGGGCTCCAGTTCCAGCGCATCCAGTTCACGAGCGATCTGCTGCCGGCCGACATCGTCGGCGTGTCGATCTTCTCGCGCGAGGACAGCCGCTTCGAATTCCATCCCGGTCCGATCTTCGCGCAGCTCGTGCTGGCCGACGAGATCAACCGCGCCACGCCGAAGACGCAGAGCGCGCTGCTGGAGGCGATGGAGGAGTACCAGGTGACGGTGGAGGGCGTGACGCGCCCGTTGCCGCAGCCGTTCTTCGTCATCGCGACGCAGAACCCGCAGGAACAGGTCGGTACCTATCCGCTGCCCGAATCGCAGCTCGACCGCTTCCTGATGCGCGTGCAACTCGGTTATCCGGACGCCGCCTCCGAACGCGCGCTGCTGCGCGCGCGCGACCGGCGCGAGCTGTTGCGGGAGCTGCCGCCCTGCATCACGCCCGAGACGCTCACCGAACTCCAGGCCGCGGTGACGGAGGTTCACGTCGCCGATGCGCTGCTCGACTACGTGCAGGCCATCACCGCCCAGACGCGCCGGCCCGGTCTGTACCGCAACGGCCTGTCGCCGCGTGCAACGCTGTCGCTGGTACACGCGGCCCAGGCCTGGGCGCTGATCGACAAGCGTCATCACGTGTTGCCCGAAGACGTGCAGCGCGTGCTACCCGCGGTGGCGGGACATCGCCTGATCCCGGTGGAGACGGCCGGCACGGCGCCCGAGCGCGTCATCACCCAGCTCATCGAAGCCGTGCCCGTGCCGTGACCACGGCCGTCCGCCCCGTGAACGAAACGGGCCTGCAGGGACGCATCGCCGCCTGGGTGCTGCGCAACCGCAAGCCGGCGCCACGCGAGATCCGACTCGACCGCCGCAACATCTACATCCTGCCCACGCGCTACGGCATGGTCTACGTCGCCACGCTGTTCGTCATGCTGCTCGGTGCAACCAACTATCAGAACAGCATGGCCTTCCTGCTCGCCTTCCTGCTGGCGGGGCTCGGTCTCAACGCGATGTGGCACACGCATCGCAGCCTCGCCGGCCTGCGCGTCATCCGCGCCAGCACGCCGCCGGTGTTCGCAGGCCAGACGGCGTTGTTCGAGTACGTGGTCGAAAGCGACGACGGGCGTCTGCGACCAGGACTCGTGGCGAGCATCGGCAACGATCTGCCGGTCGCCTTCCGCGTGCCGGAAAATGCGCAGGGCCGCTTTCATCTCGCGCTGCCCGCGACGCGCCGCGGACGTCTGCGTCCCGGTCGTTTCCAGATCTACACGCGCTATCCGCTCGGCCTGTTCCATGCCTGGAGTTGGCTCGAATTCGACCAGTCGGCGCTGGTGTATCCACGCCCGCTGGACAGTCAGCGCGAGATGCCGAGCGGCGGCGGCGGACAGGACGGCGCGGCGCGCGTCGGCCAGGACGGCGAGGACTTCACCGGCCTGCGCGAATACCGCCCCGGCGACACCTTGAAGCACATCGACTGGAAGGCGCTGGCCCGCACCGGCGATCTGCTCACGCGCGAGTTCACCGAGGCGCGCGGACACGACATCTGGCTCGACTACCTGGCGCTCGGCGGACTCGATCCCGAGACACGCCTGCGCGTGCTCTGTCATTGGGTGCTCGACGCCGAACGGCGTGGTCTGCGCTACGGCCTGCGGCTGCCGGGACAGTCGCTCGATCCGGCCGGTGGCGAGACGCATCGCGACCGCTGCCTGGAACGTCTGGCGCTGTTCGGCATCGGCGACTGAACGTGAAACGCAAATCTCCTCGACCCGCTCACGGCGAGCCGCTGCTGACCGGCGAGGCGCTGTCGTGGCTGCTGGCCGCGCTGGCGTTCTCGATCCTGCCGCATTTCCTGAATCAGCCGCCGTGGGTGCCGGCACTCACCCTCGCCTGTTTCGGCTGGCGTTACGCAGTGCTGCGCCGTGGCTGGCGCCTGCCGCCGCGCTGGCTGCTGACCCTGCTCACGCTGATCGCGATCGCCCTGGTGTTCGCCTGGTACCGAACGGTGGTCGGCCGCGATGCCGGCGTCGCACTGCTGTTGCTGATGCTCGGCCTCAAACTGATGGAGACGCGGCATTACCGCGACGCCATGCTGACGGTGTTCCTCGGCTACTTCGTCGTCGCCACCAACTTCTTCTACAGCCAGGAAATCCCGGTCGCGCTGTACATGGTCGCGACCATCCTCGGCGTCACCTTCGCGCTGGTCGGCCTCAATGCCGGCGAACGCCCGCCGCGTTTCAAGGCACGCCTCGGCAGTGCGGGCGCGCTGCTGCTGCAATCGCTGCCGCTGATGCTGATCCTGTTCGTGCTGTTCCCGCGCCTGCCCGGCCCGCTGTGGGGCATGCCGCAACAGGCGCGCGCCGGTCTCACCGGCCTGTCAGACCGCATGGAACCCGGCTCGATCAGCGAACTGCTCACGTCCAACGCCACCGCCTTCCGCGTCAGCTTCGAGACCGTGCCGCCGCCCGCCGCGCAACGCTACTGGCGCGGACCGGTGCTGAGCCGCTTCGACGGCCGCGGCTGGCGGCGCGACTTCAGTGGTGCGGGCCAGCAACTCGAAGGCTTCGGCGAACCGCTGCGCTACACCGTATCGCTCGAAGCACACGACAAGCTCTGGCTGCTCGCGCTCGACGTGCCGAGCGAGACCAGCGAAGACGCCACGCTCACGCCCGAACACGAGCTACTGGCCAAACGCCCCGTAACGCAACTGAAGCAGTACCGCGTGACCTCCTGGACCGACTATCGCATGGACGCCGACATGGGCGCGCTGCGGCGTACCGAAACCCTGCGTCTGCCCGCGCAGGGCGCCGAGCGCGCGCGCGAACTCGCGCAGACATGGCGCGCGGAGGCCGCCGGCGACGAGCAGTTCATCGCGCGCGTACTGCAACACTTCAATCAGCAGAACTTCGTCTACACGCTGTCGCCGCCCGCGCTCGGCGCCAACCCCGTCGACGAGTTTCTGTTCCAGACGCGGCGCGGCTTCTGTGAACACTACGCGTCCGCCTTCGCGGTGATGATGCGCGCGGCCGGCATTCCGGCGCGCGTCGTCACGGGCTATCAGGGCGGCGAGTGGAATGCGCTCGGCGAGTATCTGCTGGTGCGCCAGTCCGACGCCCACGCCTGGGTCGAGGTCTGGCTGGAGGATCGCGGCTGGTTGCGGTTCGACCCCACCGCCGCCGTATCGCCGGCACGCATCGAACAGGGCATCCGCGGCGCGCTGGTTGGAGACGAGACGCGGCCGGCCTACATGCTGCGCTCGGGTCTGTGGGGACAGTTGCGCGACCGCGCGGAGATGCTGTGGGACAGCACGAACTACTTCTGGAACAACTGGGTACTCGGCTTCGGTCCAGCACAACAACGCGAATTCCTGCGCCGCATCGGCCTCGGCCACATCGACTGGGCCGGCATGGTGATCCTCATGACCGTGCTGATGACGATCAGCGGCGCGCTCAGCGTGCTCGTGGTGCTCCTGCGCCGGCGCCGCGGCGACGATCCGGCATCGCGACAATACCGGCGCCTGCTCAAGCGCCTGCGGCGCGCCGGTATCGAGCACGCGCCGCACGAAGGACCGCTGGACTTCGCCGAACGGGCCGCGGCACTGCGCCCCGACCTGGCTGAGGAACTGCGCCGGCTCAGCGCGCTCTACGCCGGTCTGCGCTATGGGCGCGTGGGAGACGCGACTCTGGTGCGCGCATTGCGAAGCGGTGTCGCGCGTTTTCGCGTGTAGGTAGCTATCGAGTAGGTCACGCTGCGAAGCTACGTGACGCTGGCGTCTCGCCACGGCACCGAACGTCAGGTTGCGCGACAACGCAACCTGAGCCACGGGTATTGGGTGGTCGGGAGGAAGAACGGCGTCCCTGCCGTTCGGGCCAGCGGCTCGCCGACGATGTTCGACGCAGCCACCTTCAACACTATTCGATCGATCCCGCGATCCCGGCGGCTTACGCGCTCTTGCGCAGTTCGTCCGCGTCCGGCGCCCGCTTCGTCTTGAAATCCGCGATGGCGGCCTTGATGGCATCCTCGGCCAGCACCGAACAATGGATCTTCACCGGCGGCAGCGACAGCTCTTCCGCAATCTGCGTGTTCTTGATCGCGCTCGCCTCGTCCAGCGTCTTGCCCTTGACCCATTCCGTCAGCAGGCTCGAACTCGCAATCGCCGAGCCGCAGCCGTAGGTCTTGAATTTCGCCTCTTCGATCACGCCTGACTCGTTGACCCGAATCTGCAAGCGCATCACGTCGCCGCAGGCCGGCGCACCCACCATCCCGGTGCCAACGTTCGGGTCGTCCTTGTCCAGCGCGCCTACGTTGCGCGGGTTTTCGTAGTGGTCGA
>JAQVJI010000008.1 GCA_028695255.1 Chromatiales bacterium | reverse complement strand
GAGCCCATTCCGGAACAGCGCATCGATCCACGGCCCGCCGAATTCGCCGGGCGGCAGGCTGATGGCGTGGATCACGATCAGTTCCGGCGTCATGCCGGGCGGGCGCGCGTCCCGGTTGGGTGATGGAACCTGGCGAGCCGCGTCCAGCAAGCCGGTGGCAATGTCGACGTTCACGATGAATCAGGTAATCCGCAGAGGAACGCGTGCATTCTGCCACGATCCGCCATGGACGCGACGCCCTTGGCGGGCATTGGGCGGGTACAATACGCGCCCTTCGAAAACGTTCCCCCCCACATGCACGATCTCAATCCCCAACAACGCGCCGCCGTGCTGCATCTGGACGGCCCCCTGCTGGTGCTGGCCGGCGCGGGCTCGGGCAAGACGCGCGTCATCACCTACAAGATCGTGCATCTGATCCGCGAATGCGGACTCGATCCGGCCCGCATCGCCGCCATCACCTTCACCAACAAGGCCGCGCGCGAGATGAAGGAGCGCGCCGGCCGGCTGCTGGAACGCGGCGAGGGGCGCGGGCTGACGGTCTCGACATTCCACACCTTCGGGTTGGACTTCATCCGCCGCGAGCACAAGCGGCTCGGCATCAAGAAGGCGTTTTCGATCTTCGACGCCACCGACAGCCTGGGCCTGCTGCGCGAACTCACGCACCGCGACGACACGCCGGTCGAGGTCGAGGCCGCGCGCCATCGCATCAGCCGCTGGAAGAACGACCTCGTGACGCCCGAGGCCGCGCATGCGGGCGCGCAGGACGACCGCGAGGTCGCGCAGGCGCGACTGTACGCGCGCTACGAACAGGCCCTGCGCGCCTACAGCGCGGTCGACTTCGACGACCTGATCGTGCTGCCGGTGCGGCTGCTGGAACAGGACCCGGAGACGCGCGAGCGCTGGCAGAACCGGCTGCGGCATCTGCTGGTGGACGAATACCAGGACACCAACGCCTGTCAGTACCGGCTGGTGAAACTGCTGGTCGGCGTGACCGGCGGCCTCACCGCGGTCGGCGACGACGACCAGTCGATCTACGCCTGGCGCGGCGCGCGGCCGGAGAATCTGGCGCAGCTCGAACGCGACTTCCCGCGCCTCCAGGTCATCAAGCTGGAACAGAACTACCGCTCGACCAACCGCATCCTGAGCAGCGCCAACCGACTCATCGCGCTCAATCCGCACGTGCACGAGAAACGCCTCTGGAGCACGCTCGGCGAGGGCGAGCCGATCCGCGTGCTGAGCGCGCGCGACGCCGAGCACGAGGCGGTGCGCGTGGTGGGCGAGATCATGAAGCACCGCTTCCGCAGCCGCGGCGAATACCGCGACTACGCGATCCTGTACCGCGGCAATCACCAGTCGCGGCCGTTCGAGAAGATGCTGCGCGAGCAGGGCATCCCGTACAAGGTGAGCGGCGGCCAGTCCTTCTTCGAGCGCGCCGAGGTCAAGGACGTGATGGCCTATCTGCGTCTGCTCGCCAATCCGGACGACGACGCCGCGTTCCTGCGCATCGTCAACGTACCGCGACGCGAGATCGGCACCGCCACGCTGGAAAAACTCGGCGAATACGCGACGCGGCGCCACGTCAGCCTCTACACCGCCTGTTTCGAGTTGGGACTCGCCGAGGCCGTCGGCGCGCGCGCGCTGACGCGCGTGCAGGCCTTCGCAGACACGCTGCGCGAGCTCGCGCGCGAGGCCGAGGAAGGCGACCCGGCCGCGGTCGCGCGCAAGCTCGTCGCCGACATCGGCTACGAGGACTGGCTGATCGACCAGTCGCGCGATCCCAAGGCCGCGGCGCGACGGATGGAGAACGTCAACGAGGTGCTGGACTGGATGACGCGGCTGGCGCGCGAGGGCACGGACGGTCGCGGCATCGGCGAGATCGTCGCCCACATGACGCTGATGGACATCCTCGATCGCAACAACGAGGAGAACCAGGCCGACGCCGTTCAGCTCATGACGCTGCACGCCGCCAAGGGTCTCGAATTCCCGCACGTGTTCCTGGTCGGCATGGAGGAAGACCTGCTGCCGCATCGCGTCAGCATCGAGGAGGAAAACCTCGAAGAGGAACGCCGCCTGTGCTACGTCGGCATCACGCGCGCGCAACAGACGCTGACGATCACCCACGCCGAGAAGCGCACGCGCTTCGGCGAAACCACCGACTGCGAACCCTCGCGCTTCCTGGCCGAACTGCCGGCCGAACACCTCGAATGGCCGGACGCCGCGCCGCCCGATCCGGAACAGGTGAAGCTCTCGGGGCGCGCGCACCTCGCCAATCTCAAGGGACTGCTTGGAGATTCGTGACCGCCGCGCCGGTCAGCGCACGCGGATCTCCACCTCCATGCGCGTCAACTTCTGATACACGCGGCGGCGGCGCGCGATCGGCCACCAGTCGTAGAGAAAGATCTGGATCGGCCGCCACATCGCCACCCAGCCGCCGATGATCAGACCCTCCTGCAAGACGCGTCCGAGCACGGTCTCGAAGTGCCCGGCCAGTTCGCTGCCGATCATGCACAGAGAAAGAAACGCGAGCCCGACGAACAGACTGGTGCGTCCGAGGCGCAGGCAGTAGCGCAGTTCGCGCGTCGCGCCCTGCGCGCGGTAGTCGAAGTAGTGGCGCACGGATTCCGGAATGGTCTGCGCCGCGCGACCGAGTTCATCACCCGGCACGTGGATCACCAGCCGCAGCGGCGTCTTGAGATGAAATTCCCGTACCGATTCGACCAGGTAGTTCTCGATCTCGTCGTCGATGTCTTTCTCGGGAAACGGCGACGGATCGAGCGAGTTGAAGAACTGGCGCATGTCGCTCAACGACAGCTCGATCAGCCAGTATCTGCCTTCGCGCCGGTAGGCGGCCGCATGCTCGGTCTTCATACGGAACCCCTCCTCAACCCGACAGCTTCAGGCCCACACGGCTGATGCGTGCGCCGTCGAGTTCGCGCACCACCAGTTCCACCCGGCCGACGCGCACGCGGTCGCCAACGACGGGCTTGACCTGCAATTCCTCCTCGATGTGCCGTTCGAGCGTGCGGTCGGCGTAGGCCTCGTCGACCGGCACGCCGTACATCAGCGCGACGTCGCTCAGGCGGGCATCGCCGTTCAGCACGAATTCGCCGAAGAACTTCTGCTCGCTCAAGTGTTCCGGGGCGGCGGACGCGACGAACAGACGATCGAGCATCGCGAGGTCCTTGCGCGCGGCCAGCAGGTACAGCAGGTCGTCGGCCTGGAGATGATGCAGGTCGACCGTCGGCAACAGATTCTGATCGCGGATGTGCGCGATCACGCGCACGCTCTCCGGCAGCACGAAACTGCGCCAGTTGCCGGACACCACCGGGCTGTTCCTGGCCAGGCGGTAGCCGACCATCTCGATCTCCTGCTGGCCCGGGATGTCGAGTTCGACGCGCTGGATCACCTGCGATACCGGCGGCACTTCGAGGCCGAGCAGGCGCGCGGCCGGCGTCACGGTCCAACCCTGCACCAGCAGCGACACCAGGACGACGAAGAAGGCGACGTTGAAGAACAGCCAGGCGTTGTCGAGCCCGGCCAGCAGCGGAAACAGCGCCAGGATGATCGGCACCGCGCCGCGCAGGCCGACCCAGCCGACGAACACCTGCTCGCGCCACGGAAAGTGGAACGGCAGCAGACACAGCCAGACCGCGAGCGGGCGTGCGAGCAGGATCAACACGCCGGCGATGGCGAGCGATTCGAGCGCCACCGGCAGCAGATCGGAAGGCGTGGCGAGCAGGCCGAGCATGAGGAACATGCCGATCTGTGCCAGACGCGCGATGCCGTCGTGGAAGCGGCTGATGTTCTGGCTCGCCTGCAACGGCCGGTTGCCGAGCAGCAGGCCGGCCAGATAGACGGCGAGAAAGCCGCTGCCGCCGAGCACCGAGGCCAGCCCGAACACCAGCAGCGCGCCGGCGAAGGCGGCCAGCGGATAGAGTCCGGGCGTCAGGCTCACGCGATTGATCGTGACCGCCAGTGCGAGTCCGCCGATCCAGCCCACCAGCGCACCGAGCCCCATCTGCTGCACGAAGTCCAGGGCCACCGAGGCGCCGATGCGTCCCTCGCCCAGCAACAGCACCTCCACCAGCGCGATGGTGAGGAAGATCGCCATCGGGTCGTTGCTGCCGGATTCGATTTCGAGCGTAGCGCCGACGCGCTCCTTGAGTTCCAGCCCGCGCGAATGCAGCAGCGCGAACACCGCCGCCGCATCGGTCGAGCCGACGATGGCGCCGATCAGCAAACCCTCGATCCAGCCGAGGTCGAGCATCCAGGCCGCGAACAGGCCGGTGGCCGCAGCCGTGATGAGTACGCCGACGGTCGCCAGCCCGATCGCCGGCCTGAGGCCCACGCGAAAGCTCTTGGCCGGCGTGCGCAGGCCGCCGTCGAACAGGATGATGGCGAGTGCGAGACTGCCGAACAGATGCGCCGACTGCACGTCGTCGAAACGCACGCCGCCCGGCCCTTCCTCGCCAAGCAGCATGCCGAGCGCCAGGAACACCAGCAGCAGCGGAATGCCGACGCGCGTCGTGATGACGCTCGCCAGCACGGAGAACAGCAGCACGGCACTGCCGATGAAGATGATCTGGTTGGTGAGTTCCATGCGGCGACTTTAGCAGGCGGCCGGGACGCGCGCACGACGTTCCAGGTCGGCCGCCGATCACCGCAGGAGCCGAGCCCTCTCGGCGATCGGGACCTGACGAAGCCGTCGTGCCCGCCGTCATCGCCCGGAGAGCCGGGCAGCCTCAGGCCGGACCTTCCTCCGGCAACGCGAAATCGGCCGGGCCCTCGGGCTT
Source organism: Chromatiales bacterium (assembly GCA_028695255.1). Lineage (GTDB taxonomy): Bacteria > Pseudomonadota > Gammaproteobacteria > Ectothiorhodospirales > Ectothiorhodospiraceae > JAQVJI01. The sequence continues at coordinate 31,530 of JAQVJI010000008.1, read as the reverse complement.
CTCTTCTGTCTTTTCTTCCTCTACCGCTTCGAGGCTCAAGGCCATCTCGCCCTCGCCGCCGGTGACGGCGGCCTTCTCCGCCAGGCTGATGCGCAACCGCAGGTTGTTCGGCGAGTCGGCGTTCTTGAGTGCCTCTTCAAGCGAGATGCGACCGGCCTTGTAGAGTTTGAACAGCGCACTGTCGAAGGTCTGCATGCCGATCATCTCCGACTTCTCCATGTTCTCCTTGATGGAATGGAAGTCGCCGCGCTTGATGAGTTCCCGGATCGTCGGCGTGCCGAGCAGGATCTCGATCGCCGCCGCGCGCTTGCCGTCGACAGTCGGGATCAGGCGTTGCGAGACGAAGGCGCGCAGGTTGGTCGACAGGTCCATCAACAACTGATTGCGCCTTTCCTCGGGAAAGAAATTGATGATGCGGTCGAGCGCCTGGTTGGCGTTGTTGGCGTGCAGCGTGGAGATGGCGAGGTGCCCGGTCTCGGCGAAGGCGAGCGCGTGTTCCATCGTGTCGCGGTCGCGGATCTCGCCGATCAGGATCACGTCCGGCGCCTGCCGCAGGGTGTTCTTGAGCGCGTCGGCGAAGGACAGCGTGTCGACGCCGACCTCGCGCTGGTTGACGATGCTCTTCTTGTGCCGGTGCACGAATTCGATCGGGTCCTCGATGGTGATGATGTGGCCGCCGCTGTTGGCATTGCGGTGGTCGATCAGCGCCGCCAGCGAGGTCGACTTGCCGGAACCCGTGCCGCCGACGAACAGCACCAGACCGCGCTTTTCCATGATGACCCTGGCCAGGATCTCCGGCAGACCGAGGTCCTGCATGTTCGGAATCTCGGTCTTGATGTTGCGCACCACCATCGAGACCTCGTTGCGCTGCCGGAAGATGTTGACGCGGAAGCGCCCGACGCCCGGCTCGGAGATCGCGAGGTTCATTTCCAGACGCGTCTCGAACTCGCGCGCCTGACCCTCGTCCATCACCTGAAGCGCGATCTGGCGCACGCGCCCCGGCGGCAGCGGATCGCGTTCCAGCGGCTTGAGCATGCCGTGAAATTTCGCGCAGGGCGGCGCGCCGGTGGCGAGATAGAGATCCGAGCCGTCCTTGACGGCCAGGATCTTGAGATAGTCCTTGAACTCCATCGTTCAGGCAGCCGGCATCACTTCAGGCGCGACAGATCCCGCACCGCGCCGCGCGCAGCGGAGGTCGTCATCGCGGCGTAGGCGCGGAGCGCCGTACTCACCGCCCGCTCGCGGCCGACCGGCTGCCAGGCCGCCGCATCGCCGCGTGCCTGCATCGCCTTGCGGCGTGCGGCGAGCGTGGCGTCGTCGACGCGCAGGTGGATGCGCCGCGCCGGGATGTCGATGTCGATGACGTCGCCTTCCTCCACCAGGCCGATCGTGCCGCCCTCGGCCGCCTCGGGCGAGACGTGACCGATCGAGAGTCCGGACGTGCCGCCCGAGAAACGGCCGTCGGTGATGAGCGCACAGGCCTTGCCCAGACCCTTGGACTTCAGATACGAGGTCGGATACAGCATCTCCTGCATGCCGGGTCCGCCGCGCGGGCCTTCGTAGCGGATGACCACCACGTCGCCGGGCTGGATGCGGTCGGCGAGGATCGCCTCCACCGCCGCGTCCTGGCTCTCGCAGATGCGCGCCGGGCCGGAGAACTTCAGAATGCTCTCGTCCACGCCCGCGGTCTTCACGATGCAGCCGTCCTCGGCCAGATTGCCGTACAGCACGGCCAGGCCGCCGTCCTTCGAATAGGCGTTCGCGACGCTGTGGATGCAGCCCTTCTCGCGATCGAGGTCGAGTTCCCAGCGCGCCTCCTGCGAGAAGGCCTGCTGCGTCGGCACGCCGCCGGGCGCCGCCGTGTAGCGCAGACGCGCGGCAGCGCTGGCGCTCGGGCGTGCGATATCCCACTGGTCGAGTGCCGCGCCCATGCTCGGCGCGTGCACGGTCGGACAATCCCGATGAATCAGGCCGGCATGGTCGAGCTCGCCCAGGATGCCGATGACGCCGCCCGCGCGATGCACGTCCTCCATGTGGAACTGCTGCGTCGCCGGCGCGACCTTGCAGATGTTCGGCACGCGGCGCGACAGGCGGTCGATGTCGGCCATGCTGAAGTTCACGCCCGCCTCCTGCGCGGCGGCCAGCAAGTGCAACACGGTATTGGTCGAACCGCCCATCGCGATGTCGAGGGTCATGGCGTTCTCGAACGCCTCGAAGCTCGCGATCGAACGCGGCAGCACGGAGGCGTCGTTGCCTTCGTAATGGCGTTTCGTGATCTCGACGATCAGGCGGCCCGCTTCGAGGAACAGCTCGCGCCGGTCGGCGTGGGTGGCGACCAGCGAACCGTTGCCGGGCAGCGACAGGCCCAGCGCCTCGGTCAGGCAGTTCATCGAATTGGCGGTGAACATGCCGGAGCAGGAACCGCAGGTCGGGCAGGCACTGCGCTCGTAGGCCGCCACGTCGGCGTCCGACTCGTTCGGATTGGCGGCCGCGATCATCGCGTCGATCAGGTCGAGATGCAGCGGCTTGCCGTGGATCACCGCCTTGCCGGCCTCCATCGGCCCGCCGGAGACGAACACGGCCGGGATGTTCAGACGCATGGCCGCCATCAGCATGCCGGGCGTGATCTTGTCGCAATTGGAGATGCAGACCATGGCGTCGGCGCAATGCGCATTGACCATGTATTCCACGCTGTCGGCGATCAGGTCGCGCGAGGGCAGCGAATAGAGCATGCCGCCGTGGCCCATGGCGATGCCGTCGTCGATGGCGATGGTGTTGAATTCCTTCGCCACCGCGCCGGCCTTTTCCACCTCGCGCGCGACCATCTGGCCCAGGTCCTTCAGGTGCACATGGCCCGGCACGAACTGGGTGAAGGAATTGACGATGGCGATGATGGGCTTGCCGAAGTCGCCGTCCTGCATGCCGGTGGCACGCCACAGTGAACGCGCGCCGGCCATGTTGCGGCCGTGGGTGGAGGTGCGGGAACGATACTCGGGCATGGCGGGACTCCGGCTCGGCTGATTGGAATGCGTCCACATTCTACACCGGGCCTGTGTCCGGTCGCGGCTCTGTGGCATATTGGCGGCATTCCCATCCGACAGATTCCGGAGGCATTCCCATGGAATTCAGCATCGAAGTCGACAACATCAAGTGCGGCGGCTGCGCCAACAGCATCAAGAAGGGCCTGGCCGAGGATGCCCGCGTGCAGGGCGTTGAAGTGGACGTGGAGAACGGCCGCGTGACCGTCAACGCCGCCGACGACATCCGCGCCGAGATCGCACGCCGGCTGGCCGGCCTCGGCTATCCCGAGCGCGGCTCGGTGAGCGGCACCGACGCCTTCAAGGCCAAGGCCAAGTCCTTCGTGAGTTGCGCCGTCGGCCGCATGGGCGGGCAGGACTGAGCGGACCACAGAAGTCCGTCGCTTCATTCAACGCATTCATACCACCCAGGCAAGAGGGGAACACCAGCATGGCCCAGACCAAGATCCTGCTCGACGAGTCGGAGATCCCGACCCACTGGTACAACATCGTCGCCGACCTGCCGAACCCGCCGGCACCGCCGCTCGGTCCGGACGGCAAGCCGGTAAGTCCGGACGCGCTGCTCGCGATCTTCCCGGAAGCAATCGTGATGCAGGAGGTCTCGGCCGAACGCTGGATTCCGATCCCCGACCCGGTGCGCGAGGCGCTGACCATGTGGCGCCCGTCGCCGCTGGTGCGCGCACATCGCCTCGAAGCCGCACTCGGCACGCCGGCGAAGATCTATTACAAGTACGAGGGCGTGTCGCCGGCCGGCTCGCACAAGCCGAACAGCGCCGTGGCGCAGGCCTACTACAACCGCGAGGCCGGCATCCGTCGGCTGTCGACCGAGACCGGCGCCGGGCAGTGGGGTTCGTCGCTGGCGCTGGCCGGGCAGATGTTCGGCATCGACGTGCGCGTCTACATGGTCAAGATCAGCTACGAGCAGAAGCCGTTCCGCCGCTCGATGATGGAGACCTGGGGCGCGGAGGTGCTGGCCAGCCCGACCAACCTCACCGAGTCCGGCCGCCAGATCCTGGCGCAGGACCCGAACTCGCCCGGCTCGCTCGGCATCGCCATCTCCGAGGCCGTCGAGGAGGCCGCCTCGCGCAAGGACACGAACTACGCGCTGGGCTCGGTGCTGAACCACGTCTGCCTGCATCAGACCGTGATCGGTCTGGAGGCGAAGAAGCAGTTCGAGAAGATCGGCGAGTATCCGGACATGGTGTTCGCCTGCTGCGGCGGCGGTTCCAACTTCGCCGGCACGGCCTTCCCGTTCCTCGCCGACAAGGCGGCCGGCAGGAACGTGCGCCTGGTGGCGGCCGAACCGACCTCCTGTCCGACGCTCACGCGCGGCCATTACGCCTACGACTTCGGCGACTGCGTCGGCCTCACGCCGCTGATGCTCATGTACACGCTCGGCCACGACTTCGTACCGCCCGGCATCCACGCCGGCGGCCTGCGCTATCACGGCGATTCGCCGCTGGTGTCGCAGCTCGTGAAGGAAGGTCTGGTGGAGGCGGTCGCGGTGTCGCAGATCCCGACCTTCGAGGCCGGCGTGCAGTTCGCGCGCAGCGAAGGCATCATCCCGGCGCCCGAGTCCTGCCACGCCATCCGCGCCTGCATCGACGAGGCGCTGGCCTGCAAGGCGAGCGGCGAGCCGAAGACGCTGTTCTTCAATCTCTCGGGCCACGGCCATTTCGACATGGCGGCCTACGACCGCTATTTCCGCGGCGAGCTCGAGGACTACGCCTACCCCGAGGCGGCCATCCACGCCGCCCTCGACCGGCTGCCGAAGGTGGCCGCGGGCTGAGATCCACTGGAGACCGGGCATCCGCCAGGATGCCCGGTATCACGATGACGCAAGCACACTCCCGCCCCGACACCATCCCGTTCCGGCTCGCCCTGCTGCTGGCGACGCTGTTCCTCGCCTTCGCGGCGTCGGTGGTGTTCCTGCAACGCCCGGCCTGGGCCTGGGAGCGCGTCAACCGCTACCTGCCGCTGCCGACCGTCGAACTCCGCCTCGGCGAACACCCCTTCACCGCCGAGGTCGCGACCGGCTCGGCGCGCGCGCGCGGCCTCATGCACCGCCGCGAAATGCCGGAAAACCACGGCATGATCTTCGTCTACGACCAGCCGCGACGGCTCGTGATGTGGATGAAGAACACCTACCTGCCGCTGTCGGTCGCCTTTCTCGATACCGACGGCCGGATCATCAACATCGCCGACATGCAGCCATTGACCGAAACGCGCCACGCCTCGCACGGGCCGGCGCAATACGCGCTGGAGATGCATCAGGGCTGGTTTGCCGCGCGCAATATCGGCCCGGGCGATAGCGTGGATCTGACAGGATTGAAGTGAGCGGGGACAGTTTACTTAACTCAACCGCCCAGCATCTCCACCAGCACGCCCTTGATGATGAAGCCGAGCATGCCGAGACCGAGTGCGAGAAACAGCGCGAAGAAACCCATCTTGCCGGCCTTGGAGTCGACACCGAGGCGCCACACGATGAAGGCCATGTAGCCCATTAGGAGCGTCAGACCGCCGGTCAGCACGTGGCCTTCGATCTGTTCCCAGGTGTCGATGTCGATCATGCAAGCCTCCAGGCCAAAATCTGGCGGGCAATTCTGCCACAAACCGGCGGTAAGGCCTGGGATTCGGCCTCCCGAGACCTGGAACTCCGCCACTGCTTAGCACTCTAACCCGACGAGTGCTAAGATCGTTCCCAGAAAAACTCGCTGTTGGGGGAAATCAATTGATGACCACTGCGCTTGTCAAGGCCGCGGGCCACTTGCCCGCCCCGGTCGGCGATCTGGATGCCTATATCCGCGCCGTCTATACCCTGCCCGTCCTGGAGGCCGAGGAGGAACGCGCCCTCGCCCGCCGTCTGCGCGACGACAACGATCTGGAGGCCGCGCGCCTGCTGGTCGTGCACAACCTGCGTTTCGTGGTGCAGGTGGCGCGCGGTTACAGCGGCTACGGCCTGAACCTCGGCGACCTGATCCAGGAAGGCAACATCGGCCTCATGAAGGCGGTGAAGCGTTTCGATCCGGACATGGGCGTGCGCCTGATCTCCTTCGCCGTGCACTGGGTGCGGGCCGAGATCCATGAATTCGTGCTGCGCAACTGGCGCATCGTCAAGGTCGCCACCACCAAGGCGCAACGCAAGCTGTTCTTCAACCTGCGCGGCGCCAAGCGCCGTCTCGGCTGGCTCAATCGCGGCGAGGTGGAGGCGGTGGCGAACGACCTGGGCGTGACGCCGGAACAGGTGGTGGAAATGGAATCGCGCCTGAGCGGTCAGGACGTGAGTTTCGACCCGGAGCCCGAGGACGACCAGGATGCGATGTTCGCGCCGGCCGCCTACCTCGAAGACCCGCATGCCGATCCGGCACGCATCGCCGAGCAGGAGGACTGGCAGTCCTATCACGAGTCGAAGCTGCACCATGCCCTGCAGACGCTCGACCCGCGCAGCCACGACATCCTGGCGCGGCGCTGGCTGGCCGACGAGAAGGCGACGTTGCACGAACTGGCCGACGAATATCAGGTGTCGGCGGAGCGTATCCGCCAGCTGGAGAGCAACGCCATGCGCAAGCTGCGGGCGAGTCTCGCGGCCTGAGCCCTGCCTGAATGTCCCTTACACCGCAGGTCAGGTTGCGCGAAAGCGCTACCTGACGCGAATAACCCCTGCTTCCAACGAAAAACGGCCCTCGCGGGCCGTTTTTCGTTGGTCGGCGCTGAATCCTCAGCCGGCGAAGATGACCGAGAAGAAGCTCAGCCAGGCCAGAACGATCAGGGCGACGATGATGGTGAGGGAGAAATTCTCGAAACTGAACATGACGGATTTCCTTGAGTCTCTGCCGGCCGGCGTGAACCTTCGCGGGCAGATTTGGCGAAGGCGGCAATGCTACGGAATCAGCCACCCGGGTTCAAGCGACAAGCCATGGGGATATTCCTTTTCCCGCACCTTCCTTACTCATCGTCGCCTTTGCCGTCCGGCTTGCGCGGGCGGTTTTCCTGCGGGATCAGCGGGTCGTCGTCGTCCATCAGGATGCGGTGGGCCGGTCCTTCGAGGTCGTCGTACTGTCCGGTCTTGACGGTCCAGATGAACGCCAGCACGACGATCACCATCAGACCGAGTGCGAGCGGAATCAACAGATACAGGATTTCCATCAGCGGGCCTCCGACGGCTTGGGCGAGGGTTCGGCGGGCGCGCCGCGGGACGCTCTTGAGACCTCGTTCAGGCGCAAGGCGTTCACCACCACGATGAGCGAACTCATCGACATGCCGAGCGCCGCGATCCAGGGCGTCACCAGACCGGCCGCCGCGAGCGGCAGGCCGATGCCATTGTAGGCCAACGCCCAGCCGACGTTCTGACGGATGATGCGCAGCGTGTCGCGCGCCTTGCCGACCGCCGCCAGCAGGTGCGGCAGACGCTCGGACAGCAACAGCATGTCGGCGCTGGCATGGGCGAGCTGGCTGCCGCCGGCCATGGCGACCGAGACGTGGGCGCGCGACAGCACCGGCGCGTCGTTGACGCCGTCGCCGACCATCGCCACCACCGCGCCCTGTCGCTGGAGCGCCTCGACCTGCGCCAGCTTGCCCTCGGGCGTGAGCGCGGCGCGCCAGTTCGTGATGCCGAGCTGACCTGCGATGCGCGCCACCGGCGCCTCGCCGTCGCCCGACAACAGCCAGGGTTCGAGCCCCAGGCGCCGCAGGGCGAGGATCGTTTCCGGCGCGTCCGGGCGCAGGCGATCGGCCAGCTGAAACAGGGCCAGCGGCCCGTGCTCGTTACCGAGCACGACGACGCTGACGTCGGACCGTTCGCGGCCGATGGTCTGTGCATGCTCGTTCAGGCCATCGCCCGCGAGCTCCGCCACGAAGGCCGGCGTACCGATGCGATACCTCAGCCCATTGACGCGACCCTCCATGCCGTTGCCGGCGACGGCGAACAATTCCTCCGCTCTGCGACCGCCGGCATCCCCGCGCTGGAACACCTGTGCCACGGGATGTTCGGAACCGACCTCCAGTGCCGCGGCGAGTGCGAGACAGTCCGCCTCGCTCATGCCACCGAGCGTCCGGGTGGATTCGAGGTGCAGCCTGCCCTCGGTCAGCGTGCCGGTCTTGTCGAACACGATGTGCGTGGCCTGGGCCAGCGTTTCGAGTGCGTGACCGCGCGTGGTGAGCACGCCGAGACGCGCCAGCGTGCCGGTGGCGGCGGTGATCGCGACCGGCGCGGCCAGCGCCAGCGCGCAGGGACAACTGATGACCATCACGGATATCGCGACCCAGAACGCGCGCGCGGGATCGACGTAGTGCCACCACGCCAGTCCGGAACCTGCCGCCAGCAACAACACCAGCAGAATGAACCAGCCGGTGCCGCGCTCGGCCAGGCGTGCGATGTCGGGCTTTTCGGACTGCGCGCGATCGAGCAGGCGCTGGATGGCCGACAAGGTGGTTTCGGCACCGACCTTTTCCACCCGCATCAGCAACGGACTCTCGACGTTGACCGTGCCGCCCGTGAGCGAGTCGCCGGCCGCCTTCAGGCGCGGCAGGCTCTCGCCGGTGAGCATCGCCTCGTTGGTGCTGGAACGACCCTCGATCACCATGCCGTCGGCCGGCACGATGTCGCCGGGACGCAGACGCACGCGATCGCCGGGTGCGAGATCGGTGACCGGCACCGTTTCCTCGCCGTCCTCGTCGGTGAGACGGATCGCGAACGGCGGCAGCAGTTTGGCCAGTGCCTCGGTCGCCTGGCCGGCGCGATGGCGCGCATTCATTTCGAGGAAACGCCCGGCGAGCAGGAGGAACACGAACATCGCCGCGGACTCGAAGTAGATCGTTCCGCTGTCGGTGATGGTGGCCCAGGCACTGGCGAAATAGGTGCTGAGGATCGCCAGCGACACCGGCACGTCCATGCCGAGCCGGCGCTGGCGCAGGTCGCGCCAGGCGGCGAGATGGAAGGTGATGCCGGAATAGAACACCACCGGCGTGGCGACCACGAAACATACCCAGCGCATGAAACGGATCATGTCGGCGTGGGTTTCGTCGCCCTCGCCCACCCACAGAGCGGTAGCGAGCATCATGATCTGCATCGCACCCAGGCCCGCGACGGCGAGACGCCGCAGCGCGACGGCGCGCTCGCGCTTGTACACTGCCTCCTGCCGACCCGGATCGAAGGGATGGGCGCGATAGCCGATGGCCGCGATCGCCTTCAGGATGTCGCTCAGGTGAATGCGGCTGTCGTCCCAGCGCAGGCGCGCGCGATGGGTGGAGAAGTTGATCGTGAACTCGACCACGCCCGGCAGCGTCTTGACGTGCCGTTCGTTGAGCCAGACGCAGGCGGCACAGACGATGCCTTCGAGGATCAGCGAGGCATCGCGCAGATTGCCGGGCTCGACCTGCACGAAGCCCTGCTGGAGTTCCGGCCGGTCGTAGAGTTCGAGATCGCGCAGCGCATCCGGCACGCCGGCGATGCCGGCCTTTTCGGTGCGGTAGCGGTAATAGTCTGCGAGGCCGCCGGCGACGATCGCCTGCGCCACCGCCTGACAGCCGGGGCAGCACATCTCGCGCGTCTCGCCCAGCACCTCGGCCGGATAATGCGCGCCGCGCGGTAACGGCAGGCCGCAGTGGAAGCACTCGTTTTCAGTCGTGTCCTCGCCAGCGGCGGTCGTGCCGACCTGTGGTTCTGCCGTGGCGGGATTGGAGGACATTCAGGAGGTTCAGCCGTCGTTGATGGAGGTGCTGGCGCGCAGTTCGTGCATATCGTCGCCGCTCCGCACCCTCAGCACAAGGTTCCAGGTTCCGGCCTGCGGCAACGTGACCTCGGCCTGGAACCGGCCCGGCGCCACCGCCCGCATCTCGAAGGCACGATCCTCGCGGCTATCCGACGGGCGCTGAAACCAGCCTTCGGACTTGGCGCCGACGAGCGGCCGGCCGTCGCGGTCGAGCACCTCCAGTTGCAGAATCGCCGGCCGCCCGGCCACCGGCGGTTCCAGCCAGCCCTGCCGCAACTGCCAGCCGCGCGCCTGTTGCGCCTCGATCTGGCGCAATTGCGCGCGCGTTGCGGCGTCGTCGCGCTTGTGTTCACCCGCCACCGTTCCGGGGAAGTGCGAGGTGATCCGCCCCTGCGCCTCGCGCGGCTCCGGCAACAGCGTGCCGACCAGCGACTGCGGCAGACCGTGCTGCGCAACCGTCACCACCACCGCCTGCACCAGCGCGATCACCAGAAAGAAACCGACGATGGTCGCCGGCGCCCAATGGAACCAGCGCCCGCCCTGTCGTGCACGGTCGCCGTCCCGGCGCGCCTCCCACTGCGAGGTGACGATCGCTAGGCCATAGGGCGTGATGATGAACAGCGCCAGATGCAAGGCGAGGACATCGGCACCGGCCCAGTTGAACACTGCATACGGGACATAGACCACCAGCACGCCGGCGATCACCACCAGCGCAACCTGTTTGCCGCGCATGCGCGTGAAGCGGTACAGCAGCACGAAGGCGAGAAAAGCCGCGATGACGCCGATGCCGACGCTGACGATGCCAATACTGACGACAACGTTGTCCATCGATATCTCAGGGCGTAAAGAAGTGCGTCGGCAGACTCACGGCTTCGACGTCGTCGCGACCGACCGGCAGCAGATCGATGCTCAGATCGTGCTGCTTGATGCCGTGCGATACATCCGCCTCGTGATAACGCACGCGGGCCATGATGCGCGTACTGCCTTCGGGTCCGAGTTCGATGTGCTCGATGCGCCCGAGATCGAGCTCGGCGCCTTCGAGCCCGTGCAGACGCACGTCGAGCGTCAGCGGCCGCTGCGACTTGTTGCTGACCTTGATCTCGTAGCTGTTCTGGATCGCGCCGTCGGACAGCACGACGTACAGCGGCTGACGCACCTGGGCCAGACTGATTTCCAGCGGCTCGCGGTCGATCACGCTCACCACCAGCAGTACGCTCGCGACCAGCACGGCCAGGCCATAGCCGAGCGTCTTGAGCTTGAACACGCGCGTCTTCGCACCTTCCAGCGCGTGCTCGGAGGTGTAACGCACCAGACCGCGCGGCCAGCCCTGCGCATCCATGATCTGGTCGCAGGCATCGATGCACAGCGCACAGTGGATGCACTGATACTGAAGACCGTTGCGGATGTCGATGCCGACCGGGCACACCTGCACGCACAGGCCGCAGTCGACGCAGTCGCCGACCCCGGCGGCCTGACGCTGCTCGCGGGTCTTCAGATCGCGCACCGGCTTGGCGCGCCCGGCGCTGCCCTCGCCCCGGTTGCGGTCGTAGGAGACGATGAGCGTGTCCTTGTCGAACATCACGCTCTGGAAGCGCGCGTACGGACACATGTAGATGCACACCTGCTCGCGCGCGAGACCGGCCATCACGTAGGTAGTGGCAGTGAGCAGGAAGGTCGTGATGTAGGCGGGAGCGGGCGCATTGCCCGTCAGCACCGCCCAGGTCAACGTCGGCGCGTCACCCCAGTAGAGCGTGAAGCTCAGTCCCGACCAGAATGCGAACGCCAGCCACAGGGCATGCGTACCGCCGAGCTTGAGCAGTTTCTCGCCGTTCCAGGATTGCTTCGCCAGACGCATGCGCGCCGGGCGCTCGCCCTGCACCAGACGCTCGATGAGCATGAAGGCGTCGGTCCACAGGGTCTGGAAACAGAAATAGCCGCAGAACACGCGCCCGGCGATGCCGGTGACGAAGAACAGCAGCATCGCGGCGATGAACAGGAATCCCGCCAGCCAGAAGATGTCCTGCGGGAACACGACCAGGTCGAAGATGTAGAACTTGCGACCAGGGATGTCGAACAGCAGCGCCTGTGACGGGCCGTGGTCGCGTGTCCAGCGCAGCCAGGGCAGCAGGAAATACACGCCGTAGGCCAACGCCAGTACGCCCCACTTGAGGTTGCGGAACCGGCCTTTGATGGAACGTGGATGAACCGCGATACGCGATTGATAGGAATGACCGCTGGAGTCTGGCATGTAGGTATGAACAGATGAGGCGTGAGACGCGAAGACGGCGGGTCTACGCCGCGCCGCTCACGTTCACGCCTCGTGCATGAATGCGGGCCGATCTACTGGCCGCCGCCGAGCTGATGCACGTAAGCGGTCAGCACTTTGACCTCGACCGGGCTCAGGCGTTCGCCGAAGGCCGGCATCTGGCGCTGCACGCCGTTGTGGATCACACCCTTGACGGCTTCCTTCTTCGCATCGAAGGTCTCGGCCGCCGGCACGTTGGCGATGGTCCAGACGCTGTCGGTCAGATTCGGCGCACCCTGCGAGGGCAGGCCCTTGCCGTCGGCACCATGGCAATGGAAGCAACCGCCCGCCATGCCCTTGAAGATGACCTCGCCGCGCTGCGCCTTCGCCGCGTCGCCGCCGTCGATGCCGGACAGGCTCAGCACGTATTCGGCCACGACATCGAGCTGTTCCGCATCGAAGGTCTCGCGGAACGGCGGCATGTAGCCCAGGCGTCCGTGCATGATGGTGCGCTCGATGTCGGCGACGCTGCCGCCCCACAGCCAGTCGTCGTCGCTCAGGTTCGGATAACGGCCGACGATGCCGGTACCACCGGTCTGGTGACAGGCCGCGCAGTAGTCGCCGAAGATGCCGCGACCATAAGAGCGCACGAAGGCGAGCTTGTCGGCGTCGGCCAGCAGATCCTCGTAGTCGGTGGCGGCGATCACGTCGAGGAACTCGCGCTGGCGCACGGCGGCGGGGCTCGACTGCATGTCGCGCATGAACAGCGCACGCGTATTCCAGTGCGTGGTGACTTCCTCACCGTTCACCGTGTAGGTGATGTCGTTGAACAGGCCCTTGGTGTAGGAGCTGCCCACCGGCCAGGCCGGATACAGAAGCCAGTACAGGATCGCGAAAAACACCGTGCCGTAGAAGGTCCACAGCCACCAGCGCGGCAGCGGATTGTTGTACTCGCACAGATCGTCGTCCCACACGTGTCCGGTGGTCTGCACACCCTGCTTCTTGTCGCTCGGATTGTTCATGTTTGACCGTCTTCTGTTTAATCGTCGTTACGCCGGTCGGCGTCGGGCTGGTCCCGATCGTCATCCGCCGACGGATCGTCCTGGAAAGGAATGTGTTTGTACGATTCGAGCCGCGCCGACCGCTTCTTGCCGCCGAAGACGTAGATCAGGATCCCTACGAAGGTGGCGAAGAACACCAGCAACAGCCAGGTCCTGGTGTTTCCCGTGGCGATGGCCTGCCAGAAATCCATCATGCGTCTCGCGTCGTCGGATCGGCGGGCATCAACGGAACTGGGCGAAGTGCCCTTCGTCGTACTGACCGAAGTCCACCATCGTGCCGAGCACCTGGAGATAGGCCACGACGGCGTCCATCTCGGAGAGGCGCGCGCCGTTGCCGTCGAAGTTGCCGGCCTGCGCCTGCGCAACGAGATTCTCGCGCGCACGACCGATGTCGAGCGTGCGTGCGACGTCCTCGCCGAATTTCTCGACGTTGGCCCGATACTCCTCCACCGTCTCGGAGTACGGCACGCCGACGCGTTTGAGGGCCTTCATGCGCGCCTCGACATCGGCATATTGCAGTTCGTTGTCGAGCAGCCAGGGGTAGTTCGGCATGATCGATTCCGGCACCACCGAACGCGGCGCGACCAGATGCTGGACGTGCCAATCGTTGGAGTACTTGCCGCCGACGCGCGCCAGGTCCGGACCAGTGCGCTTGGAGCCCCACTGGAACGGATGGTCGTACTGCGACTCGGCCGCCAGCGAGTAGTGGCCGTAGCGCAGATACTCGTCGCGGAACGGGCGGATCATCTGCGAATGGCAGGTGTAGCAGCCCTCGCGGACGTAGATGTCGCGGCCGCGCAGTTCGAGCGGGCTGTAGGGGCGCACGCCCTCCACTTCCTCGACCGTGCCGTCGATGTAGAACAGCGGGACGATCTCCACCAGGCCGCCGATGCTGATCACCGCCAGCGTCAGGATGATCAGCAGGCCGCTGTTGGTCTCGATGGTTTCGTGCTTCATCATGGTCGTGAACTCCCTCGATCAGGCGCTGGCCGCATGGGCGACGGCGGCCGGCTGTGCAGCCTCGCGCTTGGCCCGGGAAATGGTCATGTAGGTGTTGAAGGCCATCACCAGGATGCCGGCGACGAAGAAGCCGCCGCCGATGGCGCGCACCACGTACGGCTTGTGCAGGAATACCACCGACTCGATGAAGGAGTAGGCGAGATTGCCGTACTCGTCGAAGGCCCGCAGCATCAGGCCCTGGCCGATCCCGGCGACCCACAGCGCGGTGATGTACAGCACGATGCCGACGGTGGCGAGGAAGAAGTGGACGTACACCAGACGCAGGCTGTACAGGGTCGTGTTCCACAGGCGCGGGATCAGGTGATACAGCGCGCCGAAGGAGATCATCGCCACCCAGCCGAGCGCGCCCGAATGCACGTGGCCGACGGTCCAGTCGGTGTAGTGCGACAGCGCGTTGACGCTCTTGAGCGACATCATCGGTCCCTCGAAGGTCGACATGCCGTAGAACGACAGCGAGGTGATCATGAACAGCATGATCGGGTCGGAACGCAGCTTGTCCCAGGCGCCCGACAGGGTCATCACGCCGTTGATCATGCCGCCCCAGGACGGCATCAGCAGCAGGATGGAGAAGGTCGCCGCCAGCGTCGAGGTCCAGTCGGGGATCGCGGTCCAGTGCAGGTGGTGCGTGCCGACCCACATGTAGAGGAAGATCAGCGCCCAGAAATGCACGATGGACAGGCGGTAGGAGTAGATCGGGCGGCCGGCCTGCTTGGGCACGAAGTAGTACATCATGCCGAGGAAGGCGGCGGTCAGGAAGAAGCCCACCGCGTTGTGGCCGTACCACCACTGGGTCATCGCATCCTGCGCGCCGGAGAACATGCTGTAGGATTCCAGGCCGAACAGGCTGACCGGCACCGCCAGGTTGTTGAAGATGTGCAGCAGCGCGGTGGCGAGAATGAAGGCGATGTAGAACCAGTTGGCGACGTAGATGTGCGGCTGGTTGCGGCGCACCAGGGTCTGCACGAAGACCCAGAAATACACCACCCACACGACCGCGATCAGGATGTCGATCGGCCAGGTGAATTCGGCGTATTCGCGGCCCTGGGTGTAGCCCATCATGTAGGTCACGACGCCCAGCACGCCGGCCAGATTCCAGCCCCAGAAGGTGAAGCTGGCGAGCGCATCGCTGTACAGGCGCACCTGGCAGGTACGCTGCACGACGTAGTAGGAGGTCGCGAACAGGGCGTTGCCGCCGAAACCGAAGATCACCAGCGTGGTGTGCACCGGGCGCAGGCGGCCGAAGGTGATTTCCGGGATGTCGAAGTTCAGCACCGGCCACGCGAGCTGCGAGGCGATCATGACGCCGACGCTCATGCCGACGACGCCCCAGACCAGGGCCATGATGGAGAACTTCTTGACGATGTCGTAGTTGTACTGCTGCCCGCCGTGCGCGGTCATTGTCGCTGCGTTTGCCATTGCCTCACCTGAATTGCCTGTGCGGGACGGGCCGTACTTTTGAACCCGAAAAGTCCATTAGGAGACGTGCCGGTGCGAAGGGCGCGCAGGATACAGCATCGACGGCGAAATAAAAACCGCTGCGTCAGGGCAGGTAATGCGGCGAAAAAACCGTACGCCGAACGTCATCCAGACACGGGGCGTATCGGTATCACCGGCCGAGCGTTCACGCTCATCGGCTGCGGACACCAGGCATGTCCGTAGATCACCTCGTAGGTCGCGGGCAACCGACCATCGCGGTCACGACGGCGCGCATATGCCTGCTCAAGCGCACGCAGACGACGCGGCGTCATCAGTCCGCGACCGCGGCCGACGGCGGCGTTGGTGGCGCCGATCTGCCGCAGGTCCTGCATCAGGGTCTTCACGTCGCCGTAGGTGAGGACGATGTCCTCGCGATCGACGACCGGATCGGAAAACCCCGCCCGCAGCAGTGCATCACCGATGTCATGCATGTCGGCAAAGGCGTGCACGTGCACGCGATCGTCGACCTCGGCCCAGGCCGCGCGCAGTTCCCTGAGCGTATCGGGACCGAAAGTGGTGAACATCAGCAGGCCGCCCGGCGCCAGCACGCGACGGAATTCGCCGAACACCGCGTCCAGCGACATGCTCCATTGCAGGGCGACGTTGGAATGTATGAGGTCGATGCAGCCGTCGGCGAGCGGCAGGCGCTCGACGTCGGCACAGACCGCGGGCGTCCGGCGAAAGCGCTCGCGCCAGCCGCCGCTCCGACGGCGCAGCTCACACAGCATGGCCTGTGCAATGTCGAGCGCAACGATCTCCGCACGACGATAACGCTCGCGCAGGGCGCGGCTGCCGCGGCCGGTGCCCGCGCCCGCATCCAGCACGCGCCGCGGATCGAGATGCACGTAATCGAGACGCTCCAGCAGGCGCCGGCCGATCTCGGCCTGCAACACCGCGGATTCGTCGTAGCTGCCGGTGGCGCGCGCGAAGGCCACGCGCAGACGGCGCTTGTCGAGGGCGTAGGCGTCGTCAGTCATCGAGGTGCGATTCGAGCGTGTGCAGAAAGGCCTGCGGATGCGACAGGAACGGCGCGTGACCGGCGCCTTCCAGCACCGTCGTGCGCAGGCCGGGACGCAGGTCGGCGAGGATAGCGGCGGCGGCGGCCGGCACCAGCATGTCGCGCTGACCGAAGATGGCCGACACCGGCAGCGGCAGGTCGCGCAGCGTGTCGCGCAGGTCGAGCGCCGTCAGCAACGATAGTCCACCGCGCAGCGCATCCGGATCGGGCGCCGGCTCCAGCAGGCGGTCGCGCAGGCCGCGCACCTTCTCGGCCGCGCCTTCGACGCCGTGAAACTGGAGTGCCAGAAAGCGCGTGAGCGTGGCCTTGTAGCCGTCAGCCAGCACCGCCGCGAACTGTTCCAGCAACTCGGGTGACATCGCCTGCGGCCAGCCCGGCCCCTGCACGAAGCGCGGCAGCGCGGCGACCATCACCAACCGCCGCACGCGTTCGGGATGTGCCGCCGCCAACGCCAGGGCCAGCATGCCGCCGAGCGACCAGCCGATCAGGTCGACCGGCGCCTGCGGCAGCGACGCGGCGAGCGCGGCCAGTGCCTGCTCGGGCGGCTGGTCGAGCGGCACGTCGCGGCTGTGGCCATGCCCCGGCAGGTCGATCACGCTGACGCGCCGATGCTCGGACAGGGCCGGCAGCAGCGGGTCCCATACGGCACCCTGCAAGCCCCAGCCATGCAGCAGCACCAGGTCCGGACCGAAACCGACGACCCGCTTATGGAGTGGTGAAGACGCATTCATGCGCGTAGCGGCAGCGCAACGACGTTCTCGGCTATCATGTGCGCCGCTCTTCCTGCCATCGCGCCGCGCGCATACACCATGCCTCTCGAACCTTTCGTCGTCATTGCAGCCTATCTGTTGGGGTCGGTTTCCACCGCGATTGTAACCTGCCGACTGATGGGCCTTCCGGACCCGCGCGGTCACGGCTCCGGCAATCCGGGCGCCACCAACGTGCTGCGCCTGGGCGGCAAGAAGGCCGCCATCGTCACGCTGATCGGCGATCTGCTCAAGGGTCTGCTGCCGATGCTCGTCGCGCAGGCGCTCGGCCTGTCCGACGGCTGGCTCGCGACCGTCGCGCTGGCGGCATTCCTCGGTCACCTGTACCCGGTCTACCACCGCTTCAAGGGCGGCAAGGGCGTCGCCACCGCGCTCGGCGTACTGCTCGGCATCCACTGGGCCGCCGGCCTGCTGGCACTCGCGACCTGGCTCGTCGTCGCCGCGATCAGCCGCATCTCCTCGCTGTCGGCGCTCAGCGCCGCGCTCGCCGCGCCGTTCTACGTGTACGTCCTGACCCGCTCGCCCTGGCTCGGCGCCGCCGCGGTCGCGATGACGCTGCTGGTCTTCTGGCGTCACCGCAGCAACATCGCCAAGCTGCGCGATGGCACCGAAACGCGCATCGGGGCGAAATAACGCGAGTTGTCGCGTCGCCCGAACGACCGCCCAAGCGTCAGTAGCGCTTACGCTCAACCTGCCGAACGCCCCGCCGGCACCAGCTCGGTGATCGGCCAGCGCGCACGGGCGCGGATCGCCAGGTCGGCCACATCGCCACCCGAACCGGCCAAGCGCAACGCACCTGCCAACGCGATCATGGCGCCGTTGTCGGTACAGAACTCGATGCGCGGATAATGCACCGACGCGCCGAGCCCGGCCGCCGTCTCCGCCAGCCGCTCGCGCAGGCGCCGGTTGGCGCCGACGCCGCCGGCCACCACCAGACGCGGCAGCCCGGTCTGCTCCAGCGCGCGCCGGCTCTTGATCGCCAGCGTTTCCACCACCGCCTCCTCGAAGGCCCGCGCGATGTCGGCACGCTCCTGATCACTGCCCTCGACCGCACGCAGCGCCGTGAGCGCCGCCGTCTTGAGACCGGAGAAACTGAAGTCGAGTCCCGGCCGGTCGGTCATCGGACGCGGGAAACGCAGCCGCCCCGGTACGCCGCGTTCGGCCAGCCGCGCCAGTTCCGGTCCGCCCGGATACGGCAGGCCGAGCAGCTTGGCGGTCTTGTCGAAGGCCTCGCCGGCGGCGTCGTCCACGCTCTCGCCGAGGATGGTGTAGCGGCCGATGCCCTGCACGTCCACCAGCATGGTGTGACCGCCCGAAACCAGCAATGCAAGGAACGGGAACGGCGGCGGATCGGGTTCCAGCAGCGGCGCCAGCAGATGCCCTTCCATGTGATGCACCGGGATCGCAGGCAGACCCCAGCCCCAGGCCAGACTGCGCGCCACGGCGGCGCCGACCAGCAGCGCACCCAAGAGGCCCGGCCCGGCGGTGTAGGCCACGCCATCGAGATCGGCCGGCCGGGTATCCGCCTCGGTCATGACTTGCCGCAGCAGCGGGAGCAGGCGGCGGATATGGTCGCGCGAGGCCAGTTCCGGCACCACGCCGCCGTAGACGGCATGCAGCTCGACCTGACTGAACACGGCGTGCGCGAGCAGGCCGCGCCCCAGGTCGTGAATGGCGACGCCGGTCTCGTCGCAGGAGGTTTCGATGGCGAGTACGCGCATGGATCGGGTCGTCTGGGTTGGGGCGAGAGGAGGGGATTGCATTTATTTTTGCATTTTAAGGGCGCGTCACTATAATTTGCGGTTCTTTGCCGGCCCCTGGACGTTGACCCTTGGGTATCGACCGCTGGTCCGGCTGGACTCAAACCACTTCAGGAATGGTGATATTGCATGCCCCACGTACGTGTGAAAGAGAACGAGCCCTTCGAGGTCGCCCTGCGCCGCTTCAAGCGCACCTGTGAGAAGGCCGGTGTTCTGACCGAGGTCCGTCGCCGCGAGTTCTACGAAAAACCCACCGAGATCCGCAAGCGCAAGGCCGCCGCCGCGGTGAAGCGCCAGATCAAACGCTCCTCGCGCGACATCACCCGCCGCGAACGTCTGTACTGATCCTCAGGATCGCCGTCGTGCCCGCCGACATGCCCACCGGTCTCAAGTCCCGCATCACCGAGGACATGAAGACCGCCATGCGCGCGGGCGACAAGGAACGACTCGGCACCATCCGTCTGATCCTGGCCGCGATCAAGCAGGTCGAGGTCGACACCCGCACCGAGATGGACGACGAAAAGGTGCTGGCGGTGCTGGACAAGATGATCAAGCAGCGGCGCGAATCCATTTCGCAGTTCGAAAATGCAGCCCGCGAGGACCTCGCCGCCAAGGAACGGGCGGAGGTCGCGGTGATCCAGCATTACATGCCGGAACCACTGACCGACGACGCGATCGCCACCCTGATCGACGAGGCGGTGCGCGAGTCCGGCGCCACGGCGCTCAAGGACATGGGCAAGGTGATGAACATCCTGCGCCCGCTGATCCAGGGCCGCGCCGACATGGGCGCGGTCAGTGCCCGCGTCAAACAGCGCCTGTCGGCCTGAATCACGCCCGCCCCATGGGGTTGCGCGCCGGCGCCGCCCCGCCCATGCTGATCCGCATCGATCCGCGTCGCAGGTGACCGCCCGTGACCAACCCGATGCAGTTTCTGGAAGTGCCGCGCCAGGATCCGGCCAGGGAGCCGGCGCAACAGCGCATCCACTTCTTCCGCGAGATCTACGGCCGCTTCGACGCCGCCGGCGCAGCCGCGCAGGCCGGTCGCTGCCTCGCCTGCGGCAATCCCTATTGCGAATGGAAGTGTCCGGTCCACAACTACATCCCGGACTGGCTCAAGCTGGTCGCCGAGGGCAACCTGTTCGCTGCCGCAGATTTATCGCACCAGACCAATCCCCTGCCCGAGATCTGCGGCCGCGTCTGCCCGCAGGACCGGTTGTGCGAAGGCGCCTGTACGCTCGATGACGGCTTTGGCGCCGTCACCATCGGCGCGATCGAAAGGTACATCACCGACGAGGCGGTCAAGGCCGGCTGGCGACCCGACCTGAGCCGGGTCGTCGCCACCGGCAAACGCGTCGCCGTGGTCGGCGCGGGGCCGGCCGGTCTCTCCTGTGCCGACGTGCTGGCGCGCAACGGCGTCCAGCCGGTCGTGTTCGACCGCCGACCCGAGATCGGCGGCCTGCTCACCTTCGGCATTCCATCGTTCAAGCTCGACAAGGACATCGTCCGCATACGCCGCGGCCTGCTGGAGGGCATGGGCGTCGAATTCCGCCTGCAAACCGAGGTCGGCTGCGATCTGCCGTTCGAGACCCTGCTCGACGAATACGACGCCGTGTTTCTCGGCCTCGGTACCTACACGTACATGAAAGGCGGCTTCCCCGGCGAGGACCTGCCCGGCGTGCACGAGGCGCTGCCGTTCCTGGTCGCCAACGTCGACCGCCTGCTCGGCTACGAGCGTTCGCCCGAAGACTTCATCGACATGCGAGGGCAACGCGTGGTGGTGCTGGGCGGCGGCGACACGGCGATGGACTGCAACCGCACGGCGATCCGACAGGGCGCGGCAAGCGTGACCTGCGCCTACCGGCGCGACGAGGACAACATGCCGGGCTCACGCCGCGAGGTCGCCAACGCCAGGGAGGAGGGCGTCAAGTTTCTCTGGCACCGGCAGCCCATCGAGATCGTCGGCGACCGCGGGGTCGAGGGCGTGAAGGTAGTGACCACGCGACTCGGTGCCGCCGATGCGCGCGGGCGCCGCCAGCCCGAGGTCGTGGCCGGATCAGAGGAGATCATTCCGGCCGATCGCGTTATCATCGCCTTCGGTTTCCGACCCAGTCCGCCGTCCTGGCTCGCCGCGCACGGCGTGACACTCGACCCGACGGGCCGCGTCGTCGTCACCGGACCGGAATCCTTTCAGACCGCCAACCCGAAGGTCTTCGCCGGCGGCGACATGGTTCGCGGCTCCGATCTGGTGGTGACGGCGGTATACGAAGGCCGCGAGGCAGCCGGCGGCATCCTCGGTTTTCTCGGCGTCTGAGACCGTCCATCATTCATACATAACAAGCCGCGACGCGGCACCACCAAAGGCAATTCATGACGACGCTCAAGAACGACCGCTTTCTGCGCGCCCTGCTGCGCGAACCCGTGGACACCACGCCGATCTGGGTCATGCGTCAGGCCGGCCGCTACCTGCCCGAGTACCGCGCCACCCGCGCGCGCGCCGGCAGCTTCATGGATCTGTGCAAATCGCCGGAACTGGCCTGCGAGGTGACGCTGCAACCGCTCGAACGTTTCGCGCTCGACGCCGCGATCCTGTTTTCCGACATTCTCACCGTGCCGGACGCGATGGGCCTGGGTCTGTATTTCGAGGAAGGCGAGGGGCCGCGTTTCCAGCAGGCGATACGTTCCGCCGCCGACATCGACCGTCTCGGCGTGCCTGACCCCGAGGGTGAACTGAAATACGTGATGGACGCGGTGCGCGTGATCCGCCGCGAACTCGCCGGACGCGTGCCGCTGATCGGCTTCTCCGGCAGCCCGTGGACGCTCGCGACCTACATGGTGGAGGGTGGCAGTTCGAAGGAGTTCGCCCACATCAAGGGCATGCTGTACGACGAGCCGGCGTTGTTGCACAAATTGCTCGGCGTGATCGCCGACAGCGTCACGCAATACCTCAATGCGCAGATCGCGGCCGGCGCACAGGCAGCGATGATCTTCGACACCTGGGGCGGCGCACTCGCGCCCGAGGCCTACCGCGAGTTCTCGCTCGCCTACATGGGCCGCGTGGTCGACGGCCTGACGCGCGAGGCCGAGGGCCGGCGCGTGCCAGTGATCCTGTTCACCAAGGGTGGCGGGCAGTGGCTGGAGGAGATGGCCGCCACCGGCTGCGACGCGCTCGGTCTGGACTGGACCACCAACATCGGTGACGCGCGCCGCCGCGTCGGCGATCGTGTGGCGCTACAGGGCAATCTCGATCCGGCGGTGCTGTATGCCAGGCCGGAACGAATCCGCGACCAGGTGGCGAAGGTACTGGCCGACTACGGCCAGGGCTCCGGCCACGTGTTCAATCTCGGCCACGGCATCCACCAGCACATCGATCCGGACCACGTCACCGCACTGGTCGACGCGGTGCATGAACTGGGCCGGCCCTATCACGCCTGAGCGCCGGTCTCTCCCGCCAGCAGCCGCTCGACCTCCTTCAGGTCGGCGCGCTGCATGGGGCGGCCGTCGACCGGGCTCAAGGGCGCCTGACGGATGCCGTTGGTCGGGAACACTACCGCCTCCAACGTGACGTCACCGGCCTGAAAGCCGAGCACGGGCAGAAATGCATGGGACTGCGCGCCGGTACGCAGGCGACGTTCGCCCGCCTCCCACGGGATGCCACGTTCGTCGAGCAGCAGCATGACCTCCTCCACCGTGTCGGCGAACAGATGCAGGTCGACCTGCTGACGCAGTCCGCTCACCGCACCACTCAGCACCGGCCCGACCAGCCGCGGCTCGAAGGCCACGAACAGGCGCATCGCCGACAAGGCCGCGTGCCGCAATGCCAGCAGACGATCCTGCGCCGCGCGATCGCCGAACAGCCGCCGGCGATCCAGCACCGCCTGTTCGATCTCGGCATTGTTGGGGAGATTGCGCGTCTGCGCGGCATTCAGCCGCTCGGCCGCCTTGTGCTTCGCCATGCGGTAGTCGGCGAGCCCCTCGTCCAGGATGATCCGCGCCGCCTCGTCGGCGATCAGGCGGCGCACGCGCTCGTCGTTATGGGACATGGTCCTGTTTCCTGCGCCTTGCGCCTGCGCTCAAAACACCTGCTCCGCCGTGTCGCGACCGTCGCGTCCCGCCGGCAGCGTCGCCACCGGCGCGGTGTCGCGGATGGCCGCGATCTGCTCGGGGGTGAAGGTCTCGAATATGGCATCACGCGCATCGCTGCCGGCCAGCAGGCCGGTGGCGGGATCGATACGCACCGTGATCATGCCAGGCGGCTGGGCCGGCAGCCGCTCGGGTTTGCCGTCGAGGGCGACGCGCATGTAGTCGATCCACATCGGCAGCGCCGCGGCGCCACCGGTCTCGTTGGACCCGAGCGGCGTGTGACGGTCGAAGCCGACCCAGGCCGTGGCCACCACGTCGCCGTTCAGACCGGCGAACCAGGCATCGCGCAGATCGTTGGTGGTGCCGGTCTTGCCGGCCAGATCGCCCCGGCCCAATGCCTGGGCACGCCGGCCAGTGCCGATGCGGATCACGTCCTGCATCATGCTCACCATCTGGTAAGCATTGGCTGCGGAGATGACTCGTGGCGCGGATGGCGGACCGGGCTCGGCCATCGCCACCTCACCCCCGGCCTCCGCCGCAGCCGCCGCGCAAGGCTCCTCGCACACCAGCGCCGGTTCGGCCTGGAATATGACCTGCCCGGCCGCGTCCTCGATGCGTTCGATGAGATAGGGCTCGACCAGGAAACCGCCGTTGGCAAACACCGCATAGGCGCGATTGAGCTCCCAGGGCGTGACGGTGCCGCTGCCGAGCGATATCGTCAGGTCCCGCGGCTGACGCGCCAGATCGAAACCGAACGATCCGATATGGCGCAGGGCGTCGCCGATACCCAGCGACTGCAACAGACGAATCGCGATCAGATTGCGCGAATGCGCCAATGCCTCACGCAGGCGAGTCGGGCCGTAGAACCGGCCGCTGTAGTTCTCCGGTCGCCAGGCGCCTTCGAGCGCCCGATCCTCGAACACGACCGGCGCATCGTTGATAAGGGACGCCGGCGTGTAGCCCTTCTCCAGAGCGGCCGAAAACAGGAACGGCTTGAAGGCCGAACCGGGCTGTCGTTCGGCCTGGGTGATGCGATTGAAGTGGCTCTGATAGAAATCGAACCCGCCGGCCAGCGCGAGTACCGCACCGCTGTGCGGATCCATCGACACCAATCCGCCGGCGACGTCCGGCACCTGCGCCAGCAGCCAGCCCTGGCCATCGGCGCGCGCGATCAGCCGGATCACGTCGCCACGCTTGAGCAGTTGCGACACGTTCTGCGGTGCCGGGCCGCGGCGCGACTCGTCGATGAATGGACGCGCCCAGGCGACGGCAGCCAGATCGAGCACCGCCTTGCGCCCCTCGCCGAGATAGACCTCGGCGCGCTGCTCGTCCGACGCCGTCACCAGCGCCGGCACCAGCAGGCCACCGACCCGCGCATAGCGACCGAGCACACCGTCCAACGCCGCCACACCGGCATCGGCCGGCAATTCGACGTGCGCCTCTGGACCGCGATAACCGTGACGTTCGTCGTAGGCCAGCAATGCCGCACGCAGGGCACGATTGGCGGCCTGCTGATGGACGCCGTCCACCGTGGCATGGACGCGATAGCCCGCCGTATAGGCGTCCTCACCGAAGCGTTCGACCATCTCCAGCCGTACCATCTCGCCGACATAGGCGGCTTCCAGTTCGGCCGACAGTCCGTATACCCGTGCCGTGTTGGGGACCTGACGGGCTGCCTGGAGTTCGGCGTCGCCGATATAACCGAGATCGCGCATGCGGCCAAGCACGTAATTGCGCCGCGCCAGCGCACGCTGAGGATCGGCCACCGGATTGAAACGCGACGGTGCCTTCGGCAGCCCGGCGATCATCGCGGTCTGCGCCAGATCCAGTTCGGCCACGCCGACGCCATAATAGATCTGGCTGGCCGCACCCACGCCATAGGCGCGCTGCCCCAGATAAATCTTGTTGAGATAGAGCGCCAGAATTTCCGGCTTGGAGAGTTCGCGCTCGATCTTGAGGGCCAGAAACATCTCGCGCAGCTTGCGCGTATAGGTCTTCTCCGGCTCCAGGAAGAAGTTGCGCGCGACCTGCATCGTGATGGTGCTGCCGCCCTGGGACTTTTCGCCCGTGAGCACGAGGTTGGCGGCCGCACGCAGGATGCCCTGGTAATCGACGCCGGGATGGCTGAAGAAGCGGTCGTCTTCGGCGGCGAGAAAGGCCTGGACCATGCGCGGAGGGATTTCGTCGTAACGCAGCGGTATGCGGCGTTTCTCGCCATATTCGGCCAATAGCTTGCCATCGCGGCTGTAGACGCGCAGCGGCACCTGGAACTGCACGTCCCGCAGCACCTCCACCGACGGCAGGCCGGGGGCGAGATAGAGGTAGGCGCCGGCAACGAAGGCCAGCGACAGCATCAGGAGGCCGAACAGCAGCGTGAAACCCCAGCGGACCGTTTTGAGGATCAGCGCCATGTCGTCGAGCGGGTGGGCAGGATGTGGGAGGAGCGTATCAGGGTTTGATGATACCCTATCGCCACCCACACCGACCAGCGGCCGGCAACCGCGAAGGCTGCGGTCCGTCCGGTTCAACTACTAGAATTTTTGAGACCTTAGGACTACTATCTAGAATCATTGTAAGGCTCGTCCGATATCTGCCCGCGCCGGAAAGGGAAAATAGTGCTGACGCTCAGCCAAAAAAAGCAGCCCCTGATCGGGGTCGACATCAGTTCGACCTCGGTGAAACTCGTGGAATTGAGCAAGAGCGGCTCGAAGTACCGGGTGGAAGGTTACGCCGTCGAGTCCCTGCCGCCCAACGCGGTGATGGAAAAGGCCATCTCGGACGTCGAGGCGGTCGGCGAGGCTCTCAAGCGCGCAGTCCGGCGGGCCGGTGCCAAAACCAAGTTCTGCGCCCTGGCCGTCCCTTCCTCGACGGTCATCACCAAGGTCATCACGATGCCGAGCGGCCTTGACGGCGACGAGCTGGAAGCCCAGATCCGGGTCGAGGCCGACCAATACATCCCCTACGCGCTGGAAGAGGTCAATCTCGACTTCGAGGTCGTCGGCCCGTCGGCAAAAAACCCCGAGCTGATCGAAGTGCTGCTGGCCGCCTCGCGCAGCGAGAACGTCGACATGCGCATCGCTGCGGTCGAGCATGCCGGCCTGATCCCGAAGGTCATGGACGTCGAGGCCTACGCCATCGAACACGTCTTCCCACTGATGGCGGAGCAACTCGCCGAGTTCAATCCGAACGCGCCGACCGCCATCATCGACATCGGCGCCACCATGACGAGCATCAACGCCGTCAAGGAAGAAAAGCTGATCTACACGCGCGAGCAACCGTTCGGCGGCAAGATGCTGACCGACGAAATCATGCGCCGTTTCGGACTGTCGCAGGAGGAAGCCGCCATCGCCAAGAAGGAAGGCAACCTGCCGGACAACTATGTGCCCGAAGTGCTGGAGCCGTTCAAGGACGCCCTCGTGCAACAGGTGCATCGCCTGCTCCAGTTCTTCTACGCCGCCAGCCAGATCAATGCCGTCGACCGCCTGCTGTTGGCCGGCGGCTGTGCCGCCATCGCCGGTATCGACGAACTGATCGAATCCAGACTCGGCATCCACACCAGCATCGCCAATCCGTTCGGCAAGATGTCGCTCAGCTCGCGCGTCCATCCGCAACGTCTCGGCCAGGATGCACCCTCATTGCTGATCGCCTGCGGCCTGGCCCTGAGGAGTTTCGACTGATGTCACGCATCAACCTGCTCCCCTGGCGCGATGCGCTGCGCAAGGAACGCCAGCAACGCTTCCTCATTCAACTCGGCGTGACCATCGCCGTCGCCTGCCTTGCCATGCTGTACGTGCATTTCCACATGGAAGGACTGATCGAGCACCAGCAGGATCGCAACCGCTTCCTGGACAACGAGATCAAGATCCTGGATCGCCAGATCGCCGAGATCCAGAAGCTCGATGCGACCAAGAAGGCACTGATCGAGCGCATGAAAATCATCGAACAGCTCCAGACCAGCCGCCCGCTGGCGGTGCACCTGCTCGACAAACTCGTGACCACCCTGCCCGACGGCATGGTTCTGAACACCGTTTCGCAAAGGGGCGCTGCCCTGACCATCACCGGGCGCGCGGAGTCGAACGCGCGCGTTTCCGCCTACATGCGCAGTCTCGAAGCCTCTGGCTGGTTCTCCGGTGCACGCCTGACCGTGATCGAGGCCACCGAGGTACGCGGCGCGCGCATCAGCAATTTCACGTTGACGGTCACCCAGACCACAGGACCCAGGGGATAGTCATCCATGGACCTGAAAATGAACTTCGATCTGGACAAGATCCGCAACATCGACCCGAAGAACATGGGGTCGGCGCCGCTGTTCATCCGTATCGGCGCGATGCTGCTCGCCGTCGCCGCCATCCTGGGTGCGGGTTATTACTTCGACACCCAGCCGCAGCGCGAAATACTCGCACGCGAAGAGGCGAAGGAGCCGCCGCTCAGACAGACCTTCGAGGACAAACAGCGGCGCGCCGCCAACCTGGAGGCGCTCAAGCAGCAGCTCGAGGAAATGGAACGCACCTTCGGCGCCCTGCTCCAGCAACTGCCGAATCAGACCGAAATCCCCGGCCTGCTGGTCGACGTCTCGCAAACCGCCCTGGCCAGCGGGCTGGAAATCGAATTGTTCCGACCCGGTGGCGAAAGCAAGAAGGGTTTCTATGCGGAACTGCCGATCGCGCTGCGCATGAAGGGCGGCTATCACGACTTCGGCAACTTCGTCAGCGGCGTCGCCGCCCTGCCGCGCATCGTCACCATCGGCGACGTCACCCTGACCCCGAACAGTGACGATGGCAGCAAGATGACCTTCACCGCCACGGCCAAGACCTATCGCTACGTGGAGGGATCGGATGGCTGATTCAGCCCCTCTGCACCGTCACTGGCCGCTGTCCGCGGCAGCCATGCTGCTGGCTGCCGTTACCCTGAGCATCGGCGGCTGCGCCAGCCACGACATGTCCGATCTCCACCGCTACGTGGCGGAGGTCAAGCGGCGTCCCGCGCCGCCGCTCGAGCCGATCCCGGAGATCCGGCCCTACGAGCCCCACGCCTATCCGGAGCACGGCGAGAACCCGTTCGATCAATCCGCCGTACCTGCGTTGCGACCGCCGGCGGCGACGATCGCCGAGATCCCGGAAAGCGCCATCCAGATCGACCGCGACCGACCGCGCGAGCACCTCGAGCAGTTCCCGCTCGATTCGCTGCGCATGGTCGGCCGGCTGGACCAGAGCGACGGCACCTGGGCGCTGATCCGCAGCCCCGACCGCGTCATCCATCGCGTCACCGTCGGCAATCATCTCGGACAGAATCATGGCCTCATCACGGCCATCGGCGAATCGCAGATCGAACTGGTCGAGATCGTCCCCGACGGATTCGGCGGTTACAAGGAGCGGGACACAGAGATCTCGCTCTCGGAATCGAATTGAGGAGAACGCACCCATGAATCAGGCGAGCCGGAAACTGTCGTCCCGCATGCGAACCGCCCCCCACCTCGCTTGGTTGTGGGCATGCGCGACGCTTGCATGCTGTCTGCTCGCCCCGCTGGCGGGTGCCGCGGAATCCAACACGCTGCGCGAGATCACCTATGCCACCCTGCCGGGCGAACGCCTGCAGGTGGTGTTGAAGTTCGCGCAACCGCCGCGCCAGCCGTCGACCTTCGCGATCGACAACCCGGCGCGCATCTCGCTCGACTTCACCGGCACGCGCAGCACGCTGCCGCAGCGCACGCAGAACATCGGCGTCGGCGTCACCCGCAGCGTCACCGCCGTCGAGGCGCGCGACCGCACCCGCGTGGTGTTCAATCTCTCGCGCCTGGCCTCGTACCAGACCGCCGTGCGCGGCAACGAAGTGATCGTCACCATCGAACGCGGCGTCGTTGCCACGCCCGCATCCTCCACCGAACCCGCACCGGCCATGCCGGCCGCCGAGGCCGCGGCCGCGGCCGCGACCATACCGGTCGCCGCGGTACCGACTGCTGCCCGGACGGTATCCAACGTGGACTTCCGCCGCGGCACGCGCGGCGAGGGACGCGTAGTCATCACGCTGTCGGACCCGAAGACACCGATCGACATGCGCGACCAGTCGGGCCAGATCGTCATCGATCTCGCCGACACCCAACTGCCGAAACAGCTCGAACGACGCCTCGACGTAACCGACTTCGCCACCCCGGTCACGACGATCGAGAGCATCAACCGCGGACAGAATGCACGCATTACCGTGGCGCTCAGCGGCGACTACGACCAGATGTCCTACCAGACGGACAACATCCTGACCATCGAGGCCCTGCCGCTGACCAAGGAGCAGGCCGAGGCGCGACTGAAGGACCGCTTCCCCTACACCGGCGAACGGCTGTCGCTCAATTTCCAGGACATCGAGGTGCGTTCGGTACTGTCGCTGATCGGCGATTTCACGGGCCTCAACGTCGTCATCGACGACAGCGTCAGCGGCAACATCACGCTGCGGCTCAAGGACGTGCCATGGGACCAGGCGCTGGACATCATTCTCAAGACCAAGAACCTCGACAAACGCGAGAGCGGCAACGTGCTGTTCATCGCCCCGCGCAACGTCATCGCCGAACGCGAACGCCTGGAACTCGAATCCAGCCAGCAGGTACGTGAACTCGCGCCGCTGCGCCTCGAATTCATCCAGATCAACTATGCCAAGGCCAGCGAAATCGCGGCCCTGCTCAAGGCCAAGGAAAACCAGTTGCTGTCCGAACGCGGCAACGTCACCGTCGACACCCGCACCAACACCCTACTGGTGCAGGACACCTCCGACAACCTGTCGGCCGTGCGCAACCTGATCAAGATCCTCGACGTGCCGGTACGTCAGGTCATGATCGAATCCCGCATCGTCATCGCGAGCGAGACCTTCTCGCGCGAACTCGGCGTGCGCTTCGGCGGCGCCGGCGTGCGCAAGGCGGGTTCCGACGGCATCATCGTCGGTACCGGCAGCGGCGAAGGCGCGTCCGGCGGCGTCGGTCAGGCGATCACCAATCTCAACAACACCGGCCAGCCCTTCCCGGTAACCCCGCCGTCGTACAACGACCGCCTGGCCGTGAACCTGCCGATCGCCGACCCGGCCGGACGCCTGGCGCTCGCCATCCTCGGCAGCAACTTCCTGGTCGACCTGGAACTCCAGGCCTTGCAGGCCGAGGGTCGCGGCGAGGTGGTATCGAACCCGCGCGTGATCACCTCCAACCAGCAGAAGGCCGAGATCAAGCAGGGCGTCGAAATCCCCTATCAGGAACAGGCGGGCGGCCTCGGCGGCGGCACCAGCGTATCGTTCAAGGAGGCCGTGCTGAGCCTCGAAGTGACGCCCCAGATCACACCCGACGACCGCATCAACATGGAAATCCGCGTCAACAAGGACCGCCCGGATTTCTCGCGTCAGGTGAACGGCGTGCCGCCGATCGAGACCCGCAGCGTCAACACCAACGTCCTGGTCGAAAACGGCCAGACCGTGGTGCTCGGCGGCATCTACGAGCAGGAAACCACCGACAGCGTGACGAAGGTGCCGCTGCTGGGCGACCTGCCGATCGTCGGCAACCTGTTCCGATCCAAGGGCATCAAGGAAGACAAGAACGAACTGCTGATTTTCGTAACGCCCAAACTCATCGGCGACAACCTGAGCGCGTTCACGCGCCAGTGATGGTCGTCGTCCGTGGGAGCGGCTCTGCCGCGATTGGCTCTATCGCGGCAGAGCCGCTCCCACGAGAGAATTGGCATCGGCCGGCGGGATTTGCGGAACGCCGTCAACAGGGCATCACTCGGGCCGCGCGCCGACGCGATACGACGTCCTGAGCCTGAAACAACGCCGCCAATGGCGGCCATGAATACCGGACCCGTGCCGACTCATCGGTACGGGCGAACGAAACCAATGATGGGCACCATCGAGTTCTGACCAGGGAGACACCCGTATGCGCAAGTTCCTGTCCACCTTGCTGATGCTGCTGGCCGCCACATGGCTGGCGGGGTGTGGTGAAAGTGGCGGCTTCACCAACACCGTCAGCATAAGCGTCTCGATAACGCCGGAACAGACGACGGTTCCGGCAAATATCCTGAACGTCGAACCCGCGCTCGGTTCTCCCTACACGGTGCACGTACCGGTCAGAGTGATGCGAGAGAACGACACGCCGGTCGCGGATGGCACCAACGTCAACATGACCGTCAGTGGCGTGCAGCACGGACTATTGTCAGTGGCCACCGAAACGCCAGAGGATTTCGTCAACACTGACGAAACCATCAACCAGGAAACGACCGGCGGCATCGCACATTTCTACTTCACGTCGACCTCCATTCCCGGTCAGGCAACGCTGACCGCATCAGTGGTCGACCCGGCCAGTGGGCAAACCATCACCAAGTCCGCCACCAT
>JAQVJI010000118.1 GCA_028695255.1 Chromatiales bacterium | reverse complement strand
TGTGGCACGTCGAGGAAACGCGTCTCGAAGTGCCCGGCCAGCGCCGACGGCCATTCGACCAGCGCCGTGACCTCGTCGAGCAGCGACTCGGGCATGATCGCGCGGCCGCCGAGTTGCGCCGCCGCTTCCTGCACCTGGCCCAGGATCGCTTCGCGCCGCGCCGCGAAGTCCGGCATCACGCGGCCCTCGGTTTCGAGCATCGGTGCCCAGGCCGCGGGCTCGGTGACATGCAGCGGATGCGGATGATGGAAGCGGTGGCCGCGCGTCTCGCGTCCGGCCGTCACGCCCAGAATGGAGCAGGGCACGACCTCTTCGCCGTGCAGCATCACCACCCAATGCACCGGCCGCACGAACTCGGCCTCGCCCGCACCCCAGCGCATGCGCTTGGGGATCGGCAGCGCGGCCAGCGCCTGCTCGACGATGTCGGGCAGGATCTCGGTCGTCGGCTTGCCGGCCTGTTCGGTGCGCCATGCCAGCCACGCGCCCTTGTCGGTTTCGAGCTTTTCGAGCTCATGCACGCTCACGCCGCAGGACTGCGCGAAACCCATCGCCGCCTTGGTCGGATTGCCCTCGTCGTCGAAGGCCGCCTTCAGCGCCGGACCGCGCCGCTCGACCATCTGGTCGGCCTGCCGCAGCGGTACGCCGGCCGCGAACACCGCCAGCCGCCGCGGCGTGCAGAAGGATTGCACCAGCGACGCGGCAATGCCCGCCTCGGCCAGGCCCTTCGTCACGCCCTCGGTGAACGCGCGCGCCAGCAGGGGCAATGCCTTCGGCGGCAGTTCCTCGGTGCCGATCTCGACCAGGAAATCCCTGGTCGTGAGGGACGAGGCATCAGGGGTGAGGTGTGAAGTCGTCATGATTGGATACGTTCGCGCTGATGTTTGATGAGTCCGCCGGGCAGTGCGAACACGCGGTCGATCTGTCTGGACAAGAAAGTGACCACCTCACGCCCCGCCCAGCATCGGAAAGCCGAGGCGTTCGCGCGCGGCGTAATACGCCTCGGCGCAGGCGCGGGCCAGCGTGCGCACGCGCAGGATGTAGCGGTTGCGTTCGGTGACCGAGATGGCGCGGCGGGCGTCGAGCAGGTTGAAGGTGTGCGAGGCCTTGAGCATCTGTTCGAAGGCGGGCAGCGGCAGACCGGCCTCGATCAGGCGCGTGCTTTCCTTCTCGCAGTTGTTGAACCAGGCGAACAGCGATTCCACGTCCGCCTGCTCGAAGTTGTAGGTCGACTGCTCGACCTCGTTCTGGTGATACACGTCGCCGTAGCGCACGACGCCCTGCGGGCCCTTGGCCCATGTCAGGTCGTAGACGCTCTCGACGCCCTGCATGTACATCGCGAGCCGTTCCAGGCCGTAGGTGATCTCGCCCGATACCGGCCGGCAGTCGAGACCGCCGACCTGCTGGAAATAGGTGAACTGCGTGACCTCCATGCCGTTCAGCCACACCTCCCAGCCGAGCCCCCAGGCGCCGAGCGTCGGCGATTCCCAGTTGTCCTCGACGAAACGGATGTCGTGCGTCAGCGGATCGAAGCCGAGCAGGCGCAGCGAGCCGAGGTAGAGGTCCTGGATGTCGGGCGGCGACGGCTTGAGGATGACCTGGAACTGGTAATAGTGCTGGAGCCGGTTCGGGTTCTCGCCGTAGCGGCCGTCGGTCGGCCGGCGCGAGGGCTGCACGTAGGCGGCGCGCCACGGTTCGGGACCGACCGCGCGCAGGAAGGTCGCAGGATGAAAGGTGCCGGCGCCCATCTCCATGTCGTAGGGCTGGAGGACGACGCAGCCGTGCGACGCCCAGTATTCCTGGAGCGTCAGGATCAGGCCCTGGAAGGTGGAGAGGTCGTGTCGGGACATGGGATACCGGGATCGGAAAAGGGATTTGCGGACAAGGCGCGCAGTATAGCGGCTGCATGCCTGTGCCAGCCACCGGGGTTGCGGCATGGCGCGCTTGATGCATCTACACTCGTCGAGACGTCGAATTTCCGTCGGAGGTACGCCATGAGCGATTTCATCCTGGAACCGACCGCCACCGCGCAGTGGCAACGCCTGGTCAGGGAGGCCGCCGGTGCCGCCACGCAGGAACTGGACGAGCAGCTCGAAAGCTATCTGGTGTTCGTGCTGTTGCGCTTCAGTCAGGACATCAGCGCCGGCCATCGCGTGCTGGCGCTCGATTACATGCAGGGTCTGCTTGCGCAAGGCCACGAACGCGCCGACCGTCTGCGCGAGGTGGGCGACCACTGCCTGCTGTTCGCCGGCCTGTTCCCGCAGCGGGCGAGGCGCCGCCGCGTCAGCGTCGGCTATTACGTCGATCTCGGTCGCAGTGCCTATGCGCGCCTGTCCGATCTCCTGTCGCGCACCACTGCCGAACTGTTCGGCGAGCTCTCCCGCGCCTTCGTACCGCTCACCGACGTCCTGCGCGCGATGCGCGAACTCGACGGCAGTCTCGCGTTGTCGCCGCTCGAGGCCATGGATCTGTGGACCGACACCGGCAGCCGCCAGGCCCGCACCACGCTGAGTCGTTACGGCAGCGGCCGCTGCATGCCGGTGCGCGGCAACGACACGCGGCAGTAGATCCGCGTGGCTGAAAGCCACGCCTTTTGCCCTTCTCCCCTGGGGAGAAGGTGGCCTGAATGGAACATGCAAGGGGAGAGACCGCCAGGTTTCGGGAAGGAGGTCGGCATCGCTCCCGCCTGCGGTTACAATCGCGCCACAGGAATCCTCCAGCCAGCCGCCCGTCCGACCGGGTCGACCGACCCCGCACCCGATGCCCGAAGCCAGCCATGACATGCCGCGCTACCGCGCGATGCGCCGCGTCACCATCGTGGGGGCGGTCATCAATCTGTTTCTGTCGGTGACGCAGATCGCCACGGGCGTGCTGCTGCATTCGCAGGCGCTGCTGGCCGACGGCGTGCACACGCTGTCCGATCTAGTGAGCGACGGCGTGGTGTTGTTCGCCTCCGGGCAGGCGAATCGCCACGCCGACGCGGAACACCCCTACGGTCACGGTCGTATCGAGACGCTGGCGACGGTGTTCGTCGGTCTGATGCTGATGGGTGTTGCGGCCGGCATCGGCTGGGATGCGGGCCATCGCCTGTTCGAGCCCGAGGATCTGTTGGTGCCGGCGCCGTGGGCGATGTTCTTCGCCTCGCTGGCGATCTTCTCCAAGGAGGCCCTGTACCACTACACGATACGCGTGGCGAACCGTATCCGATCCAACCTGCTGCGCGCCAACGCCTGGCATCATCGTTCCGACGTCGCCTCGTCGCTGGTGGTGGTGGTCGGTATCGGCGGCACGCTGGCCGGGTTGCCCTATCTGGATGCGATTGCTGCGGTGATCGTCGCCGGCATGATCCTGCTCATGGGCTGGCGGCTGGTGCGCCAGAGCGTGAACGAACTCATCGACACCGGCCTGGAGCCCGAGCGGGTGGCATCGATCCGCGACGCCATCCTGTCGGTGGACGGCGTGAAGAGCCTGCACATGCTGCGCACGCGGCGCATGGGCGGCAGCGCGCTGGCCGACGTGCACATCCTGGTCAGCCCGCGCATCAGCGTGTCCGAGGGCCATCACATCAGCGATACGGTACGCCGGCATCTGGTCGACAGCTTCGACGAGCTGACGGACGTGACTGTCCACATCGACCCGGAGGACGACGAGAAGGTGCCGCCGTCCAGCCACCTGCCCGGGCGGGCGGAACTGCTGGACAAGCTGCATGCGAGCTGGTCCGGCGTCGAGGCCGCGGATGCGGTGGACCGGATCGGCATTCACTACCTGAACGGCAAGGCCCATATCGAGATCCACCTGCCGCTGGCGCGGCTTGCGGACTTGGAGCAGGCGCGGCACACTGCCGAGCGGCTCAGGGCCGCGAGCCACAGGGTGCCCGAGGTCGGCGAGGTATCGGTCCATTTCGATTGACGCACCATAATGGTGCGGTGCGCGTGTTTTTGGTGCGCGTTTTTTCTTTCCGGGACCCGCAATGCCCGTGAAATCCGGATTCCGGGCGGGTTCCGGTGCGTGGCATACTTCATGCACCAATATCGCCCAGAGGTTTTATCAACGTAATCCCCGGGTATCCGGGCATTTTTTCTTACTGAATCTCTTCGGAGGGGTTTTTCATGTCCGCTGCTGATGTGTTGAAAATGATCAAGGAAAAGGGCGTCAAGTTCGTCGATTTCCGTTTCGCCGATACCCGGGGCAAGGAGCAGCACGTCACCGTGCCGGCCCGCACCGTCGACGAGGACCTGTTCGAGAGCGGCAAGATGTTCGACGGCTCCTCGATCGCAGGTTGGAAAGGCATCAACGAGTCGGACATGATCCTGATGCCCGACGCCGATTCGGCGGTCATGGACCCCTTCTTCGACGAGCCGACCCTGATCCTGCGCTGCGACGTCATCGAGCCCGCCACCATGCAGGGCTATGACCGCTGCCCGCGCTCGCTGGCCCGCCGCGCCGAGGCCTACCTGAAGTCCACCGGCGTCGCCGATGGCGCGCTGTTCGGTCCCGAGAACGAATTCTTCGTGTTCGACGACGTGAAGTGGGGCAGCTCGCTGTCCGGCTCCTTCTGCCGCATCGACTCCGACGAGGCCTCCTGGAACTCCGAAAAGGTGTTCGAGGACGGCAACGTCGGTCACCGTCCGGGCGTCAAGGGCGGTTATTTCCCGGTGCCGCCGGTCGACTCCCTGCAGGACCTGCGTTCGGCCATGTGCCTGGCGCTGGACGAAATGGGCATGGTCACCGAGGTGCATCACCACGAAGTGGCCACCGCCGGCCAGTGCGAGATCGGCGTCGGCCCCGGCACGCTGATCCGCAAGGCGGACGAGGTGCTGATGCTCAAGTACGTGGTGCAGAACGTCGCCCACAACTACGGCAAGACCGCCACCTTCATGCCCAAGCCGATGGTCGGTGACAACGGCAGCGGCATGCACGTCCACATGTCGCTGGCGAAGGACGGCAAGAACCTGTTCGCGGGCGATCTGTACGGCGGCCTGTCCGAGACGGCGCTGTTCTACATCGGCGGCATCATCAAGCACGCGCGCGCGCTGAACGCCTTCTGCAACGCCTCCACCAACTCCTACAAGCGTCTGGTGCCGGGCTTCGAGGCGCCGGTGATGCTGGCCTACTCGGCCCGCAACCGCTCGGCCTCCATCCGCATCCCGTACGTCAGCAGCCCGAAGGCGCGCCGCATCGAAGTGCGCTTCCCGGACTCGACCGCCAACCCGTATCTCGCCTTCACCGCGATGATGATGGCGGGCATCGACGGCATCCTGAACAAGATCCACCCCGGCGACGCGATGGACAAGAACCTGTACGATCTGCCGCCCGAAGAGGAGAAACAGATCCCGCAGGTCTGCCACGCGCTGGATCAGGCGCTGGAGGCCCTGGACAAGGACCGCGACTTCCTCAAGGCCGGTGGCGTGTTCAGCGACGAGACCATCGACGCCTACATCGGGCTCAAGATGGAAGAGGTCACGCGCATCCGCATGACCACCCATCCGATCGAGTTCGACATGTACTACAGCCTCTGATCCGGGCTGGTCACACAAGCCATGCAAATGAAACGCCCCCGCAAGGGGGCGTTTTTTTGTCTGCGTAGAACCCGCAGCATTCCGCCGACCTCGTTTCCTTCTCCCCGCAGGAGAAGGTGGCCCGAAGGGCCGGATGACGGGAGAAATCGTCCCTCGTCGCGGCCTTTCGCCGCATCGGCAGCGGTCCCTTCGCGCCGATCCGCTATGCTCCAGAATGGTGCGCACCAAGATGATGCGTCCATGCCCCGTCATCATGGTGTGAAACCCCGCCAGCGCGCCATGCGGCGGCCAGACCTCCACTGGTTCACTTTTTGCACAAGACCACCCATGCAATCCGACGACCCCGGCTTCCGACGCCTGATCGAGAACCTGACCACCACGGTGCTGCTGCTCGATGATCAACTCAGGCTCGACTACATGAACCCCGCGGGCGAAATGCTGTTCGAGAACAGCCTGCGCCGCTGCCGCGGCATGCCGGTCGCCGATCTGATCCCGGGCGATGCGGACCTGCATGCGGGCCTCAGGCGCTCGCTCGACAGCGGCCATCCATTCACCGAGCGCGAGCGCCGCCTGACGTTGCCGGTCGGGCGCGAGATCACGGTCGACATGACCGTCTCGCCGCTGATCGAGGCGACGCGCCAGCCGACGCATCTGCTGGTCGAGATGCTGCACATCGACCGCCAGTTGCGCATCACGCGCGAGGAACAGTTGCTCAACCAGCAGGCGACCACGCGCGCGCTCGTGCGCGGCCTCGCGCACGAGATCAAGAATCCGCTCGGCGGCCTGCGCGGCGCCGCGCAACTGCTGGAACAGGAACTCGACGACGAGGAACTGAAGGATTACACGCGCGTCATCATCGGCGAGGCCGACCGCCTGCGCAGCCTGGTCGACCGCATGCTCGGTCCCAACAGTCTGCCGGTGCGGCGTCCGGTCAACCTGCACGACGTACTCGGCCACGTGTTCCGGCTGGTGCGCGCCGAGGCGCCCGAGACGGTACTGATCGAGACCGATTATGACCCGAGCATTCCCGATATCTCGGCCGACCGCGACATGCTGATCCAGGCCGTGCTCAACATCGTGCGCAACGCCCTGCAGGCGCTGGGCGAACACGGTCGCATCCTGCTCAAGACGCGCGTGCTGCGCCAGTACACCATCGGCCAGGTGCGCCACAAGCTGGTCGCCAAGATCCAGGTCATCGACGACGGCCCCGGCATCCCGGAGGAGATCCGCGAGCGCATCTTCTTCCCGATGGTCACCGGCCGCGAGGGCGGCACCGGCCTCGGCCTGCCGATCGCGCAGTCGATCGTCAACCAGCACGGCGGCCTGATCGAATGCGATTCGCGGCCGGGCGACACCCGATTCACGCTATTGATTCCGCTGGAGACGAAGGATGACGAAAAATGACCACGTCTGGGTCGTCGACGACGACCGGTCGATCCGCTGGGTACTCGAACGCGCGCTGAAAAAGGCCGAGGTCGAGGTCACGGCCTTCGAATCCGCGGCCGGCGTGATGGACGCGCTCGAGCGCGACCAGCCCGACGCCATCATTACCGACATCCGCATGCCCGGCATGGACGGGCTCGGCCTGCTCAACCGCCTCCAGCACGAATACCCGGCGCTGCCGGTCATCATCATGACCGCGCACTCCGATCTCGAAAGCGCCGTCGCCGCCTATCACGGCGGCGCCTTCGAATACCTGCCCAAGCCCTTCGACGTCGACGAGGCGGTCAACCTCGTCAAGCGCGCCTGCCAGTTGCGGCGCGAACGCGAGAACGGCGGCGAACCCGCCGACACCGCGAGCCCCGAGATCATCGGCGAGGCGCCCGCGATGCAGGAGGTGTTCCGCGCCATCGGCCGCCTGTCACGCTCCAACATCACCGTGCTCATCAACGGCGAATCCGGCACCGGCAAGGAACTCGTCGCGCGCGCCCTGCACCGCCACAGCCCGCGCGCGCAGCAGCCCTTCATCGCCCTCAACACCGCCGCCATCCCGCGCGACCTGCTCGAAAGCGAACTCTTCGGCCACGAACGCGGCGCCTTCACCGGCGCGCAGACCTCGCGCCGCGGCCGCTTCGAACAGGCCGACGGCGGCACCCTGTTCCTCGACGAAATCGGCGACATGCCGGCCGAACTGCAAACGCGCCTGCTGCGCGTGCTCGCCGACGGCGAGTTCTACCGCGTCGGCGGCCACAGCCCGATCAAGGTCGACGTGCGCATCATCGCCGCCACACACCAGAACCTCGAACAGCGCGTCAAGCAGGGCCTGTTCCGCGAAGACCTGTTCCACCGCCTCAACGTCATCCGCATCCACGTGCCGCCGCTGCGCGACCGCCGCAGCGACATTCCCCTATTGCTCAACCACTACCTCGCGCGCGCCGCCACCGAACTCAACGTCGAACGCAAGACCCTGCTGCCCGACGTGCGCGACTACCTCATGAGCCTCGACTGGCCCGGCAACGTGCGCCAGCTCGAAAACACCTGCCGCTGGCTCACCGTCATGGCCTCCGGCCGCGAAGTCCACATGGACGACCTGCCGCTCGAACTGCGCGAACTCGAACACGCCGTCGCCGGCGGAAGCTGGGAACAGACCCTCGCGCAATGGGCCGAACGCGAACTCGCCACCGACGCCACCGGCCTGCTCGACCGCGCCCTGCCCGCGTTCGAACGCATCCTCATCGAAGCCGCCCTGCGCCGCACCGGCGGCCGCCGCCAGGACGCCGCCCGCCTCCTCGGCTGGGGCCGCAACACCCTCACGCGCAAGATCAAGGAACTGGGGATGGACGACGGGGGCGGGGAGGATGAGGAAGAGGGGTGATGTGCTCCACTCCTCCTCCCTCCGGGAGAAGGTGGCCCGAAGGGGGTCGGATGAGGGAAATTGCCTAAGGGCCGGGGTAGGTTGAGGAACGAAACCCACGCGGTGGTTGCGCGAAACCGTGTCGTGTCGGATGCGTCGTCCGCGTGGGCAATGCATCGCATTGCCCTACGGGGCTGACACCCTGCTTCACTCACATTTACCAACCGACCCCGGTCCACAAATCCTGCCGTCAATCCAAGTGGCCCCTTCTAATCTGGCGCCGCGCAGATCGGCCACGGTCAGCCTAGGGAAACGCTGAACAAGTCCCGCGAAGCTGACCGCCGAGGCGACTCGTGACGAGATTTCCCCTCATGACGACAGATTCGCATCCGTATACCCCCGCTTTCGCGGCTTCCGGTGGCGCTCTGTT
>JAQVJI010000117.1 GCA_028695255.1 Chromatiales bacterium | reverse complement strand
GGGCATGGCGTCGAGATCACGGCGTCGCTGCCCTGCTATCTGGAGACCAACGTCGACGCGCAGCGCGGCAAGGGCGTATATGCGGCGAGCCTGCGTGCGCTGCAACGGCTCAATGCGCTGGGCTATGGGTGCAATGGCAGCGGGCTGGTGCTGAATCTGGTGTACAACCCGGCCGGTCCGGTACTGCCGCCGCCGCAGTCCGCATTGGAGGCCGATTACCGGCTGCGGCTCGGCGAACAAGGCATCGTATTCACCCGTCTGTACACGCTTGCCAACATGCCGATCCAGCGTTTCGGCAGCACGCTCGTTTCGCGAAAGCAGTTCGACGACTACATGCGCTTGTTGCGCGAGGCGCATCGCGATGAAAACCTCGATGCCGTGATGTGCCGCAGTCTCGTCAGCATCGATTGGCAGGGCAGCGTCTACGACTGCGACTTCAATCAGATGCTCGGTCTGCCGCTCGGCGGCATGCCGACGCACGTCGCGTCGCTCGATCCGGCGCGGCTCGAAGACCTGCCCGTGTGCATCGCCGATCACTGTTACGGCTGCACCGCCGGTCAAGGCAGCTCCTGCGGCGGCGCGCTGGCCTGAGATCGACGGCGCATGCGCATCTCCGTCGTCGTTCCCGCGCTGAACGAGGCGTCCGCCATCGTCGATACGCTCTCGCGCCTGCAAACGCTGCGCGATCGTGGACACGAGATCATCGTCGTCGACGGCGGCAGCGATGACGAAACATCGGTGTTGGCGCAGCCGCTGGCCGATCGCGTGATCACCTCGGCGCGCGGGCGGGCACGGCAGATGAACGAGGGTGCGGCGGCGGCCGAGGGTGACGTGTTGTGGTTTCTGCATGCGGATACGCACGCACCGCTGGGTGCGGAACGCGCGCTTGTCAGCGCAGTGCAGACGGGTGCGCAATGGGGCCGTTTCGACGTGCGTTTGTCGGGCCACCATCCACTGTTGCCCGTCATCGCCGGCATGATGAATCTGCGTTCCCGCCTGACCGGCATCGCGACCGGCGATCAGGGCATGTTCGTCACCCGTGCCGCCTTCGATGCCGCCGGCGGTTTTCCGGACATCCCGTTGATGGAAGACATCGCGTTGTCGCGCGCCTTGCGGCGCGTGGCGTGGCCGGCCTGTCTGCGTATGCAATTGCTCACTTCGGGTCGCCGCTGGGAGACGCACGGCGTATGGCGCACGGTGCTGCTGATGTGGCGTCTGCGCGCCGCATATTGGTTGGGTGCCGATCCGGCCGAACTCGCACGGCGCTATCGCTGACGTGGCAGATCATCACGAACGCCGCCTGCTGATCTTCACGCGCGCGCCGGAAGCGGGGCGGGTGAAGACGCGCCTGATTCCCACGCTCGGCGCCGAAGCCGCCGCCGCGTTGCATGTCCGTCTGCTCGACCGTGCATTGTGCACGGCGCTCGATGCCGAAGTCGCGCCGGTCGAACTCTGGTGCGCGCCGGATGCAACGCATCCCCATTTCGAACGATTGCGCCAGCGCTGGCCGCAAATCGCGCTGCGGGCGCAATGCGAGGGCGACCTCGGCCTGCGCATGGCAACGGCGCTGGCCGATGCACTGTCGGAAGACCACCATGCGGTGCTCATCGGCAGCGACTGCCCGGAGCTGTCGGTTGCCGATCTGGAACAGGCCTTCACGTCGCTCGAACGGGGCATGGATGCCGTGCTCGGGCCGGCGCAGGACGGTGGTTATGTGCTGATCGGCCTGAGCCGGGGGATGCCGGCGCGATCGAAGTCGCGCCGGCTGATGTTGTTCGAGGCCCTGTTCGAGGGCGTCGACTGGGGTACGTCGAAGGTGTCGACGCAGACGCGCGAACGGCTGCACGCGGCCGGCATGCGATGGGACGAATTGCCGGCACGCGCCGACGTCGATCGGCCGGAGGATCTGACGCGGTTGCCGGCGCAACTGCTCGGTGCGACCGATCGGCTCGTGAAGCGGTGACGTCCGGACGTATCAGCGGAAGCGCCGCGCCAGGCCGATGACGATGCTGTCGGTGCGGAATTCCGATTCCAGCCTGTCGCCCGCCTCGTTGCGGTAGGTCGGATCGAAGCCACCGACGTAGCGGTAGGTGAGGTTGAAGTCGATGGTCTCCGACGCAGGCATCACGAAGCCGGCCATCACCTGCCACATCACGCCGGAGTCGGTATCGTCGAGCAGCGTCGTGCCGCCGATCTTGGCCGTGTCGCTGATCTGGGCGATGCCGATGCCGGCGCCGACGAAGGGCACGATCGCCGGTTCGATGCGGATGTCGTAGATCGCGTTGAGCATCATCGAGGCGGTGCGGCGATGACCGCTGGTAGCGACGCCGTCGATATCGTCGAGGTCGCTGCTGCGGTAGCCGAGTTCGGTCTCGATGCGCAGATAGTCGGTGAAGTTGCGGCCGGCGCGGGCCAGCACGGCGAAGCCCTCGCCGAACTCGTATTCGGCTTCGGTGCCGGCATCGAGGTTGCGGACGTTGGTGCCGGCCGGCAGGTCGACGCCGGCGTCGATGCCGAAATACCAGCTGTCGGCCATGCTGGCGTGCGGCGCGTAGCGGTTCTGGGCCTGGGCGGTGGTGGCACCGGCGAGTGCGAGGCAGGCGGCGATGGCGAGCGTGAACGTGTGGCGCATGGCGTGATCTCCCTGATGGATTGATCTGGTGAGCGGTGGTGTCGGAACGACCGGAACGCCGGTCGCGGGGTGGAAGTGCGTATTGTCATGGAGCCGGCGCGGGCTTTCCAGTCGTGGCGTTCACGCTTTGCGTCATCGTGCAGCCGCGCTGGGAAATCCGGACCTGGATCGGCTACGCTGTCGCCGACGTGGTTCGGAGAACAAAGGCATGACGATCGAGACGCAGCAGGACATCGAAGGACTCAGACGCATCGGGCGCATCGTCGCGCTGGTATTGCAGGAAATGGAGCGCCAGGCACGGCCGGGCATGACGACGCGCGAACTGGATGCGATCGGGCGTGCCGAGCTGGATCGCCACGGCGCACGTTCGGCGCCCGAGATCACCTACGGTTTTCCGGGCGCGACCTGCATCAGCATCAACGAGGAGGCGGCGCACGGCGTGCCCGGCGAGCGCGTGATCCAACCCGGCGACATGGTCAATGTGGATGTGTCCGCAGAACTCGACGGCTACGTCGCGGACACCGGCGGCAGCTTCGTCATGCCGCCGGTGTCCACGCACAAGCGCCGTCTGTGCGCGGCGACGCGCTTCGCACTGGAACAGGCGGTCGCGGAAGTGACCGCCGGCCGGCCGCTCAACGTCATCGGCCGCACGATCGAGGGCGTCGCGCGCCAGCATGGCTATCGCATCATCCGCAATCTCGGCAGTCACGGCGTGGGCCGGCATCTGCACGAGGAGCCGAAATTCATCCCCGGCTATCACGATCCGCGTGAGCGGCGGCGGCTGGAAGAGGGCATGGTGATCACCATCGAACCCTTTCTGTCGACGCGCGCGGAAGCGGTGCGCGAGGCCGATGACGGCTGGACGCTGCGCGCGCCGCGCGGCAATCTGTCGGCGCAGTACGAGCACACGCTGATCGTCACGCGCGGTCGGCCGATCGTGGTCACCACCATCTGAAGGCGAGAAGGAAAGAAAAAGGGCGGGCTTCCGGTCAGGAAGCCCGCCCTTTTTCGTCTGCGGTCCTGGGTCGGGTCAGTCCGGCCAGTCGGGGCGTTGCAGCCGGCGCTGGCGCACCTCTTCACGGTAGATGCGCAGGGCCCGTTCGACGCGTTGCAGGTGTTCGGTGGTCTGCATCATGCCCACCCAGCGTTCGCTGCGCTCCGCCGCGATGCTCGTGTAGACCGGATCGTCGGGCGAGACGTCGTCGAAGGCGATGTCCACCGGCGCGAATTCGCGCGTGGCGCGCGCCACGTCCGCGGCGAGGTGGATGCGTTGCTGCACCAGATGACGCAGCGTGATGCGCTCCTCTTCGTACAGCGGTCCGAGGTGTTCCAGTTCGGCGGTGACGGTCTGCACCGCCTGTTCCGTGGCGGCGATCGCCGCCGGCATCGCTTCGGCAGCGTCCGCGACCTTTTCGCCTTCCGTGCCTTGCTCGGCTGCAATCTGTCCGGCGACCGTCTGTTCGACGGCCCGTTCGATGGCGCGGTCGGCCTGTTCGGCGGTGGGTGTCTGGCCATCGGCCCGTGCCGCCGCCGATTCGGGGAATGCGCGCAGGACGTAGCCGTCGGTTTGCGTATCGGCTGCCGTGTCGGCGGTTGTGGCAGCAGTCGTGTCGGTGGTGGCCGCTGCGTCGACCGGTGCCGACGCCGATGCCGCGGGCGACGCCGGCTTGCCGGCCGGTTTCGCGAGGCGTTCCTCGTGCGTGGTGACGGGCGGCTGCTCGGGCAACGGCGTGATCTCGATGCGATCTGCCGTGGCGGGTGTCTTCGCCGTCGCTTCGGTCGGCGCCGGGCTCGGTGCGGCGGGCTTGGTCGCCGATTTCGGCACGGCAGGTTTCGATGCAGCGGGTTTCGATGCAGCGGGTTTCGATGCGGCAG
Organism: Chromatiales bacterium; assembly: GCA_028695255.1. Taxonomy (GTDB): domain Bacteria; phylum Pseudomonadota; class Gammaproteobacteria; order Ectothiorhodospirales; family Ectothiorhodospiraceae; genus JAQVJI01. Next base: position 4,272 of record JAQVJI010000117.1, on the reverse strand, counting down.
GTTTCGATGCGGCAGGTTTCGATGCGGCAGCAGGCTTCTGCGCGGCGGGTCTGGATGCGGCGGGAGCCGCAGCCACCGGCTGGGCGGCCGGTTCGGCTTCGGCCACCGGCTCGGCTTCGACGACGGGTTCGGGTTCCACGGGGAGCGGGACGGCCACCGGTTCGGGAAGCGGCAAGGCCACCTGCGGTTCCTGTGGCGCGGGCTTCAGGAACAGCCAGTACGCCACGATGCCGATGACGATGGCTCCCAGCACTGCCGCAATCACCAATGCACGCCGGTTGGACCGGTCCGCCTGACCAAACATGGGTTTTTGCTCGCTCATAGAATATCGCTCCTGATCCCTGCTCCAGAGGGGCACATAGCATACTCCGAATCGTCGCCGACTTCGTTAGCGGCCCGTTGCAAAACGAAGTCGGGGATGGAAGGGATGGAACGGCAGTCTCTGCCGACTCAGGATGATCCTGGCCCACGACCGTGACGAGGCAATGGCGTATGCGATGGGCAGGGAAGACGACCAAGCCCGCCGGGTTTTTCCCCGCGCGGTGCCATGGGTTTCCTGGCCGCGATCAGCCGGTCTGGCCGTGCCAGTCGTCCGAACGGGGTTCGTCGACGCCGAGCATGGCGAAGATATGCTTCTGCGCCGCCGTCAGCACCTGGCGCTGTTCCTCCTCCTGCGGCAGGCTGCGGGCGATCGCCACCGCACCGACCAGCGACGCCAGGATCGCGCGCGACTTTTCGGCCACCGTCTCCGCATCCGGCGTGAACGGCAGCCGGCGCAGGCGGCCGAGCGCGGTGATGCGCGTCTCCAGCAGCTTGCGCAGGTTCAGGTAGGCCTTCTCATAGGCGCGCTTGATCTGCGGATTGTCGCTCGCGATCTCGTTGAACAGGATCGCCTCCGGACCGGGGGCGTTCTTGCGTTCCAGTTCGCGCAGGTTCAGGTAGTCGGTGACCAGCGTCGTCAGGTGCTTGACCGACAGCGGACCCTTGGCCAGCCGCGCCGGCCGGCAACGGCGGAAGATCTCGCCGATGGTGGCGTCGTAGAGCGCCTCCTTGGATTCGAAATGGGCGTAGAAGGCGCCGTGCGTCATGCGCGCGAGCTTCATGATCTGGTTGATCGAGACCTTGTCGAAGCCATAGCGGCAGAACAGTTCCGTGGCCGATTTGAGGATCCGCTCCTTGGATCGGGTCTTGTGCTCTTTGGTGTACGGCATGGACATCTCCCACAACGAGGCCCGATGGACGCCCCGGAAAATATTATCTTGATCATATTTTGCCGCAACGTACTGTTTCCTTCAGTTCTTTTGGAAGTTCGGAGGCAGTATGAGTTCACCCATCGTCATCACCGGAATGGGAATCGTCAGTCCCTTGGGCTGCGGCGTCGCATCGGTCTGGCAACGGCTGGTCGAGGGCCGCTCGGGCATCGTCCCCATCGACCGCTTTTCGGTCGAGGACTTCCCGGTCGGCATCGCCGGTCTGGTCCCCGACCGTGAACGCGACTCCGAGGCCGGCCTCGATCCCGACAGCGTCGTCGACCGCAAGGAACGCAAGAAGATCGATCTCTTCACCCTCTACGCGCTGGCCGCGGCGGAAGAGGCGTTGCAACAGGCCGGTTGGCACCCCGACAACGAGGCCGACCGGCAGGCGACGGCGACCATCGTCGCCACCGGCATCGGCGGTTTTCCGACCATCACGCAGGCACAGAAGACGCTCGACGAGAAGGGCCACCGCCGCGTCTCGGCCTTCACCGTGCCGGCCTTCCTGGCCAATCTGGCTGCCGGCAACCTGTCGATCCGCTACGGCTTCAAGGGGCCGATCGGCTGCCCGGTGACCGCCTGCGCGGCCGGCGTGCAGGCCATCGGCGACGGCATGCGCATGATCCGCAGCGGCGAAGCGAAGGTGGCGCTGGTCGGCGGCGCCGAGGGCTGCGTCGATCCGCTGTCGCTCGCGGGCTTCAATGCACTCAAGGCGCTGTCCACGCGCAACGACGCGCCGCAACGGGCCTCGCGCCCGTTCGACCGCGACCGCGACGGCTTCGTGATGGGCGAGGGCGCCGGTCTGATGGTGATCGAGACTCTCGAACACGCACAGGCGCGCGGCGCGACGCCGCTCGCGATCGTCAGCGGCTACGGCACCAGTGCCGACGCCTGGCACATCACCGCCGGTCCCGAGGACGGTTCGGGCGCCGCCGCCGCGATCCGCCGTGCGCTCGCGATGGCGGGACTCGACATCGCCGACATCGGTTACGTCAATGCCCACGCCACCTCGACGCCGGTCGGCGACCGCGCCGAGATCGCATCCCTGCGCAATGTCTTCGGTGCGCATCTGCCCAAGGTCCCGGTCTCCTCGACGAAGTCCGCCATCGGCCATCTGCTCGGCGCGGCGGGCGGCGTGGAGAGCATTTTCTCGGCGATGGCGGTGCGCGAGGGCGTGCTGCCGCCGACGCTCAACCTGGAGCAGGTCGACGAGACCATGGCGGATCTCGACTTCGTGCCGCGTACGGCCAGGCAGCAGGAGATTCGCCACGCGTTGTGCAACGGTTTCGGCTTCGGCGGCGTGAATGCGGCCTTGATCGTGAGTCGTTGCTGAAGCCATGGCGGGCCGTCGAAGGACGGTCCGCCATGCGGATCGCAACCATCGTCATCGCACGAAACTGCGCTTGCCCGGCCCGTTTCAACCCGGAAAGTCCATTAGCAGGCTGTTGAAAAACAGTCTGCTAACGCGAGGCAGGAACGCCTCGCTCGCGAATCAAACACGTAAGTGTTTGATTCGTCGTAGCCGCGCCCGGACATGCGCCGGGCGCGGCGCGTTGAAAAAGGGCAGGACAGCCCTTTTTCAACATCCTGTTAATGGACTTTCCGGGTTCAATACTTCAGCGACACGCTGAAGGCACCGAAATTGTCCCTGTTTTCCTGCCCGCGGTATTCGCGCGTACGGTATACGTGCGTGTAGCCCAGGCGCAGTTCCCGCCAGCTCAGTACCACACCCCATTGCAGATCACCGACCAGCGGAATCCTGTCGACGCGATGACTGTCGCGAAAGCTGTTGCCGTCGAGGAAGACGTTGCGGGCGACCGCGCGGCCTTCGAGACCGGCGAACAGATACCAGCCGAAGTCCGCCGTCGGCGCGAAATCGGCAGAGCCCGGCTGGCCCGGCTGGATGCGCGGCGGTCCGTAGTCGTGCGGCAGACGGCGGCCGTAGCGCATGGTCAATCCCGCGTTGGCATAGGTGAACACGTTGCCGAGCGTAGCGCCGACGTGCGGCGTGAAATCCAGGTGCGCGCCGGACCAGGTGGTCGTCACCCATTCGCGCCAACTCCGCTGGTAGGCGGCGGCGATGCCGGGTTCGTCGTGAAGCTGCGTGTGCCAGCCCATCGGTTCGGTGGTCGCGATGAGCTCGTGGATGAACTTCTGACTCTGTTCCGCCAGCGACGACGGCCCGACCATGCCGACCGTGATGGAGAACAGATCGAGCTGCCGCCCCGTCTCCACGCCCAGGCCGATCGCGCCATACAGCCAGCCGGCATAGGGCCGGTCCCGCGGCGAAGGCTTCGCCAGCGCGATGTCGCGCGGCGTGAACATGCTCTGGCCGAAGGCGTAGCCGTGGCGGATGTCGCCGCGATCGGGAAACCACGGGACGATACGCGCCAGCGCGACCGCCCAGCGCGGCGTCTCGGCGTCGCGCGTCGGTACCCAGATCAGGCGCACGCCGTTGGTGTAATGCCGGTCTACGTTGTAGAACAGGTCGTTTTCGAGCACGAAACTCAGCGTTCCATGAGCGGCCGTGTCGGCCGCCGCCGGGGCGGACAGAAACAGCAGGATCGCCAGCGCCCGTTTCATGTCATCGTCGCCAGGGTCTTGCGGAAGCGCGCCAGCGACAGCATGAAGAGGGAGGTGCCGATTACCGCGAGCGCCGCCAGTTGCGGCCACACCACGCTCAATCCCGCGCCGCGATACAGAATTGCCTGCGACAGGGTGACGAAGTGCGTGGTCGGTGCCGCCTGCATGACCAGCCGCACCACGTCGGGCATGCTTTCCTGCGGCGTCATGCCGCCGGAGAGGATTTGTAGCGGCAGCAGGGTCATCATCATCAGCAGACCGAACTGCGGCATGGTGCGCGCGATGGTGCCGAGGAAGATGCCCATCGAGGTGGTGGCGAACAGGTGCAGCGTGGCGCCGGACAGAAACAGCGCGATGGAGCCTTCGATCGGCACCGCGAGCATGCCCTGGATGACCATGCCGAGCGCAAAGGCGGTGGACAGCAACACCACCAGCG
>JAQVJI010000116.1 GCA_028695255.1 Chromatiales bacterium | reverse complement strand
GACTCGTTGACCCGAATCTGCAAGCGCATCACGTCGCCGCAGGCCGGCGCACCCACCATCCCGGTGCCAACGTTCGGGTCGTCCTTGTCCAGCGCGCCTACGTTGCGCGGGTTTTCGTAGTGGTCGATTACCTTGTCACTGTATGCCATGTCCGATTACCTCTCGTTGTCTTCAAGGGCGTGCCGTCACTTTCCCCTCATCCGGCCCTGCGGGCCACCTTCTCCCACAGGGAGAAGGAATGCGGATGGGATGTGCTTCAGTGCGCCGCCCACTGCACCTGCTTCAGGTCCACGCCTTCCAGGTACATGTCCCACAGCGGCGACAGTTCCCTGAGCTTGCCGACTGCGTTGCGCACCAGGGCGAGCGTGTGATCGATCTCTTCCAGCGTGGTGTAGCGGCCGATGCTGAAGCGCAGCGAGCTGTGCGCAAGTTCGTCTTCGCGCCCCAGCGCGCGCAGGACGTAGCTGGGTTCCAGACTCGCGCTGGTGCAGGCAGAGCCAGAACTGACGGCAATGTCCTTCAAGGCCATGATCAGGCTTTCGCCTTCGACGAAGGCGAAGCTGACGTTGAGATTGCCCGCCACGCGCCGCTCCAGGTCGCCGTTGAGATAGACGGCGTCCATGTCGTTGAGGCCGTTCCACAGCCGGTCCCTGAGCATGCGGATGCGGTCGTTCTCCGGCGCCATTTCTTCCCGGGCGATCCGGAAGGCTTCGCCCATGCCGACGATCTGGTGGGTGGGCAGGGTGCCCGAGCGCATGCCGCGTTCGTGGCCGCCGCCGTGCATCTGGGCTTCGAGCCGGGCGCGCGGCTTGCGCCGTACGTACAGGGCGCCGATGCCTTTCGGTCCATAAATCTTGTGGGCGGAGAAGCTCATCAGGTCGACGTCGAGCCGGCTGAGGTCGATCGGGATCTTGCCGGCCGATTGCGCGGCGTCGACGTGGAAGACGATGCCGCGCGCGCGCGTGAGCCGGCCGATGGCTTCGATGTCCTGGATCACGCCGATCTCGTTGTTGACGTGCATCACCGACACCAGAATGGTGTCTTCGCGCAGCGCGGCTTCGAGCTTGGCCAGATCCAGCAGGCCGTCCGGTTCGGGGTCGAGATAGCTGACTTCGAAGCCTTCGCGTTCGAGTTGACGACAGCTGTCGAGCACGGCCTTGTGCTCGGTCTTGACGGTGACGAGGTGGCGGCCTTTCTTCTGGTAGAAGTGGGCCGTGCCCTTGAGCGCGAGGTTGTCGGATTCGGTGGCGCCGCTGGTCCACACGATCTCCTTCGGATCGCAGTTGACCAGCGCCGCCACCTGTTCGCGCGCCTGTTCCACCCGCCGTTCGGCCTCCCAGCCAAAGGCGTGGCTGCGCGAGGCGGCATTGCCGAATACGCCCGCACGCGTCAGACAACCCGACATCGCCTCCGCCACCCGCTCGTCCACCGGCGTCGTCGCCGAATAGTCGAGATAAATGGGTAGTTGCAGAGCCATGCGCCGCCCCCTCACGCCGCGTGGCGGCGGTAGAGGAAGTGATGGCGCAGATGCTCGCGGTCCTGACGCGCGGCGATCTGCTGCACCTCGGGTCGGTTGGCGAACTGGTCCAGCGTGATGCCGTCCAGGAACTCGTACAGACGATTGCTCAGCTCGTCCCACAGGTCGTGGGTCAGGCAACGCTCGCCTTTCTGGCAGTCCGTCTGGCCGGAGCAGCGCATCACGTCGACACGCTCGTCGACGGCCGTGATGATCTGGGCCACGGTAATGCTGTCGGACGGACGCGCCAGCTTGTAACCACCGCCGGGACCGCGCATGCCTTCCACCAGACCGGCCTTGCGCAGCTTGGCGAACAACTGTTCCAGGTAGGACAGGGAAATACCCTGGCACTGGGAAATGTCGGCCAGCGTCACCGGGCCGATCTTGTCGTGAATCGCCAGGTCCATCATCGCCGTCACGGCATAACGGCCTTTGGTCGAGAGTCTCATGATGCATCACCTCATGATTGCTGTGTTCGATTTAGGGGTTTAAGACCTACTGCGGTACTCGGTTTTGAGACTTTATACAAAACCCGATCGCTCAGGTCAACATTTCGACCACAAGAATGGCAAGGTAGTTTCACCAGGGAGAAAACTTTATTCCAGGAGCAGACATGCGTCTCACCCCTTCGGGGCTGGCGCGATAAACGCTCCCGGCGACTTACTATGGTGCGGGCTTATGGTGCGGGGATGAATAGGGGCGTAAGGAAGAATGGACCAACGTCGTCCGCAGGAGCGGTGCGGAAACCATGCCCCTGATGCAGACAGTAACCCAACCATTTGTACAAAAAGCGATTTTCCCGCCAGCGTTCGAGCAGCGCCGCGGTCTCGTGGTGGGCATCGGTCGCCGGCCGGTGGTGCGGAATCCGGGATAGCACCTCGACCTGTCGGGCGTCGAAATAGATGCGCAGGTGCAGATCCGGATTGGCCCGGACGCCGCCCTCGTCCCGAAACAGGTAGGTCAGCGACAGGTCGCTGGTGTAACGGTTGTGCGCCAGCACCGTCAGATGCAGGTCCATCGCCCCGGCGACCCGCGATATCGAGGTGCCGCGCAGGGCGACGAGTTGCGGGCACAGGCGCCGCAGGCGGATGTAATTGGCTTCGTAAAGATCCATCAGCGCCGCAAAACTGCGCGGCCGCGGATTGATGTAGGGAGGCACGTCGCGGATCAACATGCGCCGGATCATAGCATAGCGTTCGACGCCCTCTTTGCGCCGTCACGGCGTCATCACAGCCATATCGCGGCCTCGAATTTTCGACCCTGCCCTGCTAACGTGTCGGCCTTTCGGAACCATAACGACGACCGATGCCAACCATGCGAATTCTCACCGTCCCGACCCAAGCCTTCACGGATCAGAAACCCGGCACCTCCGGCCTGCGCAAGAAGGTTCAGGTGTTTCGCCAGCCGCATTACCTGGAGAATTTTGTCCAGTCCATCTTCGACACTCAGCCCGAACTCAAGGGCGGCACGCTGGTGCTGGGCGGTGATGGCCGCTTCTACAACCGCGAGGCGATCCAGGTCATCCTGCGCATGGCGGCCGCGAACGGCGTCGCGCGCACGCTGGTCGGACAAGGCGGCATCCTGTCTACGCCGGCCGCGTCCTGCGTGATCCGCGCTCGCAGGACGGCCGGCGGCATCATCCTGTCGGCGAGTCACAATCCGGGCGGGCCGGACGGCGACTTCGGGATCAAGTTCAACATCGCCAACGGCGGTCCGGCACCGGAGAAGGTCACCGATGCGATCAACGCGCGCACGCGCGGCATCGACCGCTACCTCACGCTCGAAGCACCCGACATCGATCTCGACCGGCTGGGCGAAACGGTACTCGGCGACATGCAGGTCGAGGTCATCGACCCGGTGGCCGACTACGCCGAACTGATGCAGAAGCTGTTCGACTTCGACCGCATCCATCACCTGTTCGGATCGGGCCTGTTCCGCATGCGTTTCGACGCCATGCACGCGGTCACCGGCCCGTATGCCAGGCACATCCTCGAAAAACTGCTGCGCGCGGAGCCCGGCACGGTGATGAACGGCACGCCGCTGCAAGACTTCGGCGGCGGTCATCCGGACCCGAACCTGGTGTACGCGGAAGAACTCGTCGCGCACATGTTCGGTCGCAACGCCGCCGACTTCGGTGCCGCCTCGGACGGCGACGGCGACCGCAACATGATCCTCGGCCGGCAGTTCTTCGTGACGCCTTCGGACAGTCTCGCCGTCCTCGCGGCGAACGCGCATCTGGTGCCGGGTTATCGCATGGGCATCCGCGGCATCGCGCGCTCGATGCCGACCAGCCAGGCGCCCGACCGCGTCGCGGCGCATCTCGGCATCGACTGCTACGAGACGCCGACCGGTTGGAAGTTCTTCGGCAATCTGCTCGACGCCGGCCGCGTGACGCTGTGCGGCGAGGAGAGTTTCGGCACCGGTTCCGATCACGTGCGCGAGAAGGACGGTCTGTGGGCGGTGCTGTTCTGGCTCAACCTGCTGGCGGTCAAGCGAGAACCGGTGGAGAAGATCGTGCGCGACCACTGGCGCGCCTTCGGCCGCAATTTCTATTCGCGCCACGACTACGAAGGGGTCGACGCCGAGGCCGCGGAAAAACTGGTCAAGGACCTGCGCGATGCCCTGCCCGGTCTCAAGGGCCGGCGCTACGGCGATCACAGCGTCGCCTATGCCGACGACTTTGCCTACACCGACCCGGTGGACGGTTCGGTGAGCGAACGGCAGGGCATCCGCATCGGCTTCGAGGGCGGCGACCGGCTGGTGCTGCGCCTGTCCGGCACCGGCACCGAGGGCGCGACCCTGCGCCTGTACGTGGAACACTTCGAGCCCGATCCGGCACGTCACGATCAGGACACGCAGACCGCGCTCGCCGATCTGATCCGCATCGCCGACGAGGTCGCCGGCATCCGTGCCCGCACCGGACGCGACGAGCCGGACGTCGTCACCTGACTGACGGTATTTCCAATGCCATGACTGTGCTTTAATTCGACCACCCTTCATACAGGAGTGCGAACATGGAACTGATCATCCTGCTGGTCATCGTCGCCGTCGTCGTGTTCTACGGCATCAGCATCTACAACCGTCTGGTGACGCTGCGCAACGCATTCAAGAACGCCTTCGCACAGATCGACGTGCAGCTCACGCGCCGCCACGACCTGATCCCGAATCTGGTCGAGACCGCGAAGGGTTACATGAAACACGAACGCGAGACGCTGGAAGCGGTGATCCTCGCGCGCAATCAGGCGGTGGCCGGCCTCAAGGTGGCGGCCGCCGATCCGACCAACGCCGCCGCGCTCGGACAACTGGCCGGCGCGGAAGGTGCGCTGGCCGGCGCACTCGGCCGTCTGTTCGCACTCGCCGAGGCCTATCCGGACCTGAAGGCGAACCAGAACATGATGCAGCTCTCCGAGGAACTCACCAGCACGGAAAACCGCGTCGCCTTCGCACGCCAGGCCTACAACGACGCGGTGATGAACTACAACAACGCGCGCGAGGTGTTCCCCAACACGCTCATCGCCGGCCCGTTCAATTTCCAGCCCGCGGCGCTGCTGGAGATCGAGAACGTCGCCATGCGCGAGGTGCCGAAGGTTTCGTTCACCTGACAGAGACATGGAGTCATGTGGGAGCGGCTCCGCCGCGACGTTGCAGCGTGCCGCGGCCGATCGCGGCGAAGCTCCCACAAATGAGCCGATGAACTTCTTCGCCCGCCAGGAACAGGCCCGCCGCAGCACGCGACGTCTCGTGCTGATCTTCGTGCTGACGGTCATCGCCGTGATCGTCGCCGTGGATGCGGTCGTGGCCGGCCTGATGCTGTTCGGTGCCGACCCGGCGACCCCTGTCACCGCCTCCGAACTCGCCGTCCCGCTGTTGCTGACCAGCGTCGTCGTCCTCGCGATCATCTCGATCGCCAGCCTGTTCCGCATGGCCAGTCTCGGTCAGGGCGGCGGCGCGGTGGCGCGCGCGCTCGGCGGCAGTTTCGTCCCGCCCGACTCGCAGGACCCGAAACTGCGCCGGCTGCGCAACGTGGTGGAGGAAATGGCCATCGCCTCGGGCGTGTCGGTGCCGGAGATCTACGTGCTGGACGAGGAACCCGGCATCAACGCCTTCGCCGCCGGACTCAACACCAGCGATGCCGCGGTCGCCGTCACGCGCGGCGCGCTCGACAGGCTCAACCGCGACGAATTGCAGGGCGTGATGGCACACGAGTTCAGCCACATCCTGAACGGCGACATGCGTCTGAACATGCGCCTGCTCGGCATGCTGTTCGGAATTCTTTCCATCGGCCTGCTCGGTCGCATGCTGCTGCGCAGCCTGCGTCACGTGCGCGTCAGCCGTTCGCGCAACGGCGGCAACGCGGCCATCGCCATCCTGGCGCTCGGCGTCGCGCTCACCATCATCGGCTACGTCGGCGTGCTGGGTGCGAAGATCATCAAGGCCGCCGTGTCGCGCCAGCGCGAATATCTGGCCGATGCCTCGGCGGTGCAGTTCACGCGCCAGCCGGACGGCATCGCCGGCGCGCTGAAGAAGATCGGCGGCTTCACCGACGGCTCGCAGTTCGTCGCGCACGAACCCGAGGAAGTGAGCCACATGCTGTTCGCCAACGGCTTCCGCAGCCGTTTGTCCTCGATGTTCGCCACCCACCCGCCGCTCGACGAGCGCATTCGCGCCATCGATCCGAGCTTTCGTCCGTCCGACTATGCAAAGGCGGCACTGGCCGGAGACGGAACCGGCGACACGATGGAAGCGGCCGCCGGTTTCGCCCAAGCGCAAGCCCGGCGGCCGCAGGAAATCCTCGGCGTCAGTCCGTCGACCATCATCGCGGAGGCCGGCAATCCGGATCAGGCGCAGATCGCCGATGCAATGCAGTTGCGGGCATCGATTCCGCCCGTCATCGATCAGGCCGCACACGACTCCGGCCGGGCCGCCGCACTGTTCCTGGCGCTGCTGCTGAACGACGACGAAACGGAACGCACGCACCAGCTCGCGCTGATCGGCGAGCAACTCAACCCGCTCGTCGCCGAATCCATCCGGCCGCTGTACGAAGAGGTCGCCCGGCTCGGCCCGGCCTACCGGCTGCCGCTGGCGGACATCCTGTTCTCCGCCCTGCGCCGCCAACCGCGCAAGATGCTCGAACAGACGCTCACGCTGGCCGAGGACCTGATCATGGCCGACGGCCAGGTCGCGGTGTTCGAGTACGCACTGGTGCGACTGATGCGCCAGCACCTGACCGAGGCCGACAAGCCGCTCGGCGAGCCGCGCGGCGTGAAGCTCATCGACAGCGGCGAGGCCTTGCAGACCCTGTTCTCGGTCATGGCGCGCACCGGCCATGCCGACGAACGCGAGGCACGCGCCGCCTTCGAGACCGGCCTGTCGCGCCTGCTGCCGACCGAGCGCCCCGACTACACCCCGCCTGAACGCTGGACCAAACCCTGGGACGAGATGCTCGACCGCGCACTCACCCGGCTCGACGGCCTGCCCTTCGTCATCAAGGAGGGCCTGATCGAGGCCCTGACCATCACCGTTCTGCACGACGGCCGCATTACCTTGCGCGAGTCCGAACTGCTGCGCACCGTCTGCGCGCTGCTGCATTGCCCGATGCCGCCGCTCTACAGCGGCCAGACAACTGTCTGACCGCCATCTCCCTCGGGAATCCGGTCCCTAGTTGACGCAAGTCAACCCGGCTCCCTGCGCATCACCAATAATCTCTCTGGACTCATTCCAAAACTGAGTCCGGGGCAATCGATGCCCGACCACGACTGAAATTTCCTTTTGGTGCCGCCCCGGATCATCGGGCCACCGACCATAAAGACAGATGCGCTCTCGTAAGGAGAAGACCTATGTCGAACCGTTCCGTGAAACGCCTTTTCGCCCTTTCCGCCGTCGGCTTCGCACTCGCGCTGGCCGGTCCCGCAACCGCCGATGAATACGCCGGCTACAAACCCATGTTCCAGCCGTTGCCGGCGATCGCACCGATCCCCGGCGACAACAGCCTGACCGAGGCCAAGGCCGAACTCGGCAAGATGCTGTTCTTCGAACCGCGTATTTCCGCCTCCGGCGTCATCAGTTGCGCCACCTGCCACAACCCCGCCCTCGGCTACACCGACCGCATCCCGCGTGCCACCGGCCACATGGGCCAGGTCGGCGAGCGCAACACGCCGACGGTGCTGAACTCGGGCTTCTTCGGCGCCCAGTTCTGGGACGGCCGTGCCCCGACGCTGGAAGCGCAGGCGCTGGGCCCGGTCGAGGCCGGTATCGAGATGGCAATGCCCATCGACAAGGCGGTGGCACGCCTCAAGGAATTCGAGATCTACCACCAGATGTTCGCCGCCGCCTTCGACGAGAAGGACCCGATCAAGCCGGCCAACATGGCCAAGGCGCTGGCCGCGTTCCAGCGCACGCTGGTGACGCCGAACTCGCCCTTCGACCGCTATCTGGCGGGCGATGACCATGCCATGTCGGCGCAGCAGAAGCGCGGCATGAAGGCCTTCGCCGATCGCGGCTGCGTCGGCTGCCACCGCGGACCGGCGCTGACCGACAGCAATTTCTACCCGATCAAGGTGCCGGGCTCGACCGACCTCGGACGCTACCTGGTCACCAAGAAGGACGCCGACAAGCACGCGTTCAAGACCCCGACGCTGCGCAACGTCGCGCTCACCTATCCCTACTTCAACAACGGCAACGTCGACAATCTGAAGGATGCGATCAAGGTCATGGGCAAGGAGATGCTCGGTCTCGACCTGCCTGCGAAGGAAGTGGCGGACATCGAGGCCTTCCTGCACGCACTGACGGGTGAAGTGCCGCAGTTCGCCGTACCCTCGCTGCCCTGATCGACGCCGCAGCGGCAGTCCCCGGCAAGGCCCCGCGCTTCGGCGCGGGGCCTTTTTTGTTTTGGCCAGAGAAAACACAGAGGAAAGAAAACCACGATCTCTCGCCGAGGACGCCGGGACGGAATACCGGGAAAAGAAGACCGGCGCTCTGCTCCGTCATGCAGCTTAGCAGCGTGACCTACGCCGTCAGTACTGCAAGTTGGTCGAGGATCGCGCCCGCCGCAGGGCCTGCAACTGGATGAAGTCGTACAGGTCGGACAGCATGAACTGACGGTTCTCCTCGTACTGGAAGTGCTTGCGCGTCGCCGGATCGCCGCTCAGATAATTGTCCGCCGCCTCGATGAAGGGCAGCGGCAACCGGTGATTGAATTCGGACGGCCTGACGATCATCCGCACCGCCTGCTCGAACAGCAGTTCGATGCCCTCCGCCTCGGCGGCGTGCAGCTTTTCGCCGTCGTAGAG